>NZ_CP063191.1:0-330438 GCF_028609845.1 Corynebacterium heidelbergense | reverse complement strand
ATCGCCCAGCAGCGCTGCCGCCAGCCCTAGCCGCTGGCCCATGCCGAGGGAGAACTTGCCGGCCTTGCGCCCCGCGACGTCCGACAGGCCCACGAGCCCCAGCACCTCATCCACCCGCTTTTTCGGAAAACCGTTCGCGGCGGCCAACCACTTCAGGTGGGCTGCGGCGCTGCGATTGGGGTGAACCCACTTCGCGTCCAGCAGCGTACCGACCTTCTCCAGGGGCCGCTTGTACGCGGCGTACGGTTTGCCGTCGACGGTCGCGCTGCCGGATGTTGGCCGGTCCAGGCCAGTAATCATCCGCATCGTCGTGGACTTCCCCGCACCGTTCGGGCCGAGGAACCCCGTCACTACCCCAGGTTTGACCGAGAAGGTCAGGTCGTTGACCGCAGCGGTTCCCCGGTACATCTTTGTGAGCTCGCGGACTTCGATCATGCGGACCAGTGTGCCAGAGAAAGCCTGGCGGGGCTGTATATACTCTTGGGCATGCCAGCACTCCCCGCGTTTGAGGCCGACCGGTGGATGGACAACGAAGAGGCCTCTGCCCACGGGACGCACTCCTTCCGCGGGTTTATCAACCCGGCGCTGCAGGCACCACGGCGGCTGGCGGACTTCGCGGGCACCACACCGGGCATCCTCACCCTCGTGTCCACCATCCTCGTCCTCGCCATTCTCGCTGCCGGTGGCGCAATGGCCCTGAGCTCCACCGCGCGGCAGGACGACCTGAACACCCTGGTGACCCGAACCGAGCCCCTGTCGAATGCGGCCCAGGACATGTTCAACTCACTGTCGGTGGCGGACTCGGTGGCCACCACCGGGTTCCTGCAGACGGGGTTTTCGGATAGCAAGCCGGACAAGGCCTACCAGGACGCAATTCAGGACGCCAGCTCCGCCATCGTCCGCGCAACCTCCGGCATCGACAACATCGAGTCCCGAGAGATGGAACTCGTCCTCCACGTGCAAAACCGCCTGCCGGAGTACGTCCGCCTCGTGGCCCAGGCACAGACCAACAACCGCGTGCAGAACCCGGTGGGCGCGGCCTACCTCACCCAGGCCAGCACCCTCATGCAGGACGAGATCCTGCCCGCGGCCCGCGAGCTCTACTCCCGCACCAGCTCGCTGGTCAGCCAGCAGCAGGCGAACATGGTCAAGCCCATGTGGTTCCCCCTATCCGGGCTGGTGGCGGCGGTGATCATGCTCATCCTGGCGCAGTTGTGGCTCGCCGCCTGGACGAACCGCCGGATCAACGTGGGATACTGCGCGGCCACCGTGCTCATGGTTGTGGCCCTCCTCTTCGCCGGAATCAACGCCGCGCTGACGTGGCACTCGGGTGCGCAAGGGGTACAGGGGACGGTGGATCCCCTGGAGAGCCTGACGGATGCGCGGATTTCCGCCCAGCAGGCCAGGACGGATGAGGCGCTGGGGCTGGTACAGCGCAACTACGATTCCTCTACCCAATCCGCCTTTTCCTCCCGCGTCGCCAAGATTGACCAGACGTTGGACAGTCTGCGGGACCAAGTCTCCAGCCCCCAGCGGATCGACGCCGCCCGGGAAGCTCTGCGCGGGTGGGATACCGCCCATGCCCAAATGGTCTCCCAGATCCAGGCCGGCAACTACGACTCGGCCTACAACATCGCCGTCGGTACCCAGAAGGAAAATGCGACGGGCACCAATTTCGAAAACTTCGATCAGCAGTTGCAGAAGCTCATCACCCAGACGCGCACGGAACTGCGGGATGTGCTGCTGGCCGGGCGCATTGGGGCAGAGCGGACGGCAACTGCGGTATTCATCCTCACTCTCATCGCCGCGGCGTGTACCATCGCCGGAACCCGCCCCCGCCTGCAGGAGTTCCTGTGATGAGCCGCCACCGCCACCCGCTGTCCCGACGCAGCACTCTGGCTGCGGTGGCCGCCGTGTGCCTGGCCTGCTCCGGGTGCGTCGCCGCCGAACCGACGCTGCCCTCGTGGCCCACGCCCTTGAAGAACCCCGGCTCGGACCTTCCGGCAGGCTCCAAGTTGGCCAAGCCCTATCCTGCGGGCCTACCACCGATCTCCGCGAGAGAGCCGCTGGGGGCCCTGCGCCCAGACGATCGGCCCGTGGGTTCCCGGGTACCGCAGATCATCGAACGGGGCCGGCTCATCGTGGGGGTGGCGCAATCCCTGAACCGGCTGGGCTTCCGGGATCCGATTACCGGCGAGCTGGCGGGCTTCGAGGTGGACCTAGCCCGGGAGGTAGCCCGGGATATCTTCAACGATCCAACAAAAATCGAATTTCGCTACGTAGAGTCCCGCCAGCGGGAGGAGGCCCTGCGCAACGGGGATGTGGACATCGTCGTGCGCACGATGTCCATCACCCGCGATCGGCAGAAGACGGTGGAATTCTCCCTCCCTTACCTGCAGGTACACCCCCGCCTGCTGGTCCTGCGGGGTTCCGGTATCAGCTCCATTGCGGACTTGGAGAACTCCACAGTGTGCGTCACACAGGATTCCACCTCCGCGCAGACGGTGCAGAACCTCAAAGTCGCCTGGTTGCTGCAGACCTTGACGTGGTCCGAATGCCTCATGGCAATGCAGCGCCACCAGGTGGACGCGATCTACTCCGACGATGCCATTCTCTCCGGGCTGCAGGCCCAAGATCCGAACACGGAGTTAGTGGGCGATAGCGCGGATTCCGGGTACTACGCGGTGGCTACTGCCCCGCCGGGGGCCCCGCGCGATACCGCGGGGTTGGCCATGCAGGTCAATGCCACGATCGAACGCATCCGCGCCGATGGGACGTGGGACCGCCTGTACCGGCAATGGATGCAGCAGTACCTCGGGTCCCCCGGGGCCCTGCCGATGCGCTATCGCACCGATCAGCAATCTGCGGAGTTGTTGGAAGAGCGCAAGGCAGGTGAACAGTGACGGCTTCACAGCACCCCAAGGACTGGGACCCCGAAGAAGATATGGACACGGGGTTTGTGGACCACCCGGAGGAGGCCACCGCCGCAGTGCCCTTCGACCCATTCGCCGACGAGGACAGCGACAGCTCGGAGATCGCCGCTCCCCTGGCCCCGCAGGTGGATTCTTCCGAGCTGAGCCGCCAGCGCGCGCTGTCCACGTTCCGGCAGCGCCGCGGCACGTCCCGGGGCGGTGCCGTGGTCGCCGGAGGCATGGTGACCCTGCCCTTTGTGCACCCCACGGAGCCGGCGGAGGCGATCATCGACCCTGCGGAGGAGATCGCCAAGGGGGTGGAGCCGCCGACCCTGCGCAAGGGGGACATCATCGCGAACCAGTACGAGATTCTAGGCCCGGTGGCCCACGGCGGGCTCGGCTGGATCTACATCGCCATCGACCATTTCGTCGCGGACCGCTACGTGGTGCTCAAGGGCCTCATGGAGACGGAGAACGAGCACGAGCGGGCCGTCGCGGAATCTGAACGTTCCTTCCTGGCGGACATCACGCACCCGGGGATTGTCAAGATCTTCAACTTCATCGACGATCCCCGCGCCCCCGGCGGGTTCATCGTCATGGAGTTCGTCGGCGGCCCTTCCCTGCGCAATCGGCGGCGGCTGGCCCCGGGGCAGGTGCTGGACGTGGATCGGGCGATGGGGTACATCCTGGAGGTCCTGCCGGCCTTGGACTACCTGCACTCGCGGGGGGTGGTGTACAACGACCTGAAGCCGGACAACATCATCATCACCGAGGATCAGGTCAAGCTCATCGACCTGGGCGCGGTGACGGGGGTGGGGGCCTACGGCCACATCTTCGGTACGCGCGGGTTCCAGGCCCCGGAGATCACTAAAACCGGTCCGACCGTGGCCAGCGATATTTACACCGTAGGGCGGACGCTGGCCAGTTTGATTGTGCGGTTGCCGGTCACTGATGGGGTTTACGACGCCACCCTCCCGACCCCGGATGAGGAGCCTCTGTTCCGGGAATACATGTCGCTGTATCGCCTTCTGCTGCGGGCGACGGATCCGGACCCGGAGGCGAGATTCTCCTCGGCCACGGCGATGGCCAACCAGATGGTGGGCGTACTGCGGGAGATCCTCGCTGTGCGGGACGGCCGAAACTTCCCGCACCTCAACACGCGGTTCACGGCCCAGCGTTCAACGTTCGGAACGAAGCACATCGTCTTTCGCACGGATCAGCTCATCGATGGCATTAAGCGGTCCGTGGAGATCTCCGCCCCGGAGGTGGTCGCGGCGCTGCCCACTCCTCTGACGGACCCGGAGGATCCCGGCGCGGCGCTACTGTCCGCAGCGAGCTTCACAGAGCCCGGAGAGGTGGTGGACACGCTGCGCCGGGCCTTGGGCCAGCAGGATCTGGCCCAGTCTGTAGAGATTCCCCTGACCATGGTGCGAGCCCGTCTGGACATGGGCCAGATCGCCCAGGCCACGCAGCAGTTGGAGGAGTTGGGCGAGCAGTTGGGTGACGATTGGCGCTATCACTGGCACTCGGGGATCGCCTCCCTGCTCACCGGGGACTACGCGAAGGCCCAGCAACGGTTCAATCGGGTGTTGTACATCCTGCCGGGGGAGCCCGCCCCCAAGCTGGCCCTGGCCGCCACTGACGAGTTGATGTTGCAGCAGCAGGGCGTGAACAATACCCGTCTGCTCAATCAGCGGGCGGCCCGCGCGGCGGGCTCCCTGGCCTATGCGCAGCGGGTGCCGGTGGATGACTACTCCACCTTGCCGGGCTGGGGGCACATAACCAACGATCCGGTCGCGCTGCGGTTTCACGCCATGCGCCTGTACGGGCTGGTGTGGATCACTAATCCGAACACGGTGTCCAGCGCCTTCGGCCTCGCCCGCCAGCTCCAGGCGGAGGCGATGGTGGATACGGCGGTCTCTGCCCTAGACCGGGTGCCCCAGTCCTCCCGCCATCAGCGGTTGGCCCGGTTGACCACCATCTTGCTGCTCATCTCCGATTCAGCGAACCTCACGGAATCCCGCATCCGGCGGGCCGCCCGGCGCCTGGAGATGTTGCCGACGAACGAGCCGCGGATGCCGCAGGTCCGCCTTGCCGTGCTCTCGGCGGGGTTGCAGTGGCTGCGCTCGGGGGCCTCCCACAGCACCAATCCGCTGTTCGACGTGGAGTTCACGGAACGCGGCCTGCGCACGGGTCTGGAGGCGGGCCTGCGGCAGTTGGCCCGGCAGGCCCAGTTCGCCCGGCACCGGTATCGGCTGGTGGACATGGCCAACCGGATCCGGCCGCGCACCTGGTTCTGATTTCCCCGGGGGAGGAGGAGGGAGCGGCTCCAGCCCCCTGTGCGTCCAGCTTTTGCGCCCTCTACGCGGCCGGCTGCCTACTCCTGCTCGGCCAGCTTTACCGCGTATCGGGCGATGGCCAGCTCCTCGTTAGTGGGCACCACGAACACCTTCACCGCAGAATCCGAGGCGGAAATTTCGAAGGGGCCGTCCACGTCCCGGTTCGCGTTGCGCTCGGCGTCCATGACGATGCCGAAGTTCTCCAGCCCCGCCATAGCGTCGGCGCGCACCTGGGCGGCGTTCTCCCCCACGCCCGCGGTGAAGGAAATAGCGTCGAGCCGGCCGAGGTTGAGCATGTAGGAACCCACGAAGCGGCGCAGTTGGTAGATGTACACGTCGTAGGCGAGCTTGGCGTTCTCGTCACCGTTGTCGATCATCTCCTTGAGCTCGCGGAAGTCGTTCACCCCGGATAGGCCCTTGAGCCCGGATCTGCGGTTCAGCAGGTTGTCGATTTCGTCGACGCCCATCCCGGCAGAGCGCTTGAGGTGGAAGATGATGGAGGGGTCGATGTCCCCACAGCGGGTGCCCATGACCAGCCCGGCCAGTGGGGTTAGGCCCATGGAGGTGTCCACGGCCACCCCACCGCGCACTGCGGCGGCAGAGGCCCCGTTGCCCAGGTGAAGGGTGATCTGGTTGACGTCCTCCGGCTCTTTGCCGAGCAGGCCGGGGACCTGTGCGGAGATGTACTCGTGGCTGGTGCCGTGGAAACCGTAGCGGCGGATGTTGTGCTCGGTGGCCACGTCCTTGTCCAGGGCGTAGAAGGCCGCCTTGTCCGGCAGGGTGGAGAAGAAACTCGTGTCGAACACGGCCACGTGGGGCACGCCCGGCAGCAGAGCCCGGGCGTTTTCGATGCCGTCGATGTGGGCGGGGTTGTGCAGCGGGGCCAGGGGGATGAGGTCGCGAATGTCCTTCACAACCTTGTCGTCTATGACGACGGGGCCGCTGAAGGTCGGGCCGCCGTGCACCACGCGGTGCCCCACTGCGACGAGGTCGAGGTCCTGGGGGCCCACGCCAAGCAGGCTCATCATGCCGAAGGCGCGTTCCAGGCCGACGGAGTGGGAGAGCAGCGGGCGGGTGTCCTCCATCTTGGAGGTTTCCGTCTGGATTTTGATGTGGCCCTTGGGCTCCCCGATCTTCTCGACGATGCCGGAGACGAAAGGGGGTTCGGTGGAGTCCGCCGCAGGGTCCAGAACTTGGAATTTGATGGAGGAGGAGCCGCTGTTAAGGACCAGCGCATACTTGGTATCAGACATGGTGGAAGACGAAACCTTCTAGCTTTGGATGGCGGTGATGGCCACGGTATTGACGATGTCCGGCACCGTGGCACCGCGGGAGAGGTCGTTGACGGGCTTGTTGAGCCCCTGGAGGATGGGTCCCACGGCCAGGGCATCCGCGGTGCGCTGCACGGCCTTGTAGGCGATGTTTCCGCTGTTGAGGTCCGGGAAGACGAACACGGTGGCCCGGCCCGCGACGTCGGAGCCGGGCATCTTCTTCTGGCCCACGGATTCCACCACGGCCGCGTCGAACTGCAGGGGTCCGTCGAGCTCTAGGTCGGGGTTATCCTGCTTGGCCTTCTCCACTGCGGCGGCCACGGCCTCCACGTCCTCGCCCGACCCGGAGGTGCCGGTGGAGTAGCTCAGCAGGGCCACGCGCGGTTCGATCCCGAACTGGGCGGCGGTTTTCGCGCTCACGGCGGCGATCTCGGCGAGCTGGTCGGAGGTCGGGTTGGGGTTGACGGCGCAGTCCCCGAAAGCCCACAACACCCCGTCCATGACCATGAGGAAGATGGAGCTGACCACAGAGGAGCCCGGCGCGGTCTTGATGATCTGGAAGGAGGGCTTGATGGTGTGCGCCGTGGTGTGGGCGGCCCCGGAGACCATCCCGTCGGCGAGCCCCTGGTGCACCATCATGGTGGCGTAGTAGCTGATGTCCTGCATCGTCTCGCGGGCCTGCTCCAGGGTGACCCCCTTGGCTTTGCGCAGCTCAGCAAAGTCTTTGGCGAACTGTTCTAACTGGTCCCCGCCGGTGGGGTCGACCAGGGTGGCACCGGACAGATCCAAATCCAGCTCCTTAGAACGCGCCGCAATGGCGTCCGGATCCCCCAGAATCGTCAGCTCGCACACCTTCTTGGCCAGCAGCTGATCGGCGGCCTGCAAAATGCGGTCGTCGTCGCCTTCCGGCAGGACGATGTGGGCCTTTTTCTCTCGGGCCTGTTTGAGCAGGTTGCGCTCGAACAGCTCCGGGCCGATGATCGGCTCCCGGGTCTGTGCATCTCTTATGGACGCCACATCGACCCGGCGCACCGCCTGGCCTTCGCATTCCACTGCACTGCCCGTACGCTCGGGCTCGTCGATGACGTACAGGCCGGCGGGGACGCGGTCGATACGGACGAGCTGACCCAGCGCCTGCTGGACGGCGATCCCGTCCTCCTTGTCGGCGGAGACGAGGAAGTGGGCGGCGCCCAGGGCCCCGGCCAGGCGGGCGTCGAAGGTGATGGACCCGGTGCCGACGATGATGTCCCCGGTGATGTCGAGGGCAGCGGCGAATTCGGGAGCCGCGGGCCGGATGTGGTTGAAGATGTCCACCGCACCCGGGAAGGTCTGCAGGAGTTCTGCGCGCCGGGCGGCGGCGCTGGCTATGGGGCTGAGGATGGAACGAGGGGTTGACTCGGACACAGTGCGTGAGGGCCTTTCCGTGGTACGGCGGTTACTGCCCTCCCATTGTGCCTACATAACGTCCACGGGCACATTGTTTTCGGCCGCAAACTCTCCCGCGCGTACCCCCGCTGCCCGGTGCCGCACGAGCGCGAACAGGGCCAGGAAACCCAGCGCGATAACCGCCCCCACCGTCGGCCAGCCGTAGAGCGCGGCCAACCGCCAGGAGTTCATTCCCACCAGCAGGCAACCGACGGCCACCCCGAGCACCCGCGGCCGGAAGTGGCTGACCGCCCACGCCGCAATGGGCGCGGCGATGATGCCGCCGATGAGCAGGCCCACCACGGGCATCCAGGAACCCACGGCCAGATCCTCCAAACCGAGGACAAACCCGGCAGACGCGGCGAGAGTGACGAAGAACTCAGCGGTATTTACCGTGCCGATGATGGTGCGGGGATGCCTGCGGCCCACACTCATGAGCGTGGAGGTAGTGGTGGGGCCCCAACCGCCACCGCCCGTCGCGTCCAGGAAACCGCCGAACAATCCGAGGGCTGCCAAACCCATCTGAGATGTGCGCACCCCCGGGCCCTCGTCACTCCCGCGTGCACCGCCATCTGCGGGCGGGCGGGTGGCCACGGGAAACAGGGCGAAGCGCACGAACACGTACAGGCCCAGGCCGGTGAGCAGCATGTACACCACCGGCTGGGCGGCCTTGGTGGACAGGTGGGCGAGCACCGTGGCGCCGGCGAAGGCCCCCACGGCGCCGGGCCCGCCCAGGAAGAGCACGGTTGGCCAGTGCACGTTGCGCAGCTTCCAGTGGGAGATCCCGGAGAAGAAGGTGGTGCCCAGCTCCGCGAAGTGCACCGCCGCAGAGGCGTGGGCGGGGGCTAGGCCGGTGAACAGCAGCAGCGTCGTGGCCGTGACGCCGAAGGCCATCCCCAGTGCCCCGTCCACGAGCTGGGCGGCCAGGCCCGCGATGGCGAACAACAGCAGCTTGCTCATGCCACGTGCTCCCGTCCGACAGCGACTGGGCCGGGCTGCTCGGCGCGCTGGCGTACAATTTCCGCGACTCGCTCGCCGAGAGGCTCACCGAGGACGGCCGGCAACCCCTCCCGGACCACGGAGTCCCACAGCACGCCCTCGGCCACGAACAGCGGAATGACCGCATCGAACCCCTCCAGGGCGGCAACGCCCTTTGGCGGAGCCCCCGTGGCGAAGACGGCCCGCGCCCCCACCCTGGCGGCTAGGTCCCACACAGAGTCGTTCGCACCCGGGGTGGAGGAACCTACGGCATAGAGCGCGATGTTCGTGAAGCGCTGGGGCCTGGCGTCCTGAAGATCCCCAATGACCTGCCCCAACAACCGCTCCATGTCCGCCCCGGTGCCCAGCCCCGCCGTGACCTGGAGCTGAACGCCGCTGGCCTCCTGGGCCTCTGCGGCGGCTTCCGGGACATCGTGGTTGAGGTGGTAGGCGTCCGTAAACAACAACGGCACCACGGCGGCCTGACGGATCCCCCGCGCCGCCAGCAACATCGCCGCATTGGTGAGGGTGTGCGCGGAGAAATCGAGCATGGCGTACTCGCCGTCGACGGCGGCAGCGATGCGGGCGACGGTGTGCTCGGCGAGCGGATGCCGGGAACCGTGGCCCAGCACAATGATGGCCCGGCTCATGGTGCACCGAACCGATCGGTGGGGGGCTTGGCGGGTTCGCCGGTGCGGGGCTTGGCGCCCTCCCCGACGAGACCGGCCGTGAGGGTATCGCCGCTGGCCGGATCGATGAGCAGGAGGGAACCGACCTTGCCGCCACGACGGTAGGGTTCCACCGGCAACGGCTCCGCTGTCGTGACGGTCACGGTGGCCATGTCGTTGACATCCAGCTCCGCGTCGATGCGGGCACGCACCACGGCCGTGCCATAGCGCAGTAGCAACTTCGCCCGGGAACGCACCGGCTGCTCGGACAGGTGGAATACGCGCGCGGTGAACTGGTCAACCGCCTCCGGTCGCTCCCCGGTGGTGATGAGGTCCCCGCGGGAAATGTCGATCTCGTCGGCAAGGCGCAGCGTGATGGACTCCCCCGCCTCCGCCCGCACGGCCGGGCCGTCGGGGGTGTCAATGCCCACCACCTCGGAGTGCCGCCCGGCGACCTCCACCTGCTGGCCGAGCTCCACGGCACCTGCGGCGATCCGTCCGGCGTAACCCCGGTAGTCGCTCGCGTGATCCCGAATGACTAGCTGCACCGGCAAGCGCAGGTCCGAGTGGGTTTCGGCGGGAACCTCGGCGGTTTCCAGAATCTCCAGGACACTGGGGCCCTCGTACCACGGCGTATTGCCGCTGGGGGTCACGACATTGTCCCCCAGCAGGGCGGAGATCGGCACCACATCCACGCGCTCGATGTGCTGGCTGAGCTGCTCCACCTCCGCGCGAACCCGATCAAACACAGCCTGGTCGTAGCCGACCGCATCGATCTTGTTCACGGCGATGACGGCGTGCCCAATGTCTATGAGCTCCGCGGCGGCGAGGTGCCGCTTCGTCTGCTCCGTCACGCCATTACGGGCGTCGATGAGGATGACGACCAGCTCGGAGGTGGACAACCCGGTGATGGTGTTGCGGGTGTACTGCACGTGGCCCGGGGTATCCGCGAGGATGAAGCTGCGCTTGTCCGTGGCGAAGTAGCGGTAGGCGACATCGATGGTGATACCCTGCTCCCGCTCCGCGCGCAGACCGTCCACCAGGAGGGACAGATCGGGGTTCTCCAGGCCCTTGGCGGTGGATGCGCGGACGACGGATTCGTACTGGTCCGCCAGAATGGATTTCGTATCGTGCAGCAAGCGGCCGACGAAAGTGGATTTACCGTCGTCCACGGACCCGGCAGTGCAGAGGCGCAGGGTGGGCAGCGGGGCGGACGCTGGGGTGGGGTGGGAAACAGAGTCCGGGGTGGAAAGTGGGGTGGGGTGGCTCATCAGAAGTAGCCCTCCTTCTTACGGTCCTCCATGGAGGATTCGGACAGCTTGTCGTCGGCCCGGGTTGCCCCGCGCTCGGTCGTGGTGGACAGGCGGATTTCCTCGATCACATCGGCTGTCGTGCGCGCCGTGGACAGCACCGCCCCCGTGCAGCTCATGTCCCCCACCGTGCGGTAGCGAACGGTCTTGACATGCAACTGTTCGCCCCTGCGGGGGCCACCCCACTCCCCCGGGGTCAGCCACATGCCGCCGCGGTCAAACACCTCCCGGATATGGGCGTAATAGATATCAGGCACTTTGACGCCCCGAGCCGCGATGTAGTCCCACACATCCGCCTCGGTCCAGTTGGAGATGGGGAACACGCGGATGTTCTCGCCGGGTTGGTGGCGGCCGTTGTACAGGCCCCACAGTTCCGGGCGTTGGCGGCGGGGGTTCCAACCGCCGAAGGTGTCCCGGACGGAGAAGACGCGCTCCTTTGCGCGGGCCTTCTCCTCGTCGCGGCGGGCCCCGCCGAGTACCGCGTCGTACCCGCGCTCCTCGATGGTTTCCACCAGTGGCACGGTTTGCAGGGGATTGCGGGTGCCATCGGGGCGTTCGGTGAGCTCGCCGCGGTTGATCCAGTCCTGGACGTGGGCGACGTGGAGGCTGATCCGCGGATCGGCGGCGATCTCATCCCGGAAAGCGATGACCTCCGGGAAGTTGTGGCCGGTGTCCACGTGCAGCAGCTCGAAGGGCACCCCGGCCGGCTGGAAGGCCCGCTTGGCTAGCTCCAGCACTACGACGGAATCCTTCCCGCCGGAGAACAGCAGGGCTGGGCGGTCAAATTGGCCAGCCACCTCGCGCAGAATCTCGATGGATTCAGCCTCCAACTCGGCGAGGTGGGGGATGAGGGCGCTCTGGGAGGCGAGGGCGCTCTGGGGGGTGGGCGCGGTGTGGGGCGCGGGAGTGTCTTGGATCTCTGAAGCGCTTCGAGGCGTAGAAGTTGTTTGAGAAGAAGTCATGTGTGCAGTCCGCATTCTGTCTTGGAGGTGCCAGCCCAACGGCCAGCGCGGGGGTCTTCACCTTCGGCCACGGGAAGGGTGCAGGTGGAGCATCCGATGGAGGGGTAGCCCTGGCGGGTCAGGGGGTTGGTGATGAGGTCGTGGTCGGCGATGTAGTTCTCCACGTCCCCGTCGGACCAGTCGACGAGGGGATTGATTTTCAGCCGACCCGTGCGGTCCACTTCCAGCACGGGGGTATTCGCGCGCAGGGCGCTGTCGGCTCGGCGCACACCCGTGATCCAGGCTTCGAAGGGGTCCAGCATTCGGGCGAGGGGCTCCACCTTCCGCATGCGACAGCAGGCAGTGGGATTTCGGGCGTACAGGCGGGGGCCGTAGATCCGGTCCTGCTGCGAACGGCTGTAGACGGGCGTGATGTTGCGCACGGGGAGCTGGTAGCGTTCCGCGACCTTGTCTCGGGTTTCCAGGGTTTCTGGGAAGTGGAAGCCAGTGTCCAGAAAGACGAGCTCGGCGTTGTCCAGGGCGCCTTCCGTCAACTCGGCGAGGACCGTGTCCTGCATGGACATAGTCACGGCGATGGGCCCCGGGACGTGGGCGTGGGCCCAGGCGATGATCTCCTCCGCGCTGGCCCCTTCCAGCCGGTGGTTCCATTCGTCCACGAGATCTTCGTGGGCTTGCCTCCGCTCGGCGGGCAAGGGCTGCGTGGTGGTCGCGGCGCCCTCCGGGCTGACTTCGGGGTCCCGGTAGTCCTCCGCGCCCGAGTCGCTGCGAATCAGGCTGTGCATGGTGTTTGTCCTCTTTTTGTGAACCGCTGCTGTGAACCACTACGGGCGCAGGTCGCGTCCCCTGCCCTACCGATGCACCGACGTTGCCGGACCGGTGAGAATCGGTACCGCGGTCCAGGTCGGTGCCCCAGTTGAGGTCGGGGCCTCAGTTGAGGCCTAGACCCGGGTGGAGATCGGCGCCCGTGGCGGTTGCACGTGCCGCAGTTCTTCCTGCGTTGGCTGCGTATTCCGAACAGACCGTTCGGTCTGCTTAGAGCCTAGGGGTAACGCGTCTACAGCGCAAGGAAGGCCCCTCGGGCCGTGTTTCGACCCGCTTTTCCTAGACCGTTCGGTCTATAGTTGCAGCGTTTACCGCAGGCGGATCATTCCAGGCCCGCCTTGAACAACCCCCACCCCCCGTTACCCGCCATTCCCCCCCCCCCCATCACCCCCAGGAAAAACCGCTACATCTGCAGAAACTCCCGCAAGTCCCTCGAGATACCCGCCAGGCGCGCGATCGCCTCGTCCCGAGGCACCGTCTCCCCCCGCACCGGCAAGACCACCTCCAGGTAGCACTTCAGCTTTGGCTCCGTGCCAGACGGGCGGCAAATGACCCGGTCGTTGTCCTCCGTAAGGAACATCATCCCGTCCGTCGCGCCAATCCCCAGCGGATCCTGCGCCAGATCAGCCACGGTCGTCACCGCAGAACCCCCGAGCGACGTCGGCGGGTCGGCGCGGAGCTTATCCATCCCTCGGGCGATGAGCGTGAGGTCCGCCACCCGAAAAGTCAGCGGCGCCGTTTGATACAGCCCGTGCTGCCGGGCCAAGTCCGCCAGCCCGTCCTCCAACGTCTTGCCCTGTGCCTTTAAGTCCCCCACCAAGCTGGCCAGCACCACGGAGGTCCCCACCCCATCCTTGTCGGCCACCGCCTCCGGATCACAGCAGTAGCCGATGGCCTCCTCGTAACCAAAGCACAACCCCGGCGCGCGGGCGATCCACTTAAAGCCGGTGAGCGTCGTCCGGTGCTCCAGTCCATGAGCTTCCGCGATGCGCCCGAGCAGTCGGCTGGACACCACCGAGTTGGCCATGGTCCCCGTCGCACCCCGCGCGGCCAGATAGTCCCCGAGCAGGGCCCCCATCTCGTCTCCGGTGAGCTGCCGCCACGCGCCCGGCTCCCTGGCGTCCGGAATGGCAACAGCACACCGATCAGCATCCGGATCGTACGCAATGAGAACATCCGCGCCCACCGCATCGGCATGATTTTTGGCCAGATCCAGCGCCCCGGGCTCCTCCGGATTGGGGAAGGAAACGGTGGGGAAATCCGGGTCGGGATCGGCCTGCTCGGGTACGAGGAACACCTGGAAACCCGCAGTCTGCAGGATCTGCCGGCCGAGCTGCGCCCCCACCCCGTGCATGGCGGTCAGCGCGATGTGAACATCGGTGTTGTTCCCTGCCAGACCGGCGGCGCGGCGAGCGTACTGCTGCCGGGGGTCGATGTGCTCGATATTTTCGGACGCCAGGGCCACCTCGTCGGCCGGCGGGGCCGCGGCAATGGCGGCAGCGATCTCCCGGTCGGCGGGCGAGATGAGCTGCACCCCCTCAGCGGAGCCCGTAGCTATCCGTCCACCGAGGTACACCTTGTAGCCATTATCCTGCGGCGGATTGTGGGAGGCGGTGACCATGATGCCGGCATCCGCACCCTCGCTCTTAACGGCGTAGGCGGTCAGCGGCGTGGGGTTCTGAGGCGGGAGGAGCAGGGCCCGGCCCCCGGCACCGGCGATGACGCGCGCGGCATCGAGCTGGAACTGGGCCGAGCCGTGGCGGGCATCGCATCCCACGACGACCACGGGGGAATCCACCTGCTCCCGCAGCCAGGCCATTAGGCCGGACGTGGCCCGGATGACCACTGCCCGGTTCATGCGGGATTCGCCGGGGCCCAGGGGGGCTCGCAGGCCGGCGGTGCCGAAGCTCAAGGGTCCGTGAAAGGCCTCGGCGAGGCCCACCGCATCCTCGGCGGAGAGGAGGTCCAGGACCTGTTGCCTGGTGGTGGGGTCCGGGTCGTGGTCGGCCCAGTGCTGGGCGCGGTCGCGGAGATCCTCGGCGATGCTCATCGGTCCGTGCCCTCTTGGTTCACGCCCTCCAAAATGTCGGCGGAGGCGGATAGGCCCAAGCGGGAGGCGCCGGCCTTCATCATGGCGATTGCGGCCTCCGGGGTGCGGATGCCGCCGGATGCCTTGACCCCCAGGCGGTCCCCCACCGTGGAGCGCATGAGGGAGACGGCGTGAATGCTGGCCCCACCGCTCGGGTGGAAACCGGTGGAGGTTTTTATGAAGTCCGCCCCCGCCCGCTCTGCGGCGCGGCAGGCCTCCACGATCTCATCGTCGGTGAGCGCGGCGGATTCGATGATGACCTTCAGCAGCGTTTCCGGGATGGCCCGCCGGACGGTGGCGATCTCCTCCTCCAGCGCGGCGAAGTCGCCCTGCTTGGCCAGGGCGATGTTGATGACCATGTCCACCTCCTCCGCCCCGTCCCGCACGGCTTGCTCAGCCTCGGCGGCCTTGATCTGCGGCTTTACCGCTCCGGAGGGGAAGCCCACGACGGTGGCCACGTGTACTTCAGCTGTGTCGGCCAGGGGCAACTGAGAGGGGGACACGCACACGGCATAGGTGCCCAGTTGCTTGGCCTGACGGATCAGGTCCGCTACCTGGGCGGCGGTTGCCTCCGGCTTGAGCAGGGTGTGGTCGATGATGGCGGCGACGTCGCGCCGGGTGATCTCTGGCATTTTTTGGGGGTCCTTTCTGCGGGGGTGGTTGGGGGTGGTTGGGGGTAGTGCGGGATGGGAGGGAATTAAGCCACGCGGTCGCGCCGCTTCTCCCCGGCCAGCATGGACCTATCGGCGACGAGGTAGACCACAGCCCCGGCCGAGGCTATCGCGGCTAGCGCCCACAACACGGTGTTGTAGTTGGGCAGATGCTTCATCAGCCAGAAGGTGTAGGCGATGCCCACGGGGATGCCGATGTTGATGGTCAGGTTGTAGAAGCCGATGGCGATGCCCGATTTCTCCGGCAAGATGTCGGACAGGGCGGTGTTCACCAACGGGGCGTACAGCAGTGCGAAGCCGGAAGCGAACAAGACGATGGACACGATGAGCAAGCCAACCCACAGATGAATGCTCAGTGCGCCGAAGACGAGCGCGCCGATGATCAACCCGAGGGCCGCCATAATCGTCTGGCGGGAAGTGAGGATGCGGCCAATCTTGCCGGAGGTGATGCCGACGATGACGGCGCAGATGTACCCGGGCACCATGAGCAGGGCGGCGTCGGACTGGTTGAGTCCGTGAAACTCCTTGGCTGCGAAGGGGATCAGCACGATATACCCGAGCTGGGTGGAATAAACAACCAGCACCAGCACGAGCGCCCAGACGTAGCGCCCATTCGTGAAGAACTCGGGGCGCACCAAGGGGTGGGCGGCGGCGACCACGCGCCAGGCGAATAGCGCCACGGCCAACACCGCAACAGGGATGCACCACCAGTACTTGAATTGCAGGTACACGATGAGGGCGGTGGAGAAGACTGCGACCAGCAGGAGGCCGATGACGTCCAGGTGGGTGGAGAAGGACTCCCCCTCCGGGACGTACTTAAGAATGAATGGCACCGCAGCAACCAAGACGAGGGGCAGCAGGAACATCGCGGTCCAACTGACGTAGGTGGACAGGAAGCCGGAGGTCAGCGCACCCACGAGCAGCCCGGCCTGGAAGGCTGCGGTGGAGAAGCCAAGGTAGGTTTTCCGATCCTTTGCCGGCAGATACTTGGTCACGTAGATGACATACAGCGTTTCGGCGGCCGCGAGTCCGGCGGTCTGAATCAGCCGACCAGTGAGCACCAGGGGCCAGGAGCTGGAGAAGGCGAACCCCATGACTGAGCCAATCGCCACGAGTCCGATGCCGACGAGGGCAAGCTTGCGGATGGAGAACGCGTCGGCCAGAGCGGCGTAGACCACGGCGCCGATACCGATGATGACACCGGCCAGGGAGGCTTGGAGCGAGGCCTTGCCGACCTCGATGTGCAGTCCCTCGGCCATGGGGCCGATCATGGTTTTGAACCCGTTGTCGATGATGAGGCTGAAGACGAAGGTAAACAGCAGGATCGGCACCGCGGCGGTGACTGGACGGGGTTTGGCGGAGGGCGGCGAAGTGGTGGATCGCGGCGGGGTGGGTTGCGCTGAGGTCGGTTGCGCGGGCTGGGGCGATGGGGACGGGTCGGCCATGGCGGGGATCATCCTTCCGAGGTGATCGCACCGCGGGTGGATCACAGGAAAACTGGGGGGGGAATAGTGGGCGCTGCGGTGAGGGGGATTAGTGAGGCCTACAAGGCCGCCAGGGGTAGGGCCAGCTCCATCATCTGGGTGAAGGCGTTCTGGCGCTCCTCCGCAGTCGCACGGTCCCCGGTCGCGATGTTGTCGGACACGGTGAACAGGCCCAGCGCTTCCACGCCCGCGTAGGCGGCGTTGGCATAGAGGGCGGCCGATTCCATTTCGACGCCCAGAACCCCCATCCGGGCCCAACGGTCGTTCACGGTCTCGTCGGCGTTGTAGAAGACATCGGAGCTGAGGATGTTGCCCACATGCACGTGGACGTTCTGCCGCTCAGCCTCGCGCGCGACACCCTGCAGCAGCTTCCAGCTAGCGGTGGGGGCATAGGCCCCGGGCAGGTTGTACTGGCTCAGGTAGTTGGAGTCGGTGGAGGCGGAGGCACCGACGATGACGTCGTAGAGCGGGATGTCCTTCTGGAGGGAGCCGATAGAACCGATCCGGATGATTCGCTGCACGTCGAAGAAGTGCATGAGCTCGTAGGAGTAGATCCCGATGGAGGGGATTCCCATCCCGGAGCCCATGACCGAGACGTCCGTGCCCCGGTAGGTGCCGGTGAATCCCAGCATGTTGCGGACGTCGTTGAATTGGGTGACGTTGTCCAGGTAGGTCTCGGCGATAAACTTCGCGCGGAGGGGATCTCCGGGCATGAGGACGGTGGGCGCGATCGCCGCACCCTTGGGGTTGATGTGAGGGGTCCCTTGAGTTCTCATAGCCTGAGCTTAAAACGATTCAGAAGTTCAAGTGACCATGGAACTTCACAGAGAAAACCCGCATGCATTCGCGGCACTGCCAGGCGTTGTCCGTCTCGTTGTCGGGAAAGAGGTATTCCCCCATGCAGTAGGGGCAGTAGTTCACGGTTGCCCGCCTGCCGTTGGGGTGCCCGGTGCGCCCCCCGATGGCCTGGTTCACCGGGGGGAGGGAGTCCTGATCGGGGACGCTCATATCGCCCTCGCAACCCAGTCACGGAACTGCTCGCCGTCCTCGCGCTGCTCCTTAAAGTCCTCCACGATCTTCACGACGTAATCGCCGAGGTCCTTGCTAAAGACGTTGTTGCCACGGACCTTCTTGCCGAACTTGGGGTCCATCCCCACGCTGCCGCCGAGGTGAACCTGGAAGCCCTCGACACGCTCGCCCTCGTCGGTGGTGAGGATCTTGCCGGACAGGCCAATGTCCGCCACTTGGCTGCGGGCGCAGGAGTTGGGGCAACCGTTGAGGCTGATCTTCAGGGGAACATCGAGGTCCCCCAGGCGTTCCTCCAACTCGTCGGCGAGTTCGATGGCACGCTGCTTGGTCACGACATGGGCGAGTTTGCAGAACTCGAGGCCGGTGCAGCTAATGATGTCCCGGCGGAAGGCGGACGGGTGCGCGGACAAGCCAATCTGCTCCAGCTCGGCGGCGAGCTTGGGGGCATCCTCCTCCGTCAGGCCGAGGAACAACAGCTCCTTATCGGAGGTGGTCCGCAACTGGGTGACACCGTACTTGTCGGCCAGGTCTGCGAGCTGCTGCAGTTGATCGCCATCGGTGTGCCCGACCGTGGGCTTGACCCCCAGGTAAAACTTCCCGTCGCGCTGGGGATGGACCCCGACGTGATCCCGATAGGCCGGGGCCTTCTCCGGCTCGGGCCCGTCGATGAGTTTGCGCCCCAGGTAATCCTCCTCCAGCACGCGCCGGAACTCCTCAATGCCCCAGTCTGCGACGAGGAACTTCAGGCGGGCCCGATTGCGCACCTTGCGGTAGCCGTAATCCCGGAAGATGCGCACAACGCCCGCCCAGACCTCCGGGACCTCTTCCAGCGGGACCCACGCCCCGAGGCGCTTGGCCAGCATGGGGTTGGTGGATAGCCCACCGCCGACCCACACGTCGAAGCCTGGGCCGTGCTCGGGGTGCTCACTGCCGATGAAGGCGAGGTCTTGGATCTCATGGGTGACGTCCTGACGGCGCGATCCGGAGACGGCGGACTTGAACTTGCGGGGGAGGTTGCCGAACTCCTCTCGCGGGAGCAGATCGTGTTTGATCTTTTCGATCGCGGGCGTGGCGTCCACAATCTCATCGGCCGCAATGCCGGCTACGGGGGAGCCGAGGACGACGCGGGGAACATCGCCGCATCCGAAGAAGGTGTCGAGTCCCACGGCGGCGAGGCGGTCCCAGATTTCGGGAACGTCCTCGATGCGGATCCAGTGCAGTTGGACGTTTTGGCGGTCGGTGAAGTCCGCGGTGCCGCGGGCGAACTGACTGCTGAGTTCGCCGATGGTGCGCAGGGCGCGGGCGCTGACCTGGCCGCCGTCGAGGCGGATGCGCATCATGAAGTACCGGTCCTGCAGCTCGGCGTTGGTGAGCTTGCCGGTCTGCTCCCCGCTCATGTTTTGCTTGCGTTGGGTGTACATCCCCACCCATTTGAAGCGGGGCGCGAGGTCCTCCGCCGGGATGGAATCGAAGCCCTGTTTGGCGTAGATGTCCCGCACCCGGTGCATGACGGAGATGCCCGGGTCCTCTTGCTTGATGCGCTCGTCGTCGTTGAGGGGTTCAGTGCCGTCGACGAGCCATTGGCCCTGGGGTTTTCTGGAGCGCACGGCTCTCCTCCATCCGAATAGACCGTTCAGTCTGTGATGACGCTAGACAGATCGGTACATTTACGCAAGTTTAGGCATTGGCGCAGGCTGTCTGCCCCGTTGATTCAGGGGGATATTTGCCCGTAATAGACCACCCTGTCTAGTGTGGCGCTGGACAAACGCAAACGACTAGGATGTGTAGCCATGCCAGAAAACCGCCCCTTGCGCGTAGCCGTCATCGGCTCCGGACCAGCCGGGATCTACGCCTCGGACGCTCTGACCAAAGCCAACGCGGATGTCAGCATCGACATCTTCGAGCGGATGCCCGCACCCTTCGGACTCATCCGCTACGGCGTGGCCCCGGATCACCCCCGCATCAAGGGCATCATCAAGTCACTCCACAAAGTCTTGGATAAGCCACAGATCCGGTTGTTCGGAAACGTCAATGTAGGCGCCGATGTCACGCTCGCCGACCTCAAGCAGCTTTACGACGCCGTGATCTACGCCACCGGCGCGACCGATGACCAGGATCTCGCTATCCCCGGCGGGGAGCACACCATTGGGGCCGGGGAGTTCGTCGGGTTCTACGACGCCAACCCGAACTTCGAGCCCAAGTGGGACCTCTCCGCCCCCGCCGTGGCCGTGATCGGCGTAGGAAACGTGGCCCTCGATGTCGCCCGCGTCCTCGCGAAGACCGGCGAGGAGCTGCGAGTCACCGAGATCCCGGACAATGTGTACGACTCTTTGAAAGATAATCAGGCCACCGAAGTCCACGTGTTCGGCCGCCGCGGGCCCGCGCAGGCCAAGTTCACTCCGCTGGAACTGAAGGAACTCAATATCTCCGACACCATCGAGATCGTGGTGGACCCGGAGGACCTCCAGTACGACGAGGCCAGTGAGGACGCCCGCCGCTCCTCCAAGATCCAGGACATGGTGTGCACCCTGCTGGAGCAGTACGCCATCGCGGATCCCAAGGGCGCGCCCCACAAGCTGTTCATCCACTTCTTCGAATCCCCCGTGGAAGTCAAGACTGCCCCGGACGGGACGGTAACCGCCCTGGTCACCGAGCGCACGGAACTGACCGGGACCGGACGGGTCACCGGCACCGGGAAGCTCACCGAATGGCCGGTGGGATCGGTTTACCGAGCTGTGGGCTACAAGTCCGATGAGCAGGCCGATCTGCCCTGGGATGCGGATAAGAACGTGCTGCCCAACGTGGGCGGTCGCGTGCTGACCACCGGGCCGACCGCCGATGGGATCGCGGGCGTGCCCGGGTCCGCAGATCCGGAGGCCGAGAAGCGGGAAGTGCTGCCCAGCGTGTACACCACTGGCTGGGTCCGTAGAGGGCCGGTCGGGCTCATCGGTAATACCAAGGGCGATGCCAACGAGACGGTGGCCAACCTCCTTGCCGACGCCGAGGCTGGGCGTGGGTTCAATCCCGAGCATCCGGAGGAGGAAGCGACCGAGCGGCTCCTGCGGGAACGCGGCCTGACCTGGACCACGTGGGATGGGTGGTATGCCCTCGACAAGCACGAACGCGAGCTAGGCGAGGCCGAGGGACGCGAACGCAAAAAGGTCCGCGAATGGGATGAAATGCTGCGCCATTCCACCACGGGTTGAATGTAGAGTCTTTTTTATGCAGACCCACATCACCGGCCGCACCCTACTGGACATGACCCCGCAACAGGTCCACGCCATGTACAAGCTGCGGGTGGATGTGTTCGTCAACGAACAGCAGTCCACATTCGCCGAAATCGACGACACGGACGCCCACCCCAAGACCCACCACCTCCTGGCCTACGTCCACCCCGGCTCCGGCCCGGACTACCCCTACGGCGTGGCCGACCCGGGTTCGCCGCTGCGGCTGGTGGGGACCGCCCGGATCTTCGGGCCGCCGGAAGCTCAGCACATCGGGCGCCTGTGCGTGGTGCCGGACTTGCGGGGGTACGGCATCGCGAAGCAGATCATCGAGCAGGCCTTGGAGGTCGCACGGGGTCGGACTGCGGCGCTGGATCCCGTCTCCCAGTCGGCCATCGTGAAGATTGAGGCCCAGACGCACGTGCAAAAGTTCTATGAAGGCTACGGCTTCGCCGCTGTCGGTGAGCCCTTCGACTTGGAGGGCGTGGAGCACGTGGAGATGCACTTGGCGCTTGATTAGTGGGGTTTCTTGCCGTTTCATCAGCGCGGTTTGAGCGGTGCCGTTTGACCACGTCTCCCATGGCTCAGCCCGTTACTTCCCCCGCGCAGCTCTCGCACAGCAGCACTTGTTTGCGTTCGGGGCCACCGGCGTTGTGGAAGTCGTTGGTTGGGGCATCGCAGCGGGAGCAGCGGCCGATGACGGTGCTGGCGTCCGAAAATTCCATGTGCATCCGCCGATCGAAGACATAGAGGGAGCCCTCCCACAGACCGGCGTCGCCGAACTTCTCCCCGTAGCGCACAATCCCGCCGTCCAGCTGGTAAACCTCCTCGAAGCCGCGGTTGCGCATGAGGGAGCTTAGGACCTCGCATCTGATCCCGCCGGTGCAGTAGGTGACGACGGGCTTAGACTTAAGCTCATCGTATTTTCCGGAGTCCAGCTCGCGGATGAAGTCGTGCGTGGTCTCCACATCCGGCACCACCGCGCCCTTGAACCTGCCGATCTGCGCTTCCATGGCATTGCGCCCGTCGAAGAACACCACCTCCTCCCCGCGCTGCTCCACCAGCTTGTGCACGGCCGCCGGGCTCAGATGCGTACCGCCCCCGACCACTCCCTGCTCGTCAACCTGCAGTTCCTCGGGTGCGCCGAAAGACACGATCTCCTCGCGCACCTTCACCGACAGCTTGGGAAAGTCCTCCGCCCCGCCCTCAGACCATTTGAACTCCATATCGTGGAACGGCTGGTAGGCCTTGGTCCGGCGGGTGTACTCCTTGCAGGCGGCGAGGCTGCCGCCGACCGTTCCGTTGATGCCGTGCTTGGAGATGAGAATGCGCCCGGTAAGCCCCAACATCTCGCACAGCGTCCGCTGCCAGTGCATCACCGCCGTGGGGTCCGCTAGCGGCGTGAAACGGTAGTACAGCAAAATGCGGGATTCTGCGCGATCGGTGGGGCTGTATTTTCGGAGGATTGGGGGAGGTGTGTTTGCCTCACCTCGGACACCGGTGGAGTGGCCGCTCATTCCGCAGCTCCACAATGCACTCGACCGGCGGCCTCGGAAGCGCGGGCGCGGGCCTCTTCCACCGTCTCCGCCGTGGACACGGCAACCCCCATCCGCCGACGGTCGTGGCTGGTTGGCTTACCGAAGATGCGCACGTCCGTCTCCGGCACGGCCATGGCCTGCGCCAACCCGGTGTAGGAGGGCGCGGACTCCCCGCAGTCCGTCCCGTACACCACAGCGGAGGCCCCGGGGCTGATCAGCGTGGTATCGATGGGCAACCCCAAAATGGCCCGGGCGTGCAGATCGAACTCGCTGAACCGCTGGCTCGTCATCGTCACCATCCCCGTGTCGTGGGGCCGGGGGCTGACCTCGGAGAAGTACACGTCGTCCCCCGCAATGAACAGCTCCACGCCGAACACGCCGCGCCCCCCGAGCTCCCCGACGATGCGCGCCGCCACGGACCGGGCATTGTCCAGCGCCGCCTGACTCATCTGCGCGGGCTGCCAGGATTCCACATAGTCCCCCCGATCCTGGCGGTGGCCGATGGGCTCGCAGAACCACGTAGCGGTCTCCCCCGTCGCCGGGTCCACGCCCCGAACGGTAAGCAGGGTGATCTCGTAGTCGAAGGGAATATATTGCTCCACGATCACCCGTTGTTGGGACACCCGAGCCCCCGCCAGGGCGGCATCCCACGCTGCGGCCACATCCTCCGGCCCTGCGACGTAGCTCTGCCCCTTGCCGGAGCTGCTCATCACGGGCTTCACCACACACGGGAAACCCACGTCCTGGGCCCCGGCGGCGAGCTCATCGAGGGAGGAGGCGTAGCGGTAGGCGGAGGTGGGCAGCCCCAGCTTCTCGGCGGCAAGGGTACGGATGCCCTCCCGGTTCATGGTCAGCCGTGTGGCCCGAGCCGTCGGGATCACCGCGGCGCGGCCCTCGTCCTCGGCGTCCTGGAGGGCGTCGGTGGCCAACGCCTCAATCTCGGGGACGCAAAAGTGCGGCCGGACCTGCTCGATCAGTGCCCTCACGGCGCTCGGATCCGTCATGTCCAAGGTGTGGGCGAAGTTTGCCACGTGGTGGGCCGGCGCCCCCGCGTAGCGGTCGGCCGCGTGCACCTCCACCCCCAGTCGCTGCAGCGCGATGGTGACCTCTCGCCCGAGCTCCCCGGAACCGAGCAACAGCACTCGGCAGGCGGAGGAGGTCCCGGGTGTTCCGATGGCGTCCGGTGTGTACATGGACTGCCAGTTTAGTTGCTGGGCTCCAGCTTCAGGACAGCTGGCGGTAGCTCGCCAAGGTCCGCCCCAGCGCCTTCGCGGGCGAAGGCGCCCCACACGCGCCGGAGGTGGCGTCCATAAGACATGAGATCGCCAAACACCTCATCCCCGGAAGCCCCGCGCCGACGCAGCAACACCGAGGACTCCGCCATGGCCTTCGTGGGGTACAGCAGCGGCAGCTCGCTGGTGTGGGCCCCGCGCCAGGGGTTACCCGGTTGGCCCCAGGTGATCTCGAAGCAAAGGGCTCTGCCCCCAGCACGGCGCTGGGCCGCGGCGAGCTCCCGAACGGGTCGGGTGGACAGCGGCATCTCCTGCTTGCGCACGACGTGGTCGATGAACATGCGCGTGAAGGTGGCACCCGGCGTCCCGGGGTTCGCGCCGAAGCGGCGGAGGAAGCCCAGTTGCTGGGCGGCAAAGGCCAGCTCGCGGCAGTTGTAGCTGACCAGCAAGTCCACGCGGGGCGCTGCGGCGGCGAGGGCCTCTAGGTGCTCCTCGAACGTCGGCAGCGGGTCGGTGCCCCAGGTGATGCCAAAGGGCATGGGCGATGGGCGCTTGAACGGCCCTTTCTTGGCGATGTTTACCACCGTGGCCTCATAGTCCAGGAGGTCCTGCGTGCTCGATTCCGGCGTGATGAGCGTTTCAAGCTCCCGGTCGATCGCGGCGTACATGGCGCGGCGGGCGCCGTCTTCGTCCTCCACCAGGCCTCCGGGCCAGGACGCCAACGCCACGCGCTGGAAAAGCCCCTCCGCCCCATCTGCAACGATGAGCGCGCGAGCAATATCCGCCCCCGCAGATTCCCCATGCACCGTGACGTTGGAGGGGTCCCCGCCGAACTCGGCGATGTGTCGGTTGACCCAGCGCAGCGCCGAGATCACGTCCATCAGCCCCAGGTTGGCGTGCGTGCCCAGCCAGCCGAAGAGCCCCAGACGATAGGTCACAGTGACAACAACGAGGTCCTGCTCCTCCGCGATGATGGAGGTGTCGAATAGGAGGGAATCCCCAGCCCCAGAAACGAAGGCGCCACCGTGGACCCAGACGAGCACGGGTCTCGCGGCGGTGTGTTTTGTTGTTGTGTCTGCCCCACCCTCCGTTGGTGCGCCTGCAGCACCCTCCGTTGCCGTGCCTGCAGCACCCTCCGGCACCGTGACGGTGAGGAAGTGGCAGTCCTCTGTTTGTTCAAGCCCCTTCACCATTCCCGGCCACGCTTGTGGATTGCTGAGGTTGCCGGTCTGCGGGCAGGCTGGCGCGGGCGGGTTCGACCGCTGCGTGTCGGTGACGTCCGTGGGGCTTTCCCCCCGGGCGGCGTAGGCATAGCGGAAGGTGTACTTTTTCGTCACGGTGGTTGAGTGTAATGGGTTTGGGCCGGTAGTACCCTCGGCTTTATGAGTTCAGAGTCAGGTTTTGCAGTGCCGTGTTCCCGCCGGGCTTTCCTCAAGGGGGTGGCTGTGACCACTGCCGCGACGGCGTCGGGGGCACTGTTGGCTGCGTGCGCCTCGGAAAAGACGGTGGCAAAGGCCAAGGCCGCACAGGTGCCCGTTGGCGGTGCCGTTTTCGTCGATGATTGGATCGTCGCCCAGCCCAAGGAGGGCACCTTCACGGCTTTCTCCAACGTGTGCCCGCACGCTCGGGGGAAGATCGACCACACCGAGGAAGTCAACGGCGTGCAGGTGGCCGTGTGCCCGAAGCACGGCTCCGAGTTCAGCCTGAGCGACGGTTCCGTCCTCAAGGGCCCCTCCCGCGATCCGCTGACGGCAGCGAAAGGCGTGACTAGGAACGGCGACTCCGTGGAGGTGTCGAACTAGTCGCTCCCTAACTCACCCCGCCGAGCTTGTCCCCCAGCTCGTCCCCAGTTCGCCCCCAACTCACCCAGCCGCCAGCTGCTCATCACTAAACCCAACCCCGGGCCGCTTCCCGTTATCAACCCCAGCCCCAGACGGCTCACCCGCGTGAGGAGCGTCCTCGGACAGCGCGTCTCCAATCGGCCCATCCGCAAACAGCTCGTCCCCGGACACTTCGTCCCCAAACATCCCGCCCCCGAACAGCCCGTCCCCGAAGAGCTCGCCGTTGAGGTCGCGGACTCGCCGAACCCGCCGCTCGGCGCGCTTCTCGAAAGTCTCCCGCCGCAGCACGCCGTTGGGTTCGGTCACGAGGGTGTGACCATCCCCGTAGCTGCTCCACAACTGGCTGCCGTCTGGGTACATGGCGACATTCCACTGACCGCTGGTCTTCAAGCGGTGGTGCTTGGAGCACAGACAGTGCAGGTTTGCCGTGTTGGTGGGCCCGCCCTTAGAGGGATCGTCGTGGTTGTAGCGCGCGATGTGGTCCGGTTGACAGTCTTCTGCCTCGATGGTGCAGCCGGGGAATCGGCAAGTCCCGTCGCGTCCCACAACAGCCGCGCGAATGGCGGCGGTGGGCACGTAACCCTCGGTCTCTGCGTAACCGACGTGTCGGATGTGAGTAACCCGCTCCAGCCATTCCCGCGCCGCCTCTGGTTCGAGGTCCACGCCAGCCCCGTGGAGCCGAGTGGGATTGTCCTCCGGGGCGTAGAGGTTCAGCGTGATATCCGGCCGCGCCTCTCCGCGAACGATTTTTAGTAGCGCCTCAACTTGGGAGCATTCCTCCTTCACCGCAACGTTCTCTAACGCCCTGGTGAATTCCAGTGCCTCCAGCTTGGGCAACTCCAAGTGGTATTCGGTCCGGTCGCTGGGCCGATCGTCAATCTTCAACTCCGGTTTCGGCGGCTTCGGCCTGCGCTTTTTCACCTCGTCTTCGTCCGTGGGCCGCCCCTTGCGATCGTGCTGTTCCACGACTCGCTGCATGGTCCGGTGCACCGTGCGCACTCCCGGCACCGGCTGGTTTGCCCGGCGCGGTGTGAGTTCCTGGACGACGCCTTTTTCAACGCGCTCCCTGCACTCATCCGAGACAGCGGCAAGGTCGTTGGCGATGGTCGTCAGATGTTGCAGACTGAATACCCCTTGGCCAACGCAGTCGGCCAACAGTGGATAATCCCGCAGCATGAGGCCGATGTCGCAGTAGGCGAGCACCCGCGATTCCGACAACCCGGTCCGGGCTGATAACCGCGAGGACACGTCCATCACCGTGTCCTTCTCCACATCAATAGCCCCCGCGCACATCCGCGCAAGCTCCACGTGCTGCCGGTTGATCGTCGCCGCCTGTCGGCTGACCGGATCCGACGGATCGAGCATGCGCCATCCCGCCGACGGTGAATGCAACTTCGGTTTACGGTCCATGGTTCTTCCCCCTAATTTTCCCTCCCCGACCTACCGATAGCCCAACCCTATACGAACAAGCGTTCCATAGCAATCGCTTTCCCAAAAGTCTTTTTCGCGCAGTTAAAAACCCTTGTCTGGCCTATACCCGCCCGAACGCACATGCTAATCCCGACACCGGCTCCTCATCCCAACCCCACCCGCGCGTCGCTCACCGCCGCCGCAAACTCCGCATCATGGCAGGTCCACAGCACAGCGGGCCGCGTCCCGGGCGGCGTCAACGCGTACTCCCCGCGCACGTACCGCCGCATCAGATCTGCTAGCCGCACGTGGCCCCTGGCGTCCAACCCCACGGTTGGCTCATCGAGCAACAACAGCTCCGGCCCCCTCGCCAACGCCGCCGCCACCAGCACCATCCGCCGCTCCGACGCCGGCACGTCCAACGGATGCGTCTCCGCCCACCGCTCCACCCCGGCAAACTCGAGCGCTTCCGGCACCCCCACTTCACCCTCCACGGTGCGCTGCAGAATGGCGTGATCCATCTCCGTCGGCGCCCAACCCACCGTGCGGGGCGCGCGAATGTTACCGCGGCTAATGCCCTCTCCCCGCCCGAGCAGCCCCAGAATCGCCAAAAAAACACTAGTTTTTCCCACGCCGTTGGGCCCCGCGAGGTGGGTGATCTGCCCACCGTGGATGGCGGCGGAGCCGATGGTCATTTCGGTACGACGCCACCTACCCCGCCCCCGGATCACCACCACATCCTCTAGTTCGAGGAGAACCGGCCCCAACGCGCCATCACGAGGGGCATCGGGCACTTCCCCGCTACCAACGCCACCACCAGAAACGCCCGGCACATCCCACCGCGGCGCCGCGCTGGGCACGAGCGAACCATCGGGGCGCAACTGGAGCTGCTCGGCCCCGGGCAGCAGCGCCGAATGCATCCGGTCGTACACGGTGACCGGGCCGGGAAAATGCGCCAGCGTTTCCCGCAGCATCCGGACTGCGGAGGCGTCCAAGCCGTCCGTGGGGCAGTCGAGAATCAGCTCGGCGGGCCTGGTCAGCAGGGCCCCGGCGATGGCCAGACGACGCGTCTGACCGGTGGATAGGTGCGCGGGATCGTGGTCGGCCTGGTCCACCAGACCCCATTGGTGCAGAGCCTCCTCCACACGGCCGCGCATGTCCTCGGCCGGGATGCCCTGCTGTTCCATGCCAACGGCGAGTTCTTCTGCGACGGTGCTGCGTAAGAGGGACACGTGGGCGGCGGCGTCGTTACCCACCCACGCGGCCCCGGTTTGTTGCGCCGCGGCCCAGGCGTGTTCGGATAGGCCCGCCCCGCTGGGGGCCCAGATGAGGCGTCTCTTAGCTGGCACCGGCGTACACCCCCACCACTATCCCCAGGGTGAGCAGGATCATCGCCCAGCGCAGGGCGCGCTCGAGCGGAGGGTCCGCCACCGGGCGCAGCACTGTACGCGGGCCCGGTTCCCCGATGCGCAGGCGCTGGAGTGGCCGCGATCGGAGGGCGGCGTCGTCGATCAACCCCACAATGAGCGGGAAGAACAGCCGCAGACGACCGCGCACCGTACGCACCGGAATGCCCCGGGAGCTGGCGACGCGACGCAACATCTCCAGACGGTGCCGAGCCATGGGGTACAGCCGCACGGTGGAGCCTAAGACGTACACAAACGGGGCGGGGGCTCGGACCTGCAATGCTCGGATGAGTCGATCCACGTCGGTGTGCGCCCCGGCGGCCAAGCCCACGGCGATGACGGCCCACAACCGCAGCGAGAGGTTGAGGGCGGTATGCAACCCGTCCGAGGTGAGGCCTCCCCACCAGGCGCTGTGACCGAAAGGGGCGTACATGAGGGCGAAACCCACCGCCGCGGGCACGGTCAACGCGGTAGCGACGAGAAACCTGCGAAAGGCCACGATTGCGGCGATCACCAGGCCCGCTGCGGAGACCCAGGGATTGTTGGCGACGAGCACTATGACCATCCCGCAGGCCCCGGCGGTCACCGGAGTCAGGGGGTGCATTCTCCTCGTCGAACCGACCGGTGCCGAACCGACCGGTGACGCATCCACCGCTGACGCGCCCATTCTCAGCGCGTGCTCGCAAAGGCTCGGCGCGAACGCTCCGGCAGGGCCCGCAGCACGAACCACACCAGGGTGAACACGATGACCTTATCGAGCGGGTCGGAGGTCCAGGATTGCAGGAACACGGCTTGCAGCGGCCCGGCCCCGAGGGAGCGGTATAGGGTAACCAGAAGACCGGTGCCCGTGCCCGCAGTGCCGCCGAAGATGAACGAAGCGATGGGCGCGGACAGCAGCGCCATGATGAAGCCGACACCGATAGCCCACAGGCAGATCCTCCACCACGGCCCCGACCAGCGCTTACCCAGCAGCCCTGCGGCCGCTCCGACGAAGGCATAGGCCGCTGCGAAGGGCACAACGGTGGGGTTGAAGGTGCCCCACACCAGCGCGGACAGCACCCCGGTGGCCAGGCCCGCCACGGGCCCGGCCAGGGCTCCAACGAGGACGGTGCCAACCGAATCCAGGTACAGCGGCAAGGGCAGCCCCATGGTCCCGACCACCTGGCCGGTAACGATGTTGAGAGCGAGCGCCACCGGCATGAGGGTCAGGGTCCGCACGGGCAGGCGCGGGATGACGGCGATGAGGGCGAGCACCGCGGGGATGGAGAATCCGATGAGGGCCAGCGTGGAGCTGCGCGAGTCCGCAAGGGACTCCCACTTCGAGTCCGTCGGTTGGGCGAGAACGAGGTATATCCAGGTCACGGCCGTGATCAGGGCGGCGAGACCAATGAGGACGCGGAAGGTGACAGGGCGTGGTGCGGGCATAACGATACCTTTGGTGAGCTGGGGTTCCTCCCGCCGACAAGAACGACGGTCGGCGCTGCAACGGAATCCGCCGGACCCCTATGTCACCTCGGGGCTGCGGAATGCGGAGTCATAATAGCGCACATCCGCTTGACAGACAGAGCGGTCTAGTGTTGGGTCAACAACCATGACTTTCACTGCAACAATAGCCGGTGTCCCCCGCATCGGACCCAACCGCGAACTCAAAAAAGCCCTAGAAACCTACTGGCGCGACCCGGCCACGGGCCGCCAGCTGGCCACCACCGCCACCCGCCTGGTCAACGACTACACGGACGCAGCCCTCGCCACCGGCCTGGATCAGGTCGCCTTCTCCGGCCGCTCCTTCTACGACGCCGTCCTGGACACCTCCGCCCTCCTCGGCGCCCTCCCGGAACGCGTTGCGGACATCCCGGATCACAGCAACGACGGCCTGCCGCCCTACGTCGACCGCCTGTTCGCCGCCGCCCGCGGCACTAAAGAACTCCCGGCGAGCGCGATGACCAAGTGGTTCGACACGAACTACCACTACATCGTCCCGGAGCTCTCCGCGGCCACGCAGTTCCGCCTAGAGGACGGCGCGTGGCTGGAGGACCTGCGCGACCAGGTCAACCGCGTTGGTGGGGAGCAGATCCGCCCCGTCCTCATCGGCCCGCTGACCTACCTCAGCCTGGCCCGCACCACCGACGGCTCCGATGCCCTCGACCACCTGGAGGCCGTCTTCTCCGCCTACAACCGCCTACTCCCCCGCATCGCCGACCGCGGGGTGCAGTGGCTGCAGTTCGACGAGCCCACGCTCGTCACGGACGTGGATCGGGACCTGCTGGGCCGCGTGGCGGAGGGCTACCGCTCCCTGGCCTCCACCGCCCACGATCACGGCCTGAAGCTGCTGGTCCAGAGCTACTTCGGCGACGGCGATGTGACCGTAGAGACGCTGCAGAGCACCGGCGTGGATGCCATCGGCGTTGATCTTGTCTACGGCAACCCCGAGCTGCCCTCTTGGTCCGGCGACGTCCAGTTAGTGGCCGGTGTGGTGGATGGGCGCAACGTGTGGCGCACGGACTTGGACCAGGCCCTAGCCACCCTCCAGCAGCTAGCCGAGCGCGGTCCGATCGCCGTCTCCACCAGCTGCTCCCTGCTGCACGTGCCCTACTCCCTGGATCCCGAGACCACCCTGGGCGACGATCTGCGTAGCTGGCTGGCCTTCGGCGCGGAGAAGATCGCGGAGGTCGCCCTCCTGGCCAAGGCCCTGGCCGACGAAAGCCAACGCAACAGCGAGCAGTGGGATGCGGCGCGCCGGTCGGTGGCGTCCAGAAAGACGTCCACGCTGACCCACAACGCCGCGGTCCGGGATCGGCAGAGCAAGATTGAGGACGCCGATCGCCAGCGCGCTTCTGTCAGCGATCGCCGAGCGGCCCAACAGGAGACCCTGGGCCTGCCGCCGCTTCCAACCACCACCATCGGCAGCTTCCCGCAGACCACCGAGATCCGGCAGGCTCGCGCGAAGTGGCGCAAGGGCGAGCTCAGCGATGAGCAGTACCGCCAGGCCATGAAGGACGAGGTCGCGGACGTGATCCGCCGACAGGAGGCGCTGGGGCTGGACGTGCTCGTGCACGGCGAGCCGGAGCGCAACGACATGGTGCAGTACTTCAGCGAGCAACTGGAGGGCTACCACTCCACCGAGCACGCGTGGGTGCAGTCCTACGGTTCCCGGTGCGTCCGCCCACCGATCCTCTACGGCGATGTGTCCCGCCCGCACCCCATGACGGTGGAGTGGTTCCGCACTGCCCAGGGGCTCACGGACAAGCCGGTGAAGGGCATGCTGACCGGCCCGGTGACGATGCTGGCGTGGAGTTTCGTCCGCGATGACCAGCCGCTGGGCGTGACCGCAGACCAGGTCGCGCTGGCGCTGCGCGACGAGATCGCGGACCTGGTGGAGGCCGGGGCCAAGATCGTGCAGGTCGATGAGCCCGCGATCCGCGAGCTGCTGCCGCTGCGTAAGGCGGACCAGCCCGCCTACCTGCAGTGGGCGGTGGGGGCTTTCCGCCTGGCCACCTCCGGCGCCGCCTCCCACACTCAAATCCATACCCACATGTGCTACTCCGAGTTCAACGAGCTCATCGGCACCGTTGGGGACCTCAATGCGGACGTCACGAGCATCGAGGCCGCCCGCAACGGCATGCAGGTGCTCGGAGCGCTGCGGGATTCCGGTTTCGAGCTGGGCGTGGGGCCGGGCGTGTGGGACATCCACTCCCCGCGCGTTCCGAAGCAGTCGGAGGTGGATGAGCTGCTGGCCAGCGCGCTGGACTCCGTGGATCCGGCCCTGCTGTGGGTCAATCCAGACTGCGGCCTGAAGACGCGCGGCTGGGAGGAGACGACGGCGTCCCTGGAGGTGCTGGTCTCCGCGGCGCAGAACGCGCGCGCGAACCTGTCCTAGCGGGCCCACATTTCTCGGCCTAGCGGGCCCACATTTACCGGCCTAGTGATAGCATGCTGTCGCGGATCTCCCCTCTGACCAGCACGGAAGCTATAACCCCCGCCTCATCGACGAGTGGCAGATTCAACCCTCCGTGTGGAATTCAGTCCGCCGCGAGGTGGATTGCCGCGGCCGCGACGGCCAATTCATTTTCACGGGCTCCAGCGTCCCGTCCGACGACATTGCCCGCCGCACCGGCGCTGGCCGCTTCGTCCGAGTCCGGCAACGTACGATGACGTGGTTCGAGCGCGGACTCAGTTCAGGTGCGGTTTCCCTCTCGGCCCTGTTCGATTCTTCTTCGGTGACGCCAAGCACCGAGCGCCTGGAATACGGCGCCATCCTGGAACGGCTCTGCGTGTCCGGCTTTCCCGCTCACATTCATCGCAACCCCGCAGACTCCCAGATTGTGATGAATGCTTATGCGCAGGAGGTTTCGAGGGCAGACCTCCACCGGATCGCAGCTTCCCAAGACCGGGGCGCTGGCCCGCTACAGTGAACTGAGCTGCGTCTGCGACGGCACCTACACCTACTGCGCTACTGCGCGCGGTCCCCTGCCCCTGCGGCACGTTTGCCGTCGAGCAAACGCTTTCCCGCAGTACCCCTCCGTCACGAAAGGCCATCGCCACTATGGGCCGTCACGCCGCCGTACCCGCGAAGGAACCGAAAGAGCCGCGCAGTGGCTGGTCCCTGGCCCAGAGGCTCCTCGCCCTCGGTCTGCTGATCGGGGCCATCGCCACGGCGGTCGGTCTTGTTGCCCAATGGCCGGATAAATCCCAGCAACCCGCTATTTCGGACGCCTTCCGCTCCACCTCTAGCCTCACCGGCGAGCTAGCGGACGGCACTGTTGCCCTGGAGAACAAGGGCGTGTGCAACTCCCCCTCCATCGGTCAGATCTTCACCACCGCACCGGTGGAGAACGCCTTCGCCCCGAAGGACTGCCAGCACATCATCGTGGACCTCACCTCCGGGCCGGATAGCGGCAAGCGCACGCTGCTGGAGATGCACAATGTTCCGGGCGAGCCGAATCTGCAGGTTGGGGATAAGATCCGCCTCTCGGTAACCGGACATACCTACGCCTTCCAGGACTATCAGCGCAATATGTCTTTATGGCTGTGGCTGGGGGCCACGGTTGTGCTGCTGATCGTGGTCGGGGCCTGGCGTGGGGCTCGGTCCATCGTGGGTTTGGCCGTCACGATGGCCGTGATCCTGCTGTTCCTGCTGCCAGCCCTCGCCCGCGGGGGTTCGCCCGTGATGCTGGCCGTGACCTGCGGTGCGGCGGTTCTGTACCTCGTGTTGTTCCTCGTGCACGGGGTGGGGTGGAAAACGGCCGCGGCCCTAGGCGGCACGCTGTTGGCGCTGGGGCTCGCGGCAGTTCTATCCCACTTCGCCATCACCACAACCCACCTGCGGGGATTGGGTAACGAGGCCAATCTGCAGGTGCTCGTCTACCTGCCGCAGCTAAATATCACAGGGTTACTACTGGCAGGCATGATCGTGGGGTCCCTGGGTGTGCTCAACGATGTGACGATCGCCCAGGCCTCCACGGTCTCCGAGCTGCACGAGTTGGAGCCCGCCGCCGGCCCCTGGCGCCTGTTCGCCGGGGCGATGCGGGTCGGACGCGACCACATCGCCTCCATGATGTACACCCTCGTCCTCAGCTACACCGGCGTGGCCCTGCCCACCCTGTTGCTGCTCAGCCTGTCCGGCCGCCCCATCGAGCAGATCCTCACCTCCGATGTCATGGCCACGGAGATTCTGCGCTCCGCCACGGGGGCCCTGGGACTCGTGGCCGCTGTTCCGCTGACCACGGCTATCGCGGCGGTGACGGTGCGTTCCCGCCAAGGCAATCCAGTGCCTGCTGAAATTGTTGAAAAACACCGTCGGGGTTAAGCGCCGTGACGATATGGGCGTTGGGGGTGGCGTGCCAGTCCACGCCGGTCGTGCCGCGGCGCTCGCCGTCCACGGCGACCTGTACGTAGCCCGGCTTAGCCTCGTACTCCACAGCATCCAGCAGCACCATCGCTGCAGCAAGATCATGGATCTGGGCGCAATAACCCACCCCCACGTGCTCGTGGAACTCGAAGTAGAACCGAAGAGCCTCTTCTAACAGCGTTCCCAGCTCTGCGAGCCCCCGAGCCTGCAACACCTCTATCCACTCGGCCAACCTGCGTGGGTCCAGGATGACCTGCTCCGTGACGTTCAGGGGGCAGATCAGCGGCAGGGCCGCACCGGCTGGCCACTGCCGCAGTGTCACGTCGAGGCTGTGCGGATCCACCCACACGTTCCATTCGGCCGTGGCGGTGGTATTTCCGGGGTAGTCGAAGGCCCCACCCATGATGACGGTACGGGCGGGGAAGCCCGGCGGCGCGGGCACTCCCCCAGCTTGCTGGACAGCCCAGGCCAGGTTCGTGGCGGGGCCGGAAACTAACAGCCCTTCGGGGCTCTCCCAGGCCGCGACGGCTTCTGCCGCGCAACCCACAGACGGTGTGGCCACGGTGGTGCGGTAGTAACCCAGGCCGTCGGGCCCGTGGGTTTCCGGGGTGGTCGTGAGGTGATGAAGGAGGGGGCGCGGAGCGCCGGGGGTTATGGGCGTCCGGAATGAATGGCACAGATCCAACACCGCGCGGGAATTGCGGGCCGCAGCCACCGCCGAACAGTTGCCTGCGGAGGTGGTGACGCGCAGGTCCGGGCACACGGCGGCGAGGTAGACGAGGGCCAGAGCATCGTCGATGCCGGTATCCACATCCGCGGCGACACGCAGGGGGTTCGGGCGCGTCGCGGACCCACGCTCAAAGTTGGAACCCATCACAATCTCTTGAAGTAGTACACAGAGGCCGACACTCGATCGGGGTACACCCGCGGGGCTGCCTCAATGTGGCTGAACTGCGCCCCGGCCTTCTCCAGCGAGCGGCGGGAAGCGGCGTTGAGCACATCCGCGCGGAACCACACCTCGCGCACCCCGGCGTCCGACAGCTCATCGAACATTCCCCGCTTCAGGGCCGCATTCGCACCGCTCCCCCGCCGGTTCGGGGAAATCCAGGTGAACCCTAGCGTCACCCGGCGACGGGCCTCCGAGCAGTCGTACAGGCTGGTGCAGCCGACAGGACTGCTATTCTTCCCCACCAGGGCATACACGCGCCGGGTTGCATCGGCGGCGATGAAAGGGCCCAGGGGCAACGGTAGTCGCGTGAAGTAATGGAAGGTCTCCGCTCGCTCCTCCGGCGCAACGGTTGCCTCCACCGCGGCCACGAATTGGGGATCCGAGCCGTCAATGAACTGCAGCTCGTAATCCCCCGCCGGGAACCGATCCGGTAAGACCGGCCACGCCGCCGCGCCCGCGCCCGATGATGCCTCAGAGTTCATCGCCCAAGGATATAACGCCGGGATATAGTCACTGGCATGGCTTATCACGCAGATTCCAGCGGACTCCAGCAGAAAGAGGTCCTCACCTGGGAGGGCTTCGGGCGTGCCAATCGGGAACTAGCGCAGAAGATCGTAAACTCCGGGTTCGAACCGGACATCATTATTGCCGTGGCTCGCGGAGGGCTGGTGCCGGCCGGGGCGCTGTCTTACTCGATGGGTGTGAAACTGTCGGACGCCATCAACGTGGAGTTTTACACGGACGTCCACGAGACTTTGCCGGACCCCGTGTTGCTGGAACCCCTGCTGGATACGAGCGCGCTCAGTGACAAGAAGTTGCTGGTGGTCGACGATGTCGCCGACTCTGGGCGCACGCTGGACCTTGTGCTCCAGCTGCTGGAAAAGCACGGGGCCGAAGTGAAGTCTGCGGTGATCTACGGCAAGAGCCGATCGGTGGTGTCCCCCGACTATGTGTGGAAGCACACGGATGAGTGGATTGTTTTCCCCTGGTCAGCGGAGCCACCGGTGCAGGCAGATGGACCCGCGGTGGAGGTGTAGGCACCACGCATCCCTGGCCCCACAACGGGGCAATATGGAGACACCACTCGACAGCGCAGACGGAGGCAGACAACGTGGACTCGGATTCCGTGCGGACTGGAGGCCACTCTGTGCACCTACGCACGTCCCCGCGTAGCAAAATCAGTTTCCGAATGCCCCGCTTCGGCGATGCCATCTTGGCGTCTGCCGCCGTTCTGATGGCTCTTCTCTACACTGCGTCCCCCACACCTGTCTCAAGCACGGTGGGCGTTTCCCAGACTGTTATCTCCTGGTGCTTCGTCCCGTGTCTTCTGTACTGGCGAAGTTGTCCACGAGGTTCATCCGTGGGCCTTGTTGTGTGCCTAACCGGGTGGGCGGCGACCTGGTTCGTCGCTCTACCTGAGAACCCAGGATTCTCCCCATGGTTGATCGCGGCTCCTATGGCCGTGTTCAGTCCAGCTCTTCTCTGCAACCAGTCCCGCTATCCCCGGGCAGTCCTAGCCGTGACGATGGTGGGTTCACTCGCGTCGCCTGTCATGTGGAAGCTCAACAACGAGCTACGAATGCAATATAGCCACGGTAGCGAATTTTTGATTCGACTATCTCTCCATTGGTTGCTGCTCGTCTGCACTTACTTTATCGCCAGAAGGATTCATGCTAAGGAAGTCGAACGTCTCAGAACTATGCGCCAGGCGCAACGGGAAGAACGCCTTCTGATCTCGCGCGAGATACACGATCTTCTGGCACACTCACTCACATTGATCAAAGTGCAATCCAGTGCTGGCCTCATCACCGCAAACACCAACCCCTCCAGCGCCGTAGACACTTTGTCCTCCATCAAGCAAGAAGCGGACCGCGCTCTACTCGAAGTGAGGAAGGTTGTCAGAGCGTTGCGGTCTCAGGATTCCGGCACCCCTACGCCAACTGCACCGGAGGCTTCGATAGGCACGGTTTTAGATTCATTTCGCCATGCTGGTCTCAGGATCAACGCCAATCTCCCGGCTGAACCAGCAGAGCTGGATCCGCTTACGGACCTCGCCCTCACCCGAATTACCGCGGAAGCTCTGACCAACGTCGTCCGGCATCAGGGGGACGACGCAACAGTGAGTATTTCTCTTAAGTACGGGTCTGAGGTGCGCTTGCTGGTGGAATCGTGGGGACGAAGACAGCACAACTCCTCAGGTTCAAGTACGGGCCTAATCGGTTTGCGAGAGAGGGCCGATGCCCTCGGAGGCGCAGTTACCGCCGGAGGCGATCCACAGCATTTCCAGCTGACCGCAATACTTCCCCTGAAGGAACATTGATGCCGATACGAGTTCTGCTTGCAGACGACCAACCACTCCTACTGTCGGCTTTGTCCACTGTACTTAACGCATCCGAGGGCATAGAGGTGGTCGCGACCGCACGCGATGGCCGCGAGGCCATAGACATCGGCATGGATACCTCCTTCGACGTTGCGGTTCTCGATATCCGTATGCCTAGGGTGGACGGGATCGAAGCTCTACGCCAGCTCTTACGACGCCAGCCCGGACTGCGCGGCATCATGCTGACTACCTTCGATGATGAAGATCTCGTCCAGGCGGCACTAGTTACTGGAGCACAGGGTTTCATATTGAAAGACACCGAGCCCGAAGAACTCGCGGCAGCGGTCCGAAAGGTCTTCGCCGGAGAATCGGTACTTGATAGCTCAGTTACCGGTCCCGTCTTAGAAACCTTCCGAGCTGCACTCGATGACAAGCCACTCACTGCCGAGCAGGAGCACAACCTCCGAGATATCACCGCGCGGGAGAGGGAAGTACTTGTCCTGGTCTCTGAAGGCTTAACCAATATGGAGATTGCGGAAAACCTGCACGTCGCTGAAACGACTGTTAAGTCTCACGTCTCCTCGTTGCTGCGTAAACTGAAGGCCCGTGACCGAGTAGCACTGGCCCTCATACCCCACCGCACCGGGTTCACCTCCTCCCACCGTAGGACGTAACGCGACCCAAAAATCCCCCGGACGACGGATGTATCGAATTTCCCGCTGGGCAAACATTGGGGGTCATGCGACAGTTTTCGATCAGCCTTCAACACATCTCCAAAAGCTACGGCGGGCAGCGAGTACTCGACGACGTTAGTTGTGGTGTGCGCGCAGGCACCGTCCATGCTCTGCTTGGGAGAAACGGTGCCGGCAAGTCCACCCTCTGTTCCATCTTGCTGGGCCTAACCCCTCCTGACGCCGGATCGGTAACGGTCTCCCGCGAAAACGGGCAGCCACACCTGGCGCAGGCCATCGGAGCATCGATTGACGGTCCGGCGTTCTACGGTCACCTGTCAGCCCGCCAGAATCTTCTTGTCCACTGCCGACTGCTGGGGCTTCCGACCAATGAAGCAGATCGTGCCTTAGCGGTCACAGGCCTTTCCCATGCGGGAAGAAAGAAAGCAAAGACTTTTTCCACGGGGATGCAGGCACGACTAGCCCTTGCTCAAGCCATACTTGGAGATCCTGAAATTCTGGTCCTCGATGAGCCTCAAAACGGGTTAGATCCCGACGGCATAGTTCAACTGCGGCAACTCCTCCGACGCTGGGCAACGAACGGCGGAACCGTTCTCGTGAGCTCGCATCAACTCGGCGAGGTGCAGAACCTCGCAGACGACATAACTATCCTCTCGGAAGGCAAAGTCGCCTACACAGGAGGACTTAGCAGTCTTGCTCCCGCAGGTGATTTGGAAGAGGCCTTCTTCAGTGCAACCAAGGGGGGACTCCCATGACCTTTATCAACGTTCTCATAGCGGAGTTTATCCGAACTCGGGGAACGGCCTTACAGTGGCTGCCCCTGCTGGGAGTCCCCCTGGCCCTGATGTCTTACAGTATGTCGCTAGTAGTCACGCCGGGAGGCGACGTAGCTGGGCCCCTAGCATGGCAAGCTCTTTACACAACGGGGTTCTGGGCCCCCTTAGTGGCTATATTCGCGGCAAGCGCCGAATCCCGCGAAAGACGGGCTCGAACAGGGGCCACTGCCTGGATCCCAGTCCCCTGGTGGAAGGTAGCAGTTGCCAGATGGATCACCGTATTCCTTTCTCTCGCTACCTTCCATCTATGCAATTTTGGTGGCACGTACCTGCTTGCAATGGCGACGGGACGTTCAGGAACCTCTTCACTTCTGCGCCTTGGCGTTCTCTGTCTTCTGGGATCGACGGCGATGTCCGGCCTAGCCACGGCTTGCGCCCGGCGAACCAACCTGGTTGTCACACTGGTTCTAGCGCTTGTCTGGCAGGTGTGTGCCCTCCACACGTTGACTGAGAGCGACACATGGTGGCTGTGGCCATTCGGTTGGCCGATCCGCCTCGTTTTGCCAACCATGGGGGTACACAAAAATGCGGTTCCAATGACAGCTGATGACCCCCTACTCTCTGAAAGTCCGTGGCTGGCATTTGGCCTCACCGTCGGCCTGGCTCTCTTTGGACTACTCCTGGCTCTGCTGACAAAGCCGAATCAGCAAAGACCGCGGCGACGGAAGCTCCGTCGTTCTCCTGAGGCAGAGATTCCTCTACATCGAGAGAGCGGACAAACCTGGTCACCGGCCGAGAGTAGTCGGCAGTTGACCTCTTTTCGGTCAGCCCTGCTAGCCCTCGTGCCGGTGATTCTAACCCCCACCCTCATACTCTGCCTTGTCGGGTCCGTGTTTGGTATCGGACTGCTAGCGATTCTTTATCCATCTAGCTATCTGACCGGTGCATTCACCTTCTTGATCCTACCTTTGGGCAGCGGCCTGTTAGGAGCGCTAACGTGGCCGGTTCTAAGTGAAGCATGGAGTGTTGTCCGTTTCGAACACAAGCTGGCAAGTGCCGCGTACATTGCCTGGATGATAGCGATAGTTACTTTAATGAGTTGCGTGGCGCTTGTCGGCAGCTTTCACTCCGGGATGTCCGTATCAGAGGAAGTCCGTCGATTCATCCTGTTCGTTTTTGTGGGAATTTGCTGGTCCCTCACAGCGCTACTGATTCAGTTGTTATTCGGGCGCAATACCTCAATCATCATCACGGTCATACACTGCGTGTTCACGATAACAATCGGTGGTGATGTATTAGCGGAAACCGTCCTCTGGCTTGGGGCTTTCCAGGCATGGCCAGAAACTGCACTCTCTTGGGGCCGTTTCGTCATTGCCACCCCGATAGCGCTGGGAGCGGCAGGAGCCGTCGCCCTCCTGACACATCGTCTGCTCGACCGGGTATCGGGCAAGCGGTACCGGGGAGAATGAACGACCGAGAAACGAACCCTTTTCCGAGCTAAGCGGTCCTCAATCCCACAGTACTCAGTAGATGCCAAGCGATTTTCCGCTTCGGGGCTCGGGACCGGAGTCCCGGTCGCCTATACTATTTAGCGATTCGGGAACCGGAAGGGATAGGAATCTCATGAACGCCGTAGCTGTTTCTGACTGACCTCTCCAACAGGAATATATTCCCGATGTGGAGCCACACATGGCGCCTGGCAGGACAGACCAGAAGGGAAACTCGACTCCAAGTCCTTTTGCATTGACCCCCGGTGGCGCCTTCAAATCCAAAGACCGCTTTGGAGTCAAACGCATGCCATAGAGCAGTATCGATATCGAGAGCCTGCTACGGCACGGAGCTGACGTCGAGGATCGCTGCAGCTATGGGATTTTCCGGTGAAGGGACACGCTCACGATACATCTTCCAGGTGCCGATTGGGTCTTCATTCCTTTGCCACGGCCGGCTTCAACCCCGGCATGCAGGGAGCTTGGACTCTCTCATTCTGAAAAAGGGGAGCTGGTCAATTAACTACCCGTCTCCGGTCAAGCTCTACCCGGCGGCTGTATCATCCGACCGCTGACCGGCGATCCCGGTGCCACTACCTGTGACATGGCGGGCCTTTTTCGCCAATTGGAGCGAGGGCACCGCCAAGCCGAGCGCGAAGGCACCATGCAGCGGTTTGGCGCATTCGATTCAACCGGAAAGCCGTGCGTCAGTGTGGGAATGTTTGCGCCCGATGACTGCGCCCGGTTCTATTCGCTATCGACCGACCTTCATCAACGGCGCAAGGGCTTGACCAGCCCAGCCAACCTAGTGAGGTTAGCCCAGCAAAGCCAGCCCCCCTACCCCTTTAGCACGTCGTGCACCACAACGGTCTGGTCCCGCCCCGGCCCCACACCGATGTAGGAGATCCGGCAGCCGGACAGCTCTTCGAGCCGGTGCACGTAGTCCTGCGCCTTTTCCGGCAGCTCCTCGAAGGTGGTGCACCCGGTGATGTCCTCTTCCCACGCGGGCATCGTCTCGTAGATGGGGGTGGCGTGGTGGAAGCCGGTTTGAGTCATCGGCATTTCATCATGGCGCTGACCGTCCACATCGTAGGCCACGCAAATGGGAATCTCCCCGATGCCGGTGAGCACATCCAATTTGGTGAGGAACAGATCCGTGAACCCATTGACCCGCGATGCATAGCGGGCAATAACACTGTCGTACCACCCGGTGCGGCGCTTGCGACCGGTATTCACACCCACTTCTCCACCTGTAGTTTGTAAGAACTCACCCCACTTATCGAAGAGCTCGGTGGGGAAAGGCCCGGCACCCACGCGGGTGGTGTAGGCCTTAATGATGCCCAACGAGGTAGTAATGCGGGTAGGTCCGATCCCCGCGCCCACGCAGGCCCCACCAGTGGTGGGGTTGGAGGAGGTAACGAAGGGGTAGGTGCCGTGGTCCACGTCCAGCATCGTGGCCTGCCCGCCCTCCATGAGCACGTGTTTGCCCTCGTCCAGCGCCTTGTTCAGTTCAAGGGAGGAGTCGATGAGCATGGGGGCCAGCCGTTCCGCGTGGCCGAGGAAGTACTGCACCACCTCTTCCGGGTCCACGGCGCGGCGGTTGTACATCTTGACCAGCATCTGGTTCTTCTGGTCCAGCGCAGATTCCACCTTTTGCCGCAGGATGGATTCGTCCAGCAGGTCCTGTGCGCGGATACCAACGCGGCTAACCTTATCTGCGTAGGTCGGGCCGATACCGCGCCCGGTGGTACCGATGGCCCGTTTGCCCAGGAACCGCTCGGCAACCCGGTCGATAGCCACGTGATAGGGCGCCACTAGTTGCGCGTTGGCGGAGACCCGCAGCCGGGAGGCGTTCGCGCCGCGTGCTTCCAGCCCATCGATCTCCTCGAACAGCGCTTCCAGGTTCACCACGCACCCGTTGCCAATCACCGGCGTAGCGTTTTCGGAGAGCACACCTGCGGGCAGGAGCTTTAGTTCGTACTTCTCCCCGCCGACGACCACGGTGTGCCCCGCGTTGTTCCCCCCGTTGGGTTTGACCACGTAATCCACGTGACCACCCAGGATGTCGGTGGCCTTTCCTTTGCCTTCATCGCCCCACTGGGCGCCGACCACAATAATTGCTGCCATAGGCCTGTCATAGTACTAGACTTCCGGAAATGTTCACCTTGCTGCTGTGCTGCGGAATACAGCCGCCATCTGGGGTGAGGGCCGACGAGATCCGCCCGCTGCCTGCTGTTCCAGGGCGCCGTGATCTGCAATTTTTGGACGCCATTACCGAGCGCTTTGTTGTTAGCGTCCCCAAGAGCTTGGAGGAATTGGCACGCAGCCCGGAGGTGGCGCATCAAGGGGAACCGGCCCCCGCGCCGCACCGTACGAGTGAGCCGGTGAGGGCTGTGGTCCTGGGGACGGACGCGGCGCTGGCGGCGGTGGCGACGAAGCTGATGCGGATTGACGCGATGTGGGTGGAGCTGGGGTATGCGCCGGTGGAGGCGGGCTCGTCGATCGCGACGGTGTGGGGGCTTCAGGGCTTCGCTGGCGGCGGAGCCGGGGGAGTCACCGGTGCGCGGATAGGCGGGGGGCGTGACGGGCTCGACTTTGCGCTGACCGCCCCCGCCAAACCGACCGCCGTGATTCGCGACGACCATGGCGTGGTCACGCTTGGCGCCGCAGAGGTGACAGGGCTCGGCGAACATCCGCTAGTGGGAGAAGTGATCGTGGATTCCGAAGTGCTGTATTCGCACGCCGAGAACAGTCGGGCCGGTGGCAGACGCGGGGCCGAGCGCGGCGCAGCCCCCGGTGTACGCATGGTTCCGACGACCGGCCGACCGGGGCTGGCCGCAGTGCAGCTTCCGCCGCGGCCGCTCAGGGGGCTTTTTGGGCGGTGGCGCGCGCCGGTGACGCCCAGCTATGCCCCCACCGTGCTGCAGGGGCGGGCGCTCCAGGCAGGTGGGCAGGAGATACGGCTGGTTCGCGACGGTGTGGAGCACCCCCGGCCGTTGAAGGCCGTGACCTTCTATCGGCACTTACGGGACGGGCATTTCGTGCGGAACTAAAGGAGCTAGCGCGCTACGCCATCCTGTATCGGCGCAGCCAATCCAACACCTAGCCCAGAATGGTGGAGGAGGACTGCCCGGCGGAGTTGATCCAATCGCTACTTCCCGAGCTTCCCGCGCTGCCGGCGGGGGGGGGGAGCGGGAGTGGGGGTGGGTTCCGGTGCAGGCTTGATGCGATCCGAAAGCTGCGGCGGGTTGGAGTCCACCACCTTGAAGGCCGTTCCGTCGAGGGGCACCATCGTCTCTAGGCTGGCAACATACTTGTAAGTCCCAAACTCAAAGACGTAAGTCCCGGGCGCCAGGTCCGCCGGGACGGCGAACTGGGCGTGCACCGTGCGAGAGCCGTTACCGGCGGAGTAGGAAGAAGTGTTGTGCAACCCACGTACCCCGGGGTCACATCGGGGTTGCCGGACTGCCCCCATTTCGGGTCGTTATATCCGCGCCCGGGCGGAGTGAAGGTCGTGCCCCGGGTGGTGACGGCATACCGGCTATCGCCGAGGATGTTGGCACTGCCGTCCACATAGTTCACCCCGGCCGGTGGGTTCAAACCTTGCTCGTAGTAACGACCCGTACTCGTCGTCATGGTGCCTTCCACGGTCACCGTCTGACCGGGAGTCACGACAAGCGGGTCGCTAACGCTGTGTTCAGCACCCTCGATGGTGCCGGAGTAGTTGCCCGTATCCGCGGCCTTGTTGTTGGAGCGAGCGCCGGGCAGGCCCACGGTGATGGTGGCGGTGTCGTCCCACTCGGCTTCTTCAGCGATACGCCGGGGGTGGTGAAGCAATCGGCCACCATGCTCAGGGAGATGGGGAAGAAAACCGCTGTGGCCTGAGCGTTGATCGTGCCCTTCACGGTCTGGGTCACCGTGGAGAAGGCCACCGGCCCGTCGTGGGTGGCCTGGAACGTGAGGTTCTGGACCGGCGAGCTGATCTTTACCGTCTTCGCGGGCTCGTCGAGCGTGGCAACCAGTTGATCGCGGATGACGAGTTCACCGTTTTCCAGGGTTACTCCCGCAGGCGGATTCACCAGCGAAAGGTTCGGGCTCACGGCAACTCGGACCTCGCTGCTGCCCATGGAGGCACTATTGAGCTGGCTGACCTGATCGAAGGTGACGAGGACGTCACCCAAGGTGATGGTGAAAGTGATGGTCTGACCATCAGTCGCGAATTCCGGTGAATCCACGGTCACTGAGGCCTGTGTGTTGGTTGTGAATTTCCCGCCGAGGGATCCGGCGTCCACAGCACATGACAACGGCAACGTGGAGGACACCGGAACGGCACCAGCGGCGGGGAGGGAAGAGGCGAACAGGACTGTGAGGGAGGTGGCGGAGGTGATGGTGGATGCGATGAGAGCGCTACGGCGAGCGGTGTAGTGTCTCATATCTCCAGAGGTTAAGGCCCCCGATGCGCTGCCACATGACCTGTGCGGAAGATACATTCGTTTCTTACGGGCGCCCCGGGGGCCCCGATACCCGCACGCCACCTCCGGCAGCACATCTGTGGGGAACTTTCTTTGAATCTCACAGGCAAAACGTGCGGGGAGGGGGACGTCCCGTAAGGTGTGGAACATTGAAATTCTGGCAGATCTGCGCCGACGTTCCGCGGCGCGGCGAACATTGCGAAAGGCAATTCGCTTTATCCAAGCATCGTCGATCGAGTGAAGGCAGGGCGTGAACTGGTGATCCGTAGGCAGGGGTTCAAGTTCAGGAGGGTGCCGGGGATTGATGGCCTGCGCGGACTCGCCGTGTTGGCCGTGGTGATCTACCACTTTTTCGGCAACTTCATGCGAGGGGGTTATCTGGGGGTTGACGTCTTCTTCGTTATCTCCGGCTTCCTCATCACTTCCCTGCTGGTACGGGAACGGGCAACCACGGGAAAAATCAACGTGGGGGAATTCTGGCTCCGGCGTTTACGGCGCATAGTCCCCGCTGCCTTATTCGTCCTGTTCATCGGAACCATTGCTGCAGGTTTTATCGGCGGGGATTCGGCCGTACACCTCAACTTCCAGTTTCTCGGGGCCCTGCTGTTCGTCAGCAACTGGACACAGCTCGCGGATGCCAATTCCTACTTCACCGATGCCGGGGTCCGGGTCTTTGCCCACTACTGGTCACTGGCTATCGAGGAGCAGTTCTACCTGATCTGGCCCCTCCTGCTTATCCTGCTTAGCAAACTGAAGATCAAGCCCAAGCAACTGCGGATGATCGTTGTCGGTGGTGCCCTGGCTTCCTTCCTCTGGATGGTCATCAACTACGACCCCAAGGTGGACCCAACCCGGGTCTATTACGGGACCGACACCCACGCTTTCGGCCTGCTGCTAGGCGCTGCCCTGGCCCTGTGGTTGACCAGCGATTCGCCGAACGTAGACGCCGATACCTGGCCCGAGTTCCATAAGCGCCGCATTCTCCGCCGCATCGGCCTAAGCCTTGCCGCCATGCTGGTACTGCCCGGCCTGATCGCCCTGTTGTTCATCCTCCCGGACACCTCTGCCTGGACCTACCGGGGCGGACTGCTCTTGGCCTCCCTGCTGGCCACCTCCGTTTTGTACTTCCTCGTGCGCGGCGTTCTCCCGATGAAGCAATTCTTCGAGATGCGGCCGCTGCGCTGGTTGGGCCGTATTTCCTATTCCCTGTACTTGTGGCACTGGCCCATTGTGGTGCTCCTCAGAGAGCTAACGCACTCGATCAAACTGTTCCACACCCCCCTGTTGGGTCTGCTGGCCCTTGCGATTTCCCTTCCGCTCGCGCACTGGTCCTTCAAATATATCGAAACCCCGATCCATCGGCGCGGTTACCGGGCCTGCCTGCGTTCCGCGTTGGGCAGTGGCGCACCTATTCTGCGCCGCTTAGGAACCGTGGTGGCGGCAGTGGGCATCATCGCCGCTCTTATCGTCTCCATTCCGCACGCGCCCCAAAGGACCAAACTGGAACAAGACCTCGAAACCATCAACGCTGCGAAGTCCGCTGCCCAGAAAGCGGAGGAGGCCCAACAGGCTGAGCTGGGGAAGCGGGAGATGCCCACCGGCGACAAGATCTCTGCCATCGGCGATTCCGTCATGCTGGCCTCCACGGGTGCCCTGCAGCAGCAATTCCCCGGGATTTACGTTGACGGTGCGGTTTCCCGGCACTATCAGGCAGCCCCCGCCATCATCGATGAGATGAAGGCGAATGGCACCCTAGACCCCTTTGTTGTCCTTGGTTTCGGCACCAATGGCGCCTCTTCGGGTGCGCATCCGGGTCTCCTCGATGAGGTTCTTGACGACGTCGGCCCCGACCGCGTCATCGTGCTTGTTCTGCCCTATGGCGACCGTTACTGGATGCCCGAAGCGGAGGCGGAGGTCCTGGCCGCCGCAAAAGCCCGCGACAACGTGTACGTCGCAGATTGGTGCCACGCCGCCAAGAGCCACCCGGAGAACCTCCGCGAAGACGCGATTCACCCCACCCCGGAGGGGGCCACGATGTACGCCACGGCAGTGAAGAATGCGCTGGAGGACTGGAAGGCGGGCAAGCACAACACAGTTGGCGCCTGCGGGGTATAGCGGAGAACCCCTACCCCATGACCTCCGGCGGGATCCACGGGCGATCCACCGTAGGCACCAGGCACGCCATGGCCGACGCCCGCGAGTAACCGCATACCTGCAGCGCATCGACGATGATCGAACGGCACTGCGCCAGCACCACCGTGCCGGAAAGCCCCGTGCCATCGGCTGAGGCTAAGGACGCATTCGCCCCGATGCGCTGAAAGTTTCGTACGATCTCCGGGATCTCCACCGCCTCCGCGCGCGTCCCCCGGGTGCCGCCGATCGCGTACAGCGCTCCCAGGTGCCCCAGTTCGTTGGAAATGTCCCGGATCAGCAAGATGAGTTCGGGGCGGACTGCTACTTCGTCCTCGACCAGAATCTCCGCCCGCCGCGCCAGCACCCGGGCGTTGCGCATGACGTTGTCTACCGGTACCAGGATGCGCGTCATGGACTTTGAATGGCGGCGGGCGGTCCAATACATCGGGGAGATGGAGACCATCTCGGATCCCCCTTGCGCCTGGTCCAGCATGGCGTTTACGGACGTCTGGGTCCCGCGCGCTTCTTGCAGGGCAATGGCGATGGCGCGCCCATCCCCCTGCTCCATTCCGGTAGCCACATCGTCCAACACCAACGAGGCCTTGGAGATCAGCGCGCTAATTTCCCGTCGGGCGGCCCGCAGCGGGGAATTTGGCACCACCGCCAAAACGATGAGGCCGATCACCCCTCCGATGAGGGCGTCGATGGCACGGTTGAAAGCCCCGGAGGAACCCGGCGGCAGGATGGTGGCGATCAGCACACTTGTGCTGGCCGCCTGGATGGCCACCATGCCCGCCCGGTCCACAAAGGTCCCGGCGAGGATAGCGGCAAAGACCACGAGGGACACCTGCCAATAACCGCCGCCGATCACTGAGATGAGGGAGTCCCCGATTGCCACCCCCACGGTGGCCCCCAACACTAGCTCGAAGCTACGACGGGCACGCTTCCCACCGTTGACACCAAGCGAGAGGACGGCCGCAATCGGGGCGAAGAAGGCCTGGGTGTGGCCGAAGATGTTCACCGCGACCCAGAAGGCCAGGCCCGCGGCGATAGCGCACTGCAGCGCGAAGACAAGGGTTTCCCGGACCCGGACGAGACCCCGGATAGGCGCGATGCGCCGCAGGCTGGCTGCGGCGGCGCGGACTCCGGGGCGTTGCATAGTGACCATTGTGGCCTACGACGCCCGACCCTGGCGCGGGAGGGGGTGCCGCCCCGGTGCGGTGCCGCCGTGCCGGGGTGCTTCTGCCGGGTGCCGCCACCGCGAGAAGTCGCACCGCGTCCTAGGTTGTGACGTCCGCCCAGACAGCCAGGTGATCGCTCCCTTTGATCTGTTCCGCTCCCCCACCCAGGCATCGACCGGTCGTCAAAACGTGGTCCAAGCGAAACGCGGGGCTGGTCGCGGGCCATGTCGGCCGATGCGCCAGGTATCCGGTGCAGGAGTGTAGACCGGCCTCCGACAGCAGCGCCCGGAACCCTGGATGCCAGCGCGTGGAATTGAAATCACCCGCCATCACCAATGGCTGCTTTCCCGGCGGTTCCTGCCCGCCGACCCCTTGTCCATCCACGTGGTGCCCGGTCACCCACTGCCGGAGGCGCGCGATATCGCTTAGCCATTGCTCCCTTGCCGGGCCCGTCGGCGCGACGCTGTGCACACCCACTAACCGCACCTGATTCACCGTCCCCGGGAATACCGTGAGCTGCGGGAGTTGGAACTGTGTCACACCTGGTACGAGCTGAGCCAGCCCACCGGTCCGGGCAAGGTACGCGGGGCTCGCGAGCGTGGCCACCCCGGCAGGGCCCTTGCGTCCCGGCGGCCCAGAACCACCTGGGTCTACTGGTGTCAGAGAGGTCATCCCCGTAGCCGCGGCGACAGTGGAGGCCTCCTCCTGGTCCGTCTCACTAAGGAAGACCACGTCTGGGCGCACGCGCTTGATCACCGCCGCGAGCTGCTGATCGTCCGCCCCCTGGAAGAAGGTGTTGGCGGCCATGACGCGCACAGTCCTCGCGTCCTGTCGCGCCTCCTGCGCCGTAGCCGAAGTCTCGCGTTCCTCCACGCTCTTCGACGGCACAGGGACACGCGGTACGGCCACACAAAGAACCACACCTACCAAACCGACTATGGCCGCCAGCACCACCGCAGGCCAAAACCGGCGGTGCAAGCTCAGCAGGAGCGTCACCCCCACAGCCAGTACTACCCCACCTAGGAAGGCACTCGCTTGCAGCTCGGCTACCAGCGGCCATGCGCCCGTGGGCCGAAGGGGCCACAGCGTGGTGGAGAGCCACACGGCCCCAGCCAGGCAGGCGCACGAGCCCAGCACGATCCGGGCGGCCACGCCGCCTCGCGTCTGCTTCGGCACTACAGTTGTGCCACGCCCAGCGCCTCGGCCGCACGCGGATCGCAATCATGCAGCAGGTTGAGGCAGCGGATGACCTCGTCTTCTTCCCGTAGCGCGTGGGCCGTACGCACCAGCGCGCCGATCGCACTGAGTACGCCCCGGTTCGCCTCGTGTTCCCAGGGCACCGGGCCGGTTCCGCGCCAACCGTTGGCGCGCAGCGCGTCCAGGCCACGGTGGTATCCGGTGCGGGCACAGGCATAGGCCTGCACGGGCTGGCCTTCGTCCAACAGGCGCAACGCGAGAGCTGCCCACACCCCGGAGTCCTTGAGGTTCTCCGCGGCGAGCTGCTCCAGCCGCTCGGCGGTCTCGTGCGTCTTATGCGTCCCGGGCTCCGCCGCGCCATCACCGACATTCACGGCGCTGGCGAAAGCGTGGGGCAACCGCACTTCCGGGCGCTCGGCGCCGAAGAGGTCGCGGCTGCGCCGAGGCTGCTCCTGCGGCTCGTTTTGTCCGTCTGCCATTCCTCGCCCTACTTGGACACGGAGGTGCCGGCGGAGTGCAGGTCCTGGCAGGCCTCCACGACACGAACGGACATGCCCTCCTCGGCCTTCTTCAGGTAGGAGCGCGGGTCGTAGACCTTCTTGTTGCCCACTTCCCCGTCGATCTTGAACACGCCGTCGTAGTTGGAGAACATGTGGCGCGCGATGGGGTTGGTGAATGCGTACTGGGTATCCGTGTCCACATTCATCTTGATAACGCCATAACCTAGCGCCTGCTCGATCTTTTCCTTTTCGGATCCGGATCCCCCGTGGAACACGAAGTCGAAGGGGTTGGAGCCCTCGGACTGGCCCAGCTTCCGCTCGGCGACGCGCTGGCCCATCTCCAGCACCTCCGGGCGCAGCTTCACGTTGCCCGGCTTGTACACGCCGTGGACGTTCCCGAAGGTTGCGGCCAGCAGGTAGCGGCCCTTCTCGCCTACGCCGAGGGCGTCCACGGTCTTCTCGAAGTCCTCTTCGGTGGTGTACAGGTTGTCCCCGGCCTTGGCTTCCACACCGTCCTCTTCACCGCCGACCACGCCGATTTCCACTTCCAGCACAATCTTGGCGGCTGCGGCGTCGGCGAGCAGGCCCTGGGCGATCTCCAGGTTTTCGTCGATGGGGATGGCGGAGCCGTCCCACATGTGGGACTGGAACAGCGGGTTTTCGCCTGCCTCCACCCGCTTGCGGGAGATCTCCATCAGCGGGCGGACGTAGCCGTCCAGCTTTTCCTTCTGGCAGTGGTCCGTGTGCAGGGCAACGTTGACGCCGTAGTGCTTGGCGGCCTCGTGGGCGAAGGCGGCCAGGGCGGTGGCTCCGGCGACCATGTTCTTGACGTTGAGGCCGGAGCCGAATTCAGCGCCGCCGGTGGAGAACTGGATGATGCCGTCGGACTCGGCGTCTGCGAAGCCCTTCAGCGCTGCGTTGATCGTCTCGGAGGAGGTGCAGTTGATCGCGGGATATGCGTATCCGCCCTCCTTCGCCTTGTCCAGCATGTCGCGGTAGATGTCGGGGGTTGCGATAGGCACAGGGAGCCTCCAGTTGAAAACGGTGATAGTCAGTACTGATCCCAGTATGCCCCCAAAACCCTCACTTCGCTGTGAGATCCACCCCCGAAACGCGGGCGGCGGCTTCCATGAGCATCCATCCGGACAGTTGCACCGACAGGTCCCGTTCGGCGATGTCGGAGCTGGCCACGGCTCCGGCGATGGTGGCCCCAACCAGCCCTCCGGCCTGCGGCAGCACCGCGTCGGCGGCCCAGTTGCTGGGGAACACGGGCAGGCCGTCGACTTCCAAGCGGTGCCGCCAGGCGGATTCGGCGGTGGCGAGGACCATCTTCTTCGCCAGCCGCTTGGCTTGCAGCGCGGCCGCCCCGACCTCCGGCAGCTTCTCCGCCACGAGCGCCAGGTAGCGCACGAGGATCCCGTTGAACAGGCCGCCGTCCCCGCCGGAGGAGGTCCAGTCGATCACCCCGAGCCGGTTGGCCATCTCCTCGTGCACCGCGGAAACCAGACCGATGGTGCGGGTGATGTAACGCATCCCCACATCCGAAAGGTCCTGATCCGCTACCCCTTCCGCAGCCCGCTGGGCAACCGCCAGCTCCGTGCACGCCCCCAGCATCACGCCCTGGCAGTAGGAGTACAGGGCGGTGACGTTCTCCCGCCCGTGCATCCGCATGCGCAGCCCATCCATGACCAGCCCGTATTCGTTGATGAGATTGTCGAAGACCCAATCCGTCAGTTGGGCGGCGAGGTTCAGCCGCCCGGTCCGCGCGGCCATGATCGCGGCGGGCCCGTTGGTGGGCACGTTGTAGAAGGTCTCCTGCCCCCGCCAGGGAAGCACACCGGTGAGACTATCCACCCCGGCCAAAATGTTCTCCTCCAGCTCCTTCCGGCGGTCCTTTACCTCGAGCTGGTGGCGTGCCTTGGTGGAGCATCCGCCCAGTTGTTCCACGCGCCACAGGGCGAGGGCGAGCCAAGCCTTGTCGTCGTAGTAGTTGTTGCGGGAGAACTTGCCCATGTTCCGCACCCGCATGCCCCGGATGGTCCGGTTGATCGTCGTGATCCGGGCGCCGGTGCAGCGGCGTTCGGCCGCGTCCACTTGGCAATCCAGGTAGTGCGCCTGCCACCAGTAGTGCCACCGCACGAACAGTTTGTCGCGACCGGTCGGCGGCCAGGCGATAACGCCCAGGTTGGTGCGCGGCACGGCCCATACTGTGCTGGCGTGCCGGTCCATGATGGCCTGTTCGCTTAGGTCAGCGCGGTGATCCCAGTGTTCCGGTGTGATGCTTGGCACGGGAACCATCATGCCCGATGAACAATCTTCGTGCTATGTACCGCATTCACCCGGTGGGCGAAACCGGTTGCTAGGCCCCCGGGAATACAAACCGGTAGCCCCTGGCGGTCACTGCCCGAACAAACACGGGTCGTCGCCCTCTACCAGGCCCGGGAAAGGTCCGCGTGCTGCCGGATCCAGGTGTGCATCGCGATCCCCGCCGCCACCCCCGCGTTGATGGATCGGGTGGAGCCGAACTGGGCGATGCTCACGGTCATTTCCGCCAGCTCCTGGGCATCCTGGGTCACCCCCGGGCCCTCCTGCCCGAACAGCAGCATGCAACGCCGGGGCAATTGCGCGGTTTCCAGGGGCACGCACCCCGGTGTGTTGTCCACTGCGACCACACTGAGGCTCTGGGAGCGGGCGTATTCGAACACGGTGTTGGTGGCGTCGTGATGCATCAAATGCTGGTAACGATCGGTGACCATGGCACCGCGCCGATTCCACCGCCGACGGCCCACAATATGCACCGTATCCACCGCAAAAGCATTGGCGGTGCGCACAACGGTGCCGATATTCGCGTCGTTTTCGAAATTCTCGATCGCAATGTGCAGGGCATGACGCCGCGAATCAATATCCGCGACAATCGCTTCCCGGGTCCAATATCGATAGGCGTCCACCACATTGCGGGTATCACCGTTGTCCAGCAGTTCTGGGTCCAGGCGCGGGTCATTCGGGCGCGGGATGCCGGGGTGCTCTTCTTCCCATTTTTGGACGCCAATACGGCGCGCTTGCCATTCAGTGGGGCCTAATGTCATACCTTCTTGCACATTCCGTCCACGAGGAAGAGTTGGGCCAACACGTAGGTGGCCATGACGGCGCCATCGGTGAGGGCATCCAGGCGGGGGAACTTCTTCAGCAAAGTCAGCCGCTGCAGAATAAGCCCGTCGGACAGGATGAAAAGGTTCCCGCCGAGAGCGGCGGTGGGGTTGGCGTCGTGCGCCAGAGTGGAGGTCAGCGCCAAAGCCGCACCATATCCGGCAGCCGCGGGCAGTCCCTTCGGCAGCAGGGCGGCGGCGATACCCGCACCACCGACCCAAATGGGCAACCGGGCTAGCGCGGGGAGTTTACGAATGCGGGCGCCTGCCTTGGCCAGGGCCACGTGGTAGGCAACCTGGTTCAGGGTGAACGCTGCGGCCCCCTTGTTGAGGTTGGCCGCCCGGGTCTGCGGGCTCGGGCTGCGGGAGTCCTTGCCCATGAGGATGACGTCCCCCGCCAGGCCCCCGAGGAGGCCGAGGGTGGCCGACAATGGCGCTCGGCGACGAATCGCATCCGCCGCCAGGAGCGGCATCAACGTCGGCTTCACCACCTTCGTGACACGATCGCTCGGAATGGCTGCGGCGACGGCCGAAGCTGCCCCGGCGGTCAGGTAGGCAGTGCGCAGAGGGTGGGCAAAAGGAGAAAGCTTTGCTGATCCAAACATGTTGCAATTATGGCCATTAGGCCAGGCCCATGTCAGCCAATCCCAGAAGGGAGCGGTACTCCACGCCCTCTGCCTCGATGACGTCCTTGGCGCCGGTATCCCGGTCCACCACAGTCGCCACGCCCACGACGGTCGCCCCAGCTTCCCGCGCTGCGGCCACGGCCGTGAGGGGTGAGTTGCCAGTGGTGGTCGTGTCCTCCACGATGAGCACCCGCTTGCCCTCAATGCTCGGGCCCTCGATGCGCCGCTGCATACCGTGCTTCTTTGCTTCCTTGCGCACGACAAACGCATCGATGTCGCCGCCGGCGTGCATCACCGCAGTGGCCACCGGGTCCGCGCCGAGGGTCAGGCCGCCGACGTGGTCGTACTCCCAGTCCGCCGTGAGCTCCCGCAGCAGCTTGCCGATGAGCGGGGCGGCCTCGTGGTGCAGGGTCGCCCGCCGCAGGTCCACGTAGTAATCGGCCTGCTTCCCGGAGGAGAGGGTGACCCTGCCATGCACCACGGCAAGTTCCTTGACCAATTCGGCGAGACGGGATTTGTCACTCATGGCTTACTCGCAGGGGACCTTTCCACAGGGGGGGCGGGCGGACTCTAGGGCAGAAGCGGCCGCAACGGCGCTGGCACCGGGACGCTCTGGGGGATCGCATCCAACAATGGCTGGGCTGCCGGTTGAGAGGCGGAGCTGCCCGGGATGCTGCCCAGGGCGTTGGCGGCGGCCTGGCGGGCCGGGTAATCCACCATACCCGGCGCGAGCCCCGGGGCCAGGCCCGGCACAGCGCTACCCGGCGCCGGGGCGAACGCTGTCTGAACGTCGTTCGTCAACTGCTGAGCATTACCGTACGTGGAGGCGGCGACGGAGAAATCCGAACCATACGACGCGGTGGCGTTGATGCTGGAGCGGTCATCGGACCAGCCGAACTTCGTGCCCAGCACGCCGGGCAGGGTGGCGGTGCCGTAATCCTGGCGGTAGCCATCGGCGGCGACGGGACTGGCGGAGGCCAGGGCGAGCAAAACCGGGTCGGAGGGGTTCTGGTGCTTCTTGGCCTCCAGGTAGCGCACGCTATCGGCGGTGGAGGTAGTGGAGTTGCCCCAGTGGGCGGCACCGTGGGTCCGATTAAGGCCGTAGGCACCTGCCGTGTCGTTGATGGAATTGGGGTACTTGGCGTAGAGCTGGCTGGCGATACGGTCGTCGGAGAAACGCAGCATCTGAGTGGCCTGGGCCTGGTCCTCCGGGGTGCCGTGGGCGAAGACATAGTCTGCGATGTACATCTTCACGATAGACAGACCCGGGCGAGACTCGTTCTCGTTGGCGGTCCCCGCGTGGAATCCGGTCACGCTGTTCTGGAAGGAGATCTGCGTGCGCGGCGGGGCCGGGATCATGCCGTTCTGCGTGATGGGCGTGGGGGCCGCGTCGGCGAGGGGAGCGCCGAGCATTGTGGCGGCGGCTGCCGCGGCGGCCGTAGCGACTGCGGTTCTCCGGCGCGGGAACGTGTGCAGGCGGCGTTTTTCCAGGCGGTGCTTTCCCATGGAGCGGCTCTTTTCCACTAGTCGGAATGTTTAGTTGTTCAGTCTTGCAGCTTCAGCCGACCCAGTGTGAATCGCATTACCCCTGTTCGGGGAGGTCTCCCCGATTACTCGGTGGCACTATCTCCCCATCCACCGTCTCGATGTCCTCTTCGATCTCCACCGGCTCGATGGGCCGGGGGCGGGCGTGACGTGCCTCCGGGGCACGGTGCCGACCTCCCCGCATCCGCTGCCCCTCGGAGCGCCGGCGCACCGCGGTGGGACTGAGTTGGACGGCACTACTCTCCCCGTCCTGGAAGATCGTCGCCTCCGTGTCTTCTCCCCGATAGACGCGGGGCTGTCCTGCGGCGTTCCGGCTGTCGATGTGGTCAGGGTCCTCCCCGATGGAGGGGATCTCGGGGTGTTGCGTGTCCAGATCGTCGCCGATGCGGGAAGAGGCGAAGTGCCCGGTGTTCCCCTCGGCGCGGGCGGTAAAACGGCTGGGGAACTCCGGGGGGTCGACGGGCCTGGTGACGTCCGGCCGAGTGTTATCCTCTGCGGCCCCCTGCGCGGAGGAGTCCCCCGCCTCGGAGGCGGCAGCTCTCCCCCCACTGGCCTGGTCATTCTGGCGCACAGAGCCCGTGCTCGTGGCGTCCGTGACTGGCTGCGCTGACTCCGCTGCTGCAGCAGGCTCCCCGGCGAATCCCTGCCCGGCAGACTCGGCCCCCAACGGCCTGTCCCCCAAAGCCTCGGCCCCCAACGGCCTGTCCCCCGCAGGCGCATCCGCTACGGCCCGCAGGAAGGAGCGGGGAGCGCCCGCCCGCTCCGCCTCGGCAGGTTCTTGGGGCTGTTCGCCGGAGCGGGCGGCCGGCGGATCGATGTGCACGTCCGTGAGGAACAGTGGCCGGGTGGGATCCGCGAGCTCGCGGTCCACGACAGTGGTCGTAGTGGTGGGCGGGAGCACCATCGCAGCATCCGCGAGCACCACCATGTGGGGCACAATCGCGTCCCACACGCTCAACTCGAGGCGGCGCGAGACCCGTAACACGAGCCACTGATCCCCCCACACGACATCCGAGACAACCTCGGATAGTGCTGCTAGGCCATCCTCCACCCGGGAATCCAACATGCGGTCCAGGGCCCGTACATCGGTGGTGTAGCCGAAGTACGGGGGCTGATCCAACAGCTCGGAACGGCGCATTCCCGCCGGTACCGCCTCTTGTCGGGAGTAGTGCACCGACACGTCGGAGGCCTGCGCACGCCGCATGGCCATGAGGGTGCCCGCGCCCACGTCGGCGATGTGAAGGGGGTGGCCCTCGAAGAATCCGCTGACCACGTCGCGGGCGGGGGCCGTGTGCTCCGGGTCTACGGCGGTGATAATGCTGCTCGGCCACTGCCGGGGCAGCTCTTTATCCTCCCGGGCGAATTCCGCTTCGTGGGCGGCGGCCCAGGTCTTTCGGCGGCGTTTGCGGGAGGATGTGACTGGCCGATTGTCAGGTTGTTTCGGGCGCGCGGGAGATGGCATCGTCCGTGATCCAGACCGCCACAATAACCCGGCCGCGGCGAGGAGCAATGCCACGCCCGCAACCAAAATAATGAGAGAACCGTTCACAGCCACCCACCTAGCCCGCCGCGCGGGGCCGCGCTACTCGTTAGCGGCAGCGTAGGCTTCCGCGTCCATGAGATCGCCGGGCTCCGTGACCTCTACCTCGTACAACCAACCCTCGTTGTACGGGTCCTCGTTGATCAGCCCGGCGTTGTCCTCCAGGGCCTCGTTGACGGCGGTGATCTTGCCGGAGACGGGAGCGTAGATGTCGGAGACGGACTTGGTGGATTCCACCTCGCCGAAGGCCTCGCCGGCCTCTACCTCGGTATCCACCTCGGGTAGGTCCACGTAGACGATTTCGCCCAGCGCCTCGGCGGCGATGTGGGTGATGCCAACACGAACGGTGTCACCTGCTGCGACGGCGGAGGCGTTGATCCACTCGTGCTCTTCGGAGTACTGGTAGTCGGTGGGCAGCGCGGTCATTGCTTCTCCAATGGGGGGTTGTTGGGATTCGTTAACTTTATACCAGCGCCGGAACCACGACCCGGGGCTGGATGCGACGGGGAAAGGGGCTTACTTCTCGCGGGAGTAGAAGGGCAGCTCCACTACCGTGAAGGGCTGGCGCTTGCCGCGGATATCCACTTCCACAGTGGCGCCGGTTTCCACAGCCCCCTTCGAGACGTAGGCCATCGCGACCGGGTGCCCGAGCGTGGGCGATAGGGCCCCGGACGTGACGCTGCCGATCTGATCCCCACCGCTGAGGTGCACCGGGTAACCGGACCGGGCGGCGCGGCGGCCCTGACCGGACAGCCCGATGAGGACCTGCTGGGTGCCCTGTTCCTTGGCCGCGAGGATTGCCTCCCGGCCCACGAACTCGGGCTTGGACTTGGTTGCGGCGAGGATGCCCAGTCCGGCGTCCACTGGGGTGAGTTCCCGGGACAGCTCATTGCCGTACAGGGGCATGCCGGCCTCCAGGCGCAGGGTGTCCCGGCTGGCCAGGCCGCAGGGCAGCCCCTCGTGGGAGCGAGCCGTGGCAAGGGCGGCAGCCCACACGTCGGCGGCACCGTCGTTGTGCACGATGATCTCGAAGCCATCCTCACCGGTGTATCCGGTACGGGCGATGAGGGCCGGCTGGCCGGCGGTGACCCCGCGGAAGGCGGCGTAGTAGTTCAACCCCTCGATGGCTTCAGCAACCGTGGAGCCGGCACCCGAGGCCTCCGGCGCCTCCACGACGTTGTCCACGATCTCCCGCATGACGGCCACGGCCTGCGGGCCCTGAACGGCAACCATGGAGGTCTGTTCGGATTCGTTGGCCACCGTGACGTCGAAGGCCTCCGCCCGCTGCTGCAGGGCCTCGGCGACAGCGGGGACGTTCCCGGCGTTGGGGACGACGAGGAACTCTTCGTCGGCGAGGCGGTAGGTGATGAGGTCGTCAATGATGCCGCCGTCTTCCTGGCAGATCATGGAGTACTTGGCCTTGCCCACCTTCACGGCGGAGAGCTTGGAGATGAGGGCATGATCGAGGAATTTCGCGGCTTGCGGGCCGGTGACGCGCACCTCCCCCATGTGGGAGAGGTCGAACACGCCCACCTTCTCGCGGACGGCGCGGTGCTCGTCGAGCTCGCTGGTGTACTTCAGGGGCATGTCCCAGCCACCGAAGTCGGTGAAGCGGGCACCGAGGGAGGCGTGGACGTCGTAGAGCGCGGTGCGCTTGGGGGAGGCAGTCATGGGGGAGATCACTGACCTTTCGAAGGATAGGGAATCGGAGGGCGCGGTTGGCGGAGAAGGGGGCACGCGAAGCGGGGGCGGCTAGGTGGCCATCGGCCCGCCGGTGTACTCGGTGTCCTTGCCAGCTTCCTCCCCGTTGATGGCGTATTCGTCGATCTGGGGGCAACTGCACACGAGGTTGCGATCCCCGTAGGCGTTGTCGATGCGGCGCACGGGCGGGAAGTACTTCGTGTGGCGTAGCCCGGGGACTGGGAAGGCCGCTTGGGATCTGCTGAAGTGGCCGCTGCTGATGGCGTCCTCAAAATCATCCCGGGTGACGGAGTAGGCGGTGAAGGGGGCATGACGCAGCACGGAATCCTCGGCGGCCACCTTCCCCTCTAGTACTTCCGTGATCTCGGCGTGGATGCTGCGCATGGCCTCGATGAACCGGTCCAGTTCCCCCTTGTCCTCGGATTCGGTGGGCTCCACCATGAGGGTGCCGGCGACGGGGAAGGCAAGGGTGGGTGCGTGAAATCCGTAGTCCATGAGCCGCTTGGTCACATCCTCCGCGGTGATGCCGGAGCGCTTAGTTAGTTGGCGCAGATCCAGGATGCACTCGTGGGCGACCAGCCCGTTTTCACCCTTGTACAGCGTGGGGAAGTAGTCCTCTGACTGCTGGGAGACGTAGTTGGCGTTGACCAGGGCCATGCGGGAGGCCTCGGTGAGCCCTTCGTCGCCCATCATCGCGATGTAGGCCCAGGTGATGGGCAGCACCCCGGCGGAGCCGTACTTCGCGGCAGATACTGGCTGGCCAGCGGCATCCACGTTGTCGGACAGATCCGCAGTGGGATCGGAGGGCAGGAAGGGGGCAAGGTGTTCCGCCACGCAGACCGGGCCCACGCCGGGGCCGCCGCCGCCGTGGGGGATGGTGAAGGTCTTGTGCAGGTTGAGGTGGGATACGTCCCCGCCGAACTCACCGGGCTGGGCCAGGCCGACGAGGGCGTTGAGGTTGGCCCCGTCGATGTAGACCTGTCCCCCTGCGGCGTGGACCTTGTCGCAGACGGTGCGGACCTGCTCCTCGTACACCCCGTGGGTGGAGGGGTAGGTGATCATGATGCCCGCGATCTCGGCACCGTGCTTGTCCAGTTGATTGTCCAGGTCATCCAGGTCAATGGACCCGTCCTCGGCGGACTTCACGGCAACGACCTTCAGGCCGGCCAGGGCGGCGGAGGCGGCGTTGGTGCCGTGCGCGGAGGTGGGGATGAGGATCTTGGTGCGCTGCGAATCACCGTTGGCCCGGTGGTAGCGGGCGATGGCGAGCAGGCCGGAGAATTCGCCCTGGGAGCCGGCGTTGGGCTGCACGGATACCCGCGCGTATCCCGTAATCTTTGCCAGCCGCTCCTCGAGATCGGCGATGAGTTCCAGCCACCCGGCGGCTTGCTCGACCGGGACGTGGGGGTGGATGCCGGCGAATTCGGGCCAGGTGATGGGCTCCATGGACACAGCGGCGTTGAGCTTCATGGTGCAGGAGCCGAGGGGAATCATCGTGCGATCGAGGGCAAGGTCGCGATCTGCGAGCATCCGCAGGTAACGCATCATCTGTGTCTCGGAGGTGAGGGTGGTGAAGATGGGGTGGGTAAGGATCTTGTCCTCCCGCAGCACCCCGGTCTCGCCGAGCGGCCCCTGGGTTAGGTCGAAGCCTTCGGAGTGCACCGTGGTGTGCTCACCGGCGAGAACCCGGATGATTTCGGCGATGTCCGCGTCCGTGGTGGATTCGCCCACGGAGATGCCCACGAAGGTGTCGTCGACCCGCCGCAGGTTGTAACCCGCGTCGCAGGCTGCGGCCAGGGCGGCGTCCGATCCGCCGAGGCGGGAGGCGTCCACGGTGACGGTATCGAAGAAGGTGTCGTGGGCGAGGGTCAGGCCCGCTTCGGAGAGCCCAACTGCCAGGGCGACGGCGCGGGCGTGAATGGCGGTGGCGATGGTGCGCAGGCCGGCGGGGCCGTGCCAGACGGCGTAGAAGCCGGCGATAACGGCGAGGAGCGCCTGGGCGGTGCAGATGTTGGAGGTCGCCTTGTCCCGGCGGATGTGCTGTTCGCGGGTCTGTAGGGCTAGGCGGTAGGCCGGGGCGCCCTCTGCATCCTTGGACACACCCACGATGCGCCCGGGCATCTTGCGTTGCATGTTGTCCGTGCAGGCCATGAATGCAGCGTGGGGGCCGCCGTAGAAGAGAGGGACGCCAAACCGCTGCGCGGATCCAACGGCGATGTCCGCCCCGAGGGAACCCGGGGAGGCCACAAGGACCTGGGCCATGAGGTCGCACGCCACCGTGACGAGGCCGCCGGCGGACTTGATTGCTTCGATGGTGCCGGAGATGTCGCGGACGAGGCCGGTGCTGCCGGGGTTGGAGATGACGGCGCCCACGAGGTTCTCCGGTAGTTCCGTGTCTTCGTTGACGTCCACGATCTCCACCGGGATGCCCGCCGCTTCCGCCCGCGCCAGCGTGACGGACAGGGACTGCTGGTGGAGCGCGGCATCGAGCAGGACCACGCCCCCGGCCTTGGCTGCCTTGGTGTTGGCCCGGGCCATCATCTGGACGGCTTCGGCCACGGCGGTAGCTTCGTCGAGGAGGGATGCGCCGGCGGTGCTGAGCCCCGTCAGATCCTGCACCGCGGTCTGGAAGTTGAGAAGGGCCTCGAGCCGACCCTGGGAGATTTCCGGTTGGTAGGGCGTGTAGGCCGTGTACCACGCCGGGTTTTCCACGACGTTGCGGCGGATCACTGCGGGGGTGATGGTGTCGTAGTACCCGGCCCCGATCAGTTGTTTCTTAGTGACGTTCTTAGCGGCGAAGCGCCGGAGAGCGGCGAGGGTTTCCACCTCGTCGAGGGCTGGGGGAAGCCCGATGGGGCCCTGCTGCTTGATGCTGCGGGGGATGGCTGCGTCCGCCAGGTCGGCGGCGGTGTCGAAACCAAGGCTGGACAGGATCTCCCTGGTATCGGCGGGATTTGGGCCGATATGGCGGGTGGCAAAAACATCGTGAGCTGAAGCCATGGGCTGAGGAACTTTCTTTTCGGGTCCGTCGGGCGCGTCGAAACGTTCCTCCCCGCTCTGTCTTCGGTACCTGAGAGTTTGTGCTCCTTCGGCGCTCGCGCGCGGACGACGGCGCGCGGGTCTTTCCAGAGTTGCCTTGCCACGGCGGTACGGGGGCCTGAGAGATTGGCTCGGGGAGGAGTTTGCTCCGTCGGCGGCCGGCGCTGAAACGTCCGGGCCTCTCCCACCGTGGCTGATAGCGGCGTGTTGTGAAGTTGTTGCGACCAATGATAGCGGGCGAATGGGACAGATCCCTAGGCAGAGCAGGACTCACCTCCTGCGATCCGGTCCCCCGAACCGCGCTAGGTATTCGCGCTCCCGCTGTGGGAAAGTCCAATCCCTCCACGGGGTGGCGAAGAACGCCAAGACCGCGGACCCCACCACCCCGGTGAACAGCAGGGCCCCCGCGATGATCGTCAACCCGGGCCCTCCCCCGATGCCGAAGGCCAGGGCCAGCAGCAAGGTGCCCACTATGCCCGCGAGCGCCATCGCCCCGTAGAACACGTTGACTGGGTGCAGCCTGTGCCCATAGGTACCGTGATGCGTCATCAACAAGGGCAGCGCCTGTAGTGCCAGCAGTATGAGGAAGTACGTTGCGGCAATCTGGTGGACAGCCACGCTACCGATCACCCGCGGCAAGCCAGTGACGGCCAGCAGCATCCACACCACGCACAGCAGGCACAGGATGCGACGGGACATGTTCCGGGAGTTTACTCCCCCCGAACGATCGGTTTGGTGGGGATGGCCGACCACTGCGACCAGCCGCCAATGAAGTTGCGGGCCCCGTAAATCCCCGCGTATTCCATCACCGCCAGGAACAGGGAGGAGTGCAGCCCGGAGCCGGAGTAGACCGCCACGCTACGCCCGTCCGTGATCCCGTGGCGGCTTAGCACGTCGCGAACGGTTTCGGGCCCAGCGATCGTGCCATTGGCGTCCTGAAATTCCTTGACCGGAATATTGACGGCACCGGGAATATGACCGGCCTGGTGATCGAACTGCTCCTTCTTCCCGGTGAACCGAGAATTCTCGCGGGCATCCACGAGCAGATGGTGCTCCGCGAAACTCTCCACGTCGTCGATGAATAGCTGCGGCATGCTGCCCGGTTTGACGGTGACGTCCCCCCGCCCCCGCAGCGCACCGATGCCCCCGGCCACGTCCCCGCCGGCGGCCTCCCACGCCTTCGTCCCCCCGTTGAGGATCCGCACGTTGTCCACCCCTGCCCACCGGAACACCCACCAGGCCCGGGCGGCGTAGAGGTTGGAGCCCGCATCGTAGATCACGACCTGCCGGTCCTGTTTCACGCCCCAGTCGTCGAAGCTCTTCTGCAGGTCCTTGACGCTCGGCAGGGGGTTTCGCCCGTACTCCCGGGTGGGAATGGCCGCGAGGTGTTGAAGGGGGTTACAGAACATGGCGCCGGGGATGTGCTGCCCCGCATAGGCTTCCCATGCGCTGTTCTCGGACTTCGCCCAGTGGGAATCGATGATGGTCATGCGCTCGCCGCGGTTGTAGGCGGCGAGGAGTTCTTCCCCCGAGATGAAGGGGGACAGCAGGTGGCTCATGGGTCCCTAGCTTAGTGGCGGAAAAGTGGGTGGGGCCCGGTGCGTTGCGTAGCGTTTGCCCAGAGTTTCGGTGCCCGTTGCATGCCGCGCGGGTCCGCCGAGAGTCAGAGCCAGCCGCGTTCCCGGGCGCGCTGGTAGGCGTCGAACCGGTTGGCCGCGCCGAGTTTTGCCATTGCCGAGCTGAGGTAGTTCCGCACGGTTCCGGGTGCCAGTCGCACGCTTGCGGCGAGCTCGTCCACCGAATTACCCCGCCCCGCCAGTTCCAGTAGCTCCGTCTCCCTGTCGGTGAGCGGTGATTCTCCGGCGTCTATGGCGGCTGCGGCAACGTCTGGATCTATATGACGCCGCCCCCCGTAAACCGTCCGGACCGCCGCGGCGAATTCCTCAGCACTCGCGGTCTTGGGCAGGAACCCGCGAACACCGGCCCGCAGCGCGCGTTTAAGCCCCCGGGGCCGGGCGTGGCTGGTCACGATCATGACCGCGGCGTTTTCGTTCTGAGCTCGCAGCCGCTTCGCCGTGTCTACCCCGTCCATGCCACCCATCTGGAAGTCCACGACACACACGTCCACGGGGTGAGTGGCGCACCACGCCACCAGTTCCTCCCCGGAGCTGCAGGTTCGCACCAGATCGATATCCTCTTCGAGGGACAGCAGCGTGCCTAGCGAGCTGGCTATTAGCTCCTCGTCGTCGGCGATAGCGACCCGGATCGGCATGGTTTAGGCCTCTCTTTGTTCAGGCAGGCCCAGGGTGACAAGGAAGGTGCCCCGAGGGTCCCGCTGCAGCGTAACGGTAGTGCCGAGGGCCTCACCCCGGCGGCGAATTGAGTCCAACCCACCCGGTGGACCCACCGGGAGGTGTGCACCGTCGTTGTACACGGAGATCTCCTTTTCGGAAACCCGGAACTTCGTGTGGGTAGCTTGTGAATGGCGCAGGACGTTGGTGGCCGCTTCCCGGATGAACCAGGCAGCGAGAACATGGAACCGCTGCGGCACAGCCGTCGGCGACCCTTCAGCGCAGACCTCGATCCCCGCCTGCTTCAACAATTCGATGGACCGATACCACTCAACCGATAGATCAATTTCGCGATAACCCTGAACCACCTGCCGCATTTCGGCCGTGGATGTTGCAGCCAACTGCTGAATGGCTTTGATCTCATCTAAGAACCGGCTGTCATCCCGCTGCGCCAGGGCCTTAGCGAGTTCGGCCTTAACGGAAATCGCCGCCAGGTGCTGGCCCATCGTGTCGTGGAGCTCCTGGGCAATACGCAGGCGTTCTTCGGAGACTCTGAGGCTCGCTTCCAATCTGCGGGATCTTTCGAGTTCTCGGATGACGTCCATACCCCATGCCGAGAGCAGCGTCGTTGGGGTGGAACTCAACACGCCGATCAGAGGTGGCCACAGGCCCCATCGGCGGCAGAACACGGTGATGATTACCGCCAGGCCTAGCCACCACCACCACTTGTGCGATAACCATGGGATAAAAGCGAAGCCCAGGGTGATTGCCGACCACACCGCCGAGTAGTAACCGGCGACCCGCCACACCTCACTGCCCACGGTCAGGGCGAAGAGGCCCACGGCGATGATTGCGGCGCATAGTGCCATGCTCCCAAGGAACCGCCTGGGGTTGTTGGCCGGTTTATCTACGTGCAGTCGCGGGGCTATGCCGAACTCCACCAACCCCAGCAAGGTGGCCGCCACCATGGCGCCCATGGACACAAGTAGAGGGAACAATCCCTCGGTCGCCGTGTACTTGCTTTGATAACCGTCATAGAACACGACAGCGAAAACCAGGAAGAAGCACGCGTAACTGACCTGGAGGGAGGTGCGCGTCATCAGCGCGTACCGCGCCGTGGAACTGGCCGGGAGGATGGACTTCACGAGCGTTAAACCTCGGTTGTGTGGCGGGGTTGGCTGCGGACATTCGCGGGGAGTGAACTGACGGGGGCGGGCAGGGTCCCGGCACCACCAAATCAACGGATGATTACCGGTGCGTCTCCCACCGCATGTAGTACCTGGCGGCTACCCCCAGGATCATGCACCACACGGCGAGCTTAATCAGCGCCTCCCATCCACCGGCGGACATCCCCTCGGAAGCGGCGCCCCAACCGTGGTAGACCAAATCAACGCAGTTGCCGAAGGGATTGTTCTTGGCCAAGTCCTGCGCCCATTCCGGGAGCATCCCACGGTAAACGCCCATGGATCCGATCGCCAGAAGGTACACCGGCAGAGACGTCACTTGGGACGCCTCAGCATTCTTAGTGACCGCGGAGGTAAGGAGCGCCAGCGAACCGGCCACAACGATGAAGCCCAGGGTGCCCGCCACCAGAAAGAGCGCGTTGGCGGGGGTTTGTCCGCTCACGACCGCGCAGCCGACACCGAGCGCGAGCGCCACGCCCACCACGATTGTCGCTCCCGGTGTGCACAACGCCGCCAGAATCTCGACATCCCGGGCCTCCCCCGTGCGCAACCGCTTCAACACGCCCTCATCGCGCCTGGTAGTCGCCATGCTCAGGATCGAATAGAACAAGACGTTGACCCCCGCCAAGATTAGCATGACGTCGAACGTTGCGGCATTGCGCACCGCCCGTGTGGCCGGATCAGCTCCGCCATTCAACTGCGTGAAGACGAAGACCGGCAGGCCAATGCACGTAGTTAGTAGCAGAAAGATCATCACCCGGTTCCGGCGGAATTGGAGCCATTCGGCTCTGGCGAGGGACCGAAATCTCCCCGCGGCAGAATTCTTGCGCCCCGCGCTGATCGGAGCGGGGGCGGTCCCAGCGGCGGCGGTCCCAGCGGGCGCCGGATCATACGGCATGGTTTTCACGGTTTTCCTCCTCAGGTGTTTACGAATTAAATTGCGACTGCCCGCTCCCGATCCCTGCCCGACAAAAGAGCCGGGGGCTGCGCGATTACATGTGGGCATGGGACGCGGTTTTCCCCGCGATGTTGAGAAAGACGTTGTCTAAACTGGCCGGTTGAGCGGCAAAGTTCAGCAGTTGGATCCCCTGTGAATCTGCCCAAGACAGCACCTGCAGGCAGTGCCGCTGGAGCTCGGGGGTCCGGATGACTAAACGGGTTCCGTCTTGGAGGACGGAGGTGCCGGGGAGCTCGGGCAGCGGGGTAGCCGGCGCATTCAGGTCAAACCGAATCTCGGCTGGGACTGTGGAGACCAATTCACTGAGGGTCCCCTCCACCTCGATCCGTCCCTGGTGCATGATCGCGATGCGGTCGCACAAGTGCTCCGCTTCTTCCAAGTAATGGGTGGTGAGAACCATAGTGACACCTTGCTGCTTGAGCTCTAGCAGTAGGTTCCACGTGTTTTGGCGCGATTCGGGGTCCAACCCGGTGGTGGGTTCGTCCAGGAAGAGGATGCTCGGGTTGCCCACCAGGGCGCAGGCAAGGTCCAGTCTGCGCTGCTCACCTCCGGACAGGCTGCCGACCTTGTGGGTAACACGATGGTTGAGCTTCACCTGGTCGAGGACCTGCTCGACAGGCTGCGGGGAGGAGCATGTTCCTGCCCACATCCGCATGGTCTCGGCTACGGTGAGTTCCTGGGGCAATCCGCCGTGCTGGAGCATCACGCCCATGTGGGGTCGCAATACCTTTCGATCACCGATGGGATCCTTGTCCAGCATCCGCACGGTTCCATCGGTCCGCCGGGCAAGCCCCTCCAGTACCTCGAGTGTGGACGTCTTGCCCGCTCCATTGGTCCCCAGCAGTCCGTAGCACTCGCCGCGGTGGATCGTGAAGCTAATCCGATCGACCGCAATGTGGTCCCGAAGGGTGGAATTGCGCTTCAAACCGGTAGCCCAGTTAATCCCGCTCTTGCCGTAGGCACGGGAGAAGTTCTTCACTCTGACGACTGCGTTCTTCATACCTTCAACTGTGGCGAGGTTGAACGCAGTCGGGCAGTGCTAGGCGTCACCAAATCGCCCGTGAAACCTCATAATTTTCACGTGACTTTTGTCATCTGACGCTCTTGGCACCGGTTGGATCCGGCCAGGCCACATCGGAGGTTCCACTGAATTTTCCAACCGCCAGCCACGTCGCCAAACCCCCCATTGGCACGGCCAGGAGTGGCCAAATGTAGATCGACGACGGCTCGTTGACGGCCATCAATCCCCCAATCCAGGTGCTGGTTAACCCAACGCTGGCGAGGGTCAGTAGGAACCGACACCAAAATGAAGTGCGGTAGTAACTCGTGGCGGCGACAAAGAATGCTGCCCCAATGAGTAAGACCCATAGCACGGGCTCGAACATGAGGAACACCCCGGGAATACTCGCCAGCGCATACCACCACATCGCCTTAGCCACTGCGGGCGGTATTTGCGAGGAGCCGCCCCGACGCTGCGGAAGCACACAGCCGACCAAGACCAAGACAGCGATTATCCCGAGCAACCAGGCAGTGACCCTTTGTGGTTCCGTATAAAGCACGGTCAGCGCCGCAGCCGAGTAAAGCGAAAAACGCGCCGCCGGTAGTTGGTGCGCGTGGGTCGCAGCTGGGAGGAACAGAACCCCCGCGATGATGCCGCACCAGCTCAGGCCTAGGCCCCCAAAGCGCTCCCCGTGCAAAGCATCCCTCGATACCCAGACCAGGAAAAGCAACGCGACGAAAGCTAGGGCGCGAACGAAGATGTGGCTTTTAGAGCGGTTCATTCCACTGATTGTAGATCGGGGCGAAGGCACCATGGGCGCACACCGGCTTTTCGTTCACCTATTTTGCTGGTCTCAAGTCTTTCCTCTGCCAGTCAAGCCTTCGCGGCTTGTGTCACATCAGGCGTCAAATGGCAGACGGCCAACTGACCCACCACCCCACGGGCCCCTAGAAAAGCCCCGTGGGTTCGTCGTCGTAGGACCACAGTAGGTTCTTCGTCTGCTGGTAGTGGTCCAGCATCATGAGGTGCGTTTCCCTGCCCAGCCCAGATTTCTTGTACCCGCCGAAGGCAGCGTGAGCCGGATACGAGTGGTAGTTGTTAATCCACACTCGTCCGGATTGGATTGCCCGGCCCGCCTTGTACGCTGTGGTCCCATTTCGGGTCCACACTCCAGCTCCCAGGCCGTATTCCGTGTCATTCGCGATCCGAATGGCCTCGTCGAAGTCGCGGAATGTTGTGACGGCTAGCACCGGACCAAAGATCTCCTCCTGGAACAAGCGCATATTATTCGTCCCTCTGAAGATGGTGGGTTCGATATAGAACCCACCGGAGCGCTCCGAAATGTCGCTTATCCCACCGCCGGTAAGCACCTCGGCCCCCTCTTCCGGCCCGGATTGGAGATGACCGGTGATCTTGTCCATCTGCTCCTGGGATGCCTGCGCACCCATCATCACGTCGGTATCCAGCGGGTTTCCGGTTCGAATCCCACGCACCTTGGCGATGGCAAGATCCAGAAATTCCTCCGCGATATCCCCGTGCACCAACGCACGGGAAGGACACGTACACACTTCCCCCTGGTTGAGCGCAAACATCGCCAGCCCCTCCACGCACTTTCGCCGAAAAGCGTCGTCGAGGTCCATAACGTCCTTGAAGAACACGCTGGGCGATTTTCCGCCTAGCTCCAGCGTAACCGGAATTAATTTGTCTGCGGCGGCCCGGTTGATGACCTTCCCGATCTCGGTGGACCCGGTGAATGCAATCTTGTCGATTCTTTCGGACGCCGTGAGCGCTGCGCCGGCTTCTTCTCCCAACCCGTTGACTACATTCAGCACCCCGGCGGGGAGGAGGTCTTCAATGAGTTCCACGACCAACAAGATGGAGGCCGGGGTCTGTTCGGCTGGTTTGAGAACGATGCAGTTTCCGGCTGCTAAGGCAGGGGCGATCTTCCATGCGGCCATGAGGATGGGGAAGTTCCATGGGATGATCTGCCCGACGACTCCAAGCGGCTCGTGGAAGTGATACGCAACGAGGTTGTCGCTGATTTGGGACGTCCGATCTTCTTGGGCGCGGATCACTCCGGCGTAGTACCGGAAATGGTCGACGGCCAGCGGAATATCGGCCGCGAGGGTCTCGCGCACGGCCTTGCCGTTGTCCCAGCTCTCCGCAACGGCCAGGCTCTCGAGGTTCTGTTCGAGCACGTCCGCAATCTGCAACAGCACTGCGGCTCTGTCCGCAACACACGTCGCGGCCCACCCCGCTTTCGCGGAATGAGCCGCGTCGAGTGCCCTGTCGATATCCACGGCGGTCGATCGTGGCACCTGACAGAAGACTTCCCCGGTGATGGGGGTGACGTTGTCCAGGTACCGCCTCTTGGCTGGAGGGACCCGCTGCCCGCCGATGTAGTTTTCGTAGCGCTTCTTGAAGGTGACGATGGCGCCGTCCGTACCGGGATCTGCGTAGACAGTCATGGCGAACAGAGAGTCCTTTCCCTCGGGTCCACGCTGGCCCGTGCCCCGTCAGGACCCAATGATTTTGGGGCCAAATGTGTTGTGGATCACACTGTAGCCCAAAATCCTAGGCGCCGCCGTCAGAACGCTCCTCGTCGTCACCCACCGCTGCGATGCTCAGCGAGTCCGCATCATCGGCGGCGACATCCACCCGCACGGTATCGCCGTCGCGCACATCACCGGCCAAAAGCCTGCGCGCCAGCTCGTCGCCGATGGCCTTCTGAATCAGTCGGCGCAACGGACGGGCACCATAGGCGGGGTCGTATCCCCGCTCCGCCAGCCAGGCCTTCGCCGCATCCGTGACGTCCAACGTCAACCGTCGGGCGGCGAGCCGATCGGCCAGGCCGCGGATCTGGATGCTGACGATGGACTCGAGCTGCTCCTCGCTGAGCGGCTTGAACACCAATACATCGTCCAACCGGTTGACGAACTCCGGCTTGAAGGCCGCCTTCACGGCGGCCATGACCTGCTCTTCGGTTCCGCCGGCGCCCAGGTTGGAGGTGAGGATCAGGATGGTGTTCCGGAAGTCCACGGTGCGGCCCTGGCCGTCGGTCAACCGTCCCTCGTCGAGCACTTGCAGGAGCACATCGAACACATCGGGGTGCGCCTTCTCCACCTCGTCGAAGAGGACCACTGTGTAGGGTCGGCGGCGCACTGCCTCCGTCAATTGGCCCCCGGCGTCGTAACCGACATATCCGGGAGGGGCACCAACCAGGCGCGCGACGGAATGCTTCTCGCCGAATTCGGACATGTCGATCCGAACCATGGCGTGCTCATCGTCGAAGAGGAACTCCGCCAGCGCCTTAGCCAGCTCTGTCTTGCCCACACCCGTGGGCCCCAGGAAGAGGAAGGAGCCCGTGGGGCGGTTAGGATCGGCGACCCCGGCACGGGCCCGGCGAACGGCATCGGACACGGCCATGACGGCGCTATCCTGGCCGACTACTCGCGCAGAGAGCGCCAGCTCCATGGCCAGCAGCTTCTCGGATTCGCCCTGGAGCATCTTGCCGGCGGGAATGCCGGTCCAGGCGCTGACCACCTCCGCAATGGTGTCCGGGGTGACCTCCTCCGTGAGCATCATGTCCCCGCCGCTGGCCTGCGCTTCCGCGACGGACTCCTCTGCGGCGGCCAGGCGCTTTTCCACATCCGGGATGCGCCCGTAGCGCAGCTCGGCGACCTTGGCGAAGTTGCCATCGCGCTCGGCGATTTCCGACTCGCGGCGGAGATTGTCCAGCTCCTCCTTGATTTCGCGGAGGGAGTCGATCCCGGCCTTCTCGTTATCCCAGCGGGCCACAAGCCCGGCCAGCTTCTCCTTCTCATCGGCCAACTCGCTGCGCAGCAGCTCGAGTCGGTCCTTGGAGGCGGCGTCCGTCTCCTTCTCCAGCGCCATCTCCTCGATCTCGAGGCGCCGCACCACGCGCTCGGCGTTGTCGATTTCCTCCGGGCGGGAGTCGATCTCCATCCGCAGGCGGGAGGCGGCCTCATCCACGAGGTCGATGGCCTTGTCCGGCAGGAACCTGCTGGTGATGTAGCGATCGGACAGCGTGGCGGCGGCGACGAGCGCGGAATCCTGGATCCGCACGCCGTGGTGCACCTCGTAACGCTCCTTGAGGCCGCGCAGGATGCCGATCGTGTCCTCCGGCGTCGGCTCGCCCACGAAGACTTGCTGGAACCGACGCTCGAGGGCCGCGTCCTTCTCGATGTACTTGCGGTATTCGTCCAGGGTCGTGGCACCCACGAGCCGCAGCTCTCCGCGGGCCAGCAGCGGCTTGATCATGTTGCCCGCGTCCATGGCGGAGTCCCCGCCGGCCCCGGCGCCGACGATCGTGTGTAGCTCGTCGATGAAGGTCACGACCTCCCCGCCGGAGTCCTTGATCTCGTCGAGGACGGCCTTGAGCCGCTCTTCGAATTCACCGCGGTACTTCGCGCCCGCGAGCATGGAGCCGAGGTCCAGGGCGATGAGCTTCTTGCCGCGCAGGGATTCCGGCACGTCCCCGGCCACGATGCGCCGGGCCAGACCCTCCACGATGGCGGTTTTCCCCACACCGGGTTCGCCGATGAGTACGGGGTTGTTCTTCGTGCGCCGGGACAGCACCTGCACAACGCGGCGGATTTCCTGGTCGCGCCCGATGACGGGGTCGATCTTGCCCTCCCGAGCGCGGGCGGTGAGGTCGGTGGAGTACTTCTCCAGCGCCTGGAACTGCCCCTCGGGTTCCTCGGTGGTGACCTTCCGGTTGCCGCGGACGGATTCAAAGGCCGCCTTGAGGTTGTCGAAGCTGCCGCCGAGGTTGTTGAGCAACGTGGCGGCGTCCGAGGTGCCCTTGGCGATGCCGGCGAGGAGGACCTCCGTGGATACGTAGGCGTCCCCGATCTCCCCGGCCAGCTCTTGCGCGGCGGTCATGGCGTTGACGGCATCCCGGTTGAACTGGGGGTTGGCCATGTTCGATCCGGAGGCCGAGGGGTATTCGGCGACGAGGGACTTGGCCTGCGCCAGCACACTGGGGGCGTTCACGCCCGCTGCGGTCAACACCGGCAGGGCGATCGAGTCCTCTTGCGAGAGCAGCGCGACAAGCAGGTGCGCTGGGCGGATGTCCGGGTTGCCTCGGGCGGAGGCGTCCTGCAGGGCCGCCTGCATGGCGGCGCGGGTCATGGTGGTTGGGGTGAAGGTGCTCATGTTTGTCGATTTCCCACTTTCTGAGTCGACGTTTCCGTCTTGAGTGTAGTTGAGTTCACCAGACTCAACCACACCAAGCCTGAGTCTGTTCCACTCAACTCAGGAAATTTTGTTCAACTCTGGTGCACCTGTCCCCGTGAGTTACTATGCACCGAAGGGCACACCAAGACGCAGGCCGTGAACCCGAGGAAAGGACGCGATCACGTGGGACGTCACTCCACCGATACGGAAGCAGGCATCAGCGCTGCCGTGTCCTTGGCGTTACCCCAAATCGATACCGCAATCCGCCACACCTGCGCCACCTTCCGCTCCATTGGCCCGGCCCCGGCCGCCATTCACCGCCCCGCCCTGGCCGGTCGCCCCGCAGCAGAAGCGATCTCCACCCCCGCCGATTGGTCGCACCTACCGGAACTCGGCAGCGACCACCACCGGGTAGATCCCCGCGGTCTCCTCGTCCGGTCCCTGCGCTTCCTCGCCTCCGGCATCACCGCCGATGGGGAGCTCGGGGAGGATCAGATCGAATTCCTCCAGAGCCTGGGCCGCGATTTCCGGAAGTTCGGTATTGAGGACGCCCACTACGGCGCGCTGGCCCTTGCTATCCGCCGGGGGTGGGAGGCCGCCGCCGACGCGGCCGAACCCCTGCGCCACGCCCGGATGCCCCGCGAGCTCGCGGACGCCGTGGACCTGTGTTGCCACGTCATGGCCGTCAGCGCCGCCGAGGATGCGGCCGCCGGCATGCCCGCGACGGTGGCCGCGAAAGTCATCGCCGCAGAACGCCGCTGCAGCGACGTCATCGTCGTCCGCGTGCAAATGGACCCACCCCGGCCGTGGTGGCCCGGCCAGTACGTGGAGGTCAATACCCCCTACACCCCGGACGTGTGGCGATACCTCTCCCCCGCGATCCCCTTCGACGAGCAGGGCCTGGCGGAGTTCCATATACGCGGCGTGGGGACCTTCTCTGATGCCGCGGTCCGGCACACGGAAGTGGGGGATGTGTGGGTGGTCGCCCAGGCCTACGGGGAGATGCAGCTCAACCCCCAACACGATGCCATCCTCGTCGCCGGGTCCACGGGCTTGGCCGCCTTGCGCGCCCTCATCCTGGACCTGTCCATCCATGCCGCTAAGCCGAAGATCAAGTTGTTCTACGGCGCCCAGAGCCCCGACGAGTTATATGAGCTGCCCGGCCTCAAGGGTTTCACCTCGGCCTGGGACTGGCTGGACGTGGTCCCCGTCGTGGAGCACGGGGATGCCGGCAGCGCCCACAACACCGCCACCCGCACCGCCCTCAACGAGCTCCCCTTGCGCCACGGGCGAGTAGCGGACGTGGCCGTGGAGTATGTGCGGGATCACCCCCGGTGGCTGGACGCGGACGTCCTCATCTCCGGCGGACCGAAGATGATCGCCTACTCCGCTGAGGCCTTCCAACGCGCTGGGGTGGACCCCGCCGCGATCCAATACGACCGGCATTAGAAAGACAACACAGGAATGCACATCCTGGCGTATCTCGGGGCCCTCGCGGCCGCGTTGGCCTACGGCTCCGCCACGGTTCTCCAGGCAATCGCAGTGGCCCGGATGGCCGCCCTCCCCAAGGGCACCTCGCTGCCGCGCCGCGCCGCAGCCGGATGGCTGTACGCTGCGGGGCTCGTCCTAGACGGCGCGGGGTTCCTGGCGTCCGCCGTGGCCTTGCAGAAATTGCCGCTGTTCCTGGTGGAATCCACCATCGCCGCCTCCGTGGCGGTCACCGCCATCCTGGCCGTTGTGGTGCTGCACCAGAAGCTCAGCCGACGGGAGATAACGGCCCTGTGGCTGCTGCTCGCGGGGCTCATCGTCCTGGGCCTCACCGCGGCGGAGGGTCCCTCCCGCGCCGTTCCGGGGTGGGTCGGCTGGGCCCTGCTCGGCTCGGTCGTACTCGTCGCCCTCGGCAGCTACCTGTCTTGGATCACCCTCCCCCAGCGCGCCAGCGGCATCAGCCTGGCCATCATCGCGGGCACCGCCTTCGGCCTCGTCGGCGTGGGCGCCCGCCTGCTGCCGGAGCACCCCAGCCTCGCCTCCTGGTTCACGGATCCTTATGCCTGGTCCCTGCTAGCCCTCGGCGCCACCTCCATCACGGTGTTCGGCCTGGCCCTGGACCGGCTGGAAACCACGACCGTCGCCGCCTTGAACTTCGCCTTCGAAACGATCGTCCCCAGCGCCATCGGGATCAGCTGGCTGGGCGATCACGTCCGCCGCGGCCTGTGGCCGGTGGCCCTCATCGGCTTTGCGCTGACGCTATATAGCTGCATGAGGTTGGCGTCCAAAGCTGAAATTAGCCTGTAGAACCGATCTCCAGATCCTTCTTGTGCCCGAGCAACACGGGCAGGGCCTTCCGGGTTTTATCCACGTGGTTCGGGTCGATATCGACGGTGAGCACCTGCGCGGCGTACCCGGTCTCCGCCAGACGCGCACCGTTGGGCCCGACGATGACGGAGTGCCCGATTCCCGTGGGCCCATCGGCCTGACCATAGCGATCCGGCGACCCCGGCCGACCCATGCCCGCCCCCACCAGGTAGCTGGTCGTATCCAGGGCGCGGGCGGCGGTGAGGGCATGCCACTGATCTAGCTTGCCCGGCCCATCCGCCCAGCTCGTGGGCACCACCATGACCTTCGCCCCAGCCTCCGCAAGCGCGATGAAGTGGCCAGGGAACCGGATGTCGTAGCACGTCGCCAAGCCCACGGTGGTGCCCCCAAGGTCGAAGGTCACCCGCTCGTTCCCGGGGCGCACGGTGGCGGATTCCTTGTGACCGAAAGCGTCGTAGGTGTGGATCTTGTTGTAGTGGGTCACCACATCCGGGCCGGCGACGAGGAGCGTGTTGTACACGCGGCGGAAGCGGTTGGCCTCCCCAGCCCCCTCCGGCTGCTGCTCCACCAGCTCCCCCGAGGGAAGGCGGTACACCGTGTCCGCGGGCGTGAACATCCCCACCACGGCCGTGATCCCGTGCTTTTTCGCGTCCTCCACGATGGCGGTGGCGAAGGGCCCGTCCAGCGGCTGGGCCACCATGTCCAACCGCCCGGAGTCGAAGGGGAACATGGCGGCCTCCGGGAACACCACCAGGTCCGCGTTACCTGCTGCGGAGGCGGCGATGTACCTGCGGATGCGGTTGAGGTTCACGTCGACATCCGGCTCGGCAATCATCTGGATCACGGCAATACGCATGACAACCAGGGTAACCGCAATGCCTCCCGGGCTGCCTGTGTATAGGCCAATGGGGTGCGGTGGCGGGTTTCCACAGCGCCGGTGTTCTTTCCTTCTGGACGCCCCCGACCCAGCGCTACATTGACGTGCGCCGGGGGGAACACGGGTGGGATGGCCCTCCGGTGGTCAGCCGGCCGTGGGGGCCCGCGAGGGGGCGATGGGGACTTCCCCGTGGGGCTCGCGGGCGAGACAAGGCTGGTGCGGTGGATTGACTGAAGAAAAGGGGAACTGCAGTGAGCGGCGGGGAGTTCGCGTTGGAGGGTCACATGGCCCTGGGGGTCTGCGTGACCTATCGCCAGGCGGCCGAGCATCTGGGGGACACGGGAGGGACCTTGGCCCGGGCGGGTGATGCCCGGGGCCATCTGGTCGGGGCGGTGCCAGGGTCCTGGGCGCGGGAGGCGGGTGCCGTGATCCCGGCCGTAGCGCACGGTGTGCGGGGTTATGCGCGCGACTTGGCGGGGACGGCGAGGGACATCGAGGTTTATTGCCAGGCCGTTGTGGCGGCGGAAGAGGCGGCGGCGGGGACTTTCCAGGGCGGGATTGGCGCTGCCGGCGGGATTGGCACTTCGGGCGAAGCTGCAATTGCACATGGAGCTGGCGATTCAGGCGGCAGTCACCAGAAGGGAGGGGCCGGTGACTAGCTTCACCGTTCCGGAGGTTCTGCAGGCGCGCCCGGAGGTGGCGCGCGGTGCCGCGGCGTGCATGGCCGAGTGCGGCCAGCAGGTCCAACAACAGGCCCGCGATACCCACGACACCCGACTGGACGGCTGGGAGGGGGATGCGGCCGCAGCGGCGCAGCACCGGGTGGACGCGCTGACGAACCGGCTGGGAAACCTCGGGGCGGCGGCGGAGTGCTGCGGGCACGCCGGGGCGGCGTTCGCCACCACACTGCAGATCGCCCGCACCACGATTAGCGCCGCCGTGGCCGCAGCTCGAGCGGTCGGGATTGAGGTCGCCGCCAATGGTTCCCTGTGCGGCAGCCTGGCCCGCTTCCTACCGCTGGTTCGCAAGAGCATCGAAGGTCCCATTCGGGCGGCGCTAACTCTACTGGCGCAGGTGGACGCGGCCAGCGCTGCCGTTGTCCACACAGTCGGGGATGTGGAGGCCCCCGCGGCGGGCACTGCGCAACCGTGGACTCCGCCGAGCTTCGGGCCACAGACGAGAATCGAACAGACCCCGGATGGGCCCGTTGTGTACAGCGGGGATCTGGAGCGCGCGGACCAGATCATCACCATCGTCAACGGCGTACACAGCTCTGAACCCGGCGCGGCAGAGCGCACCGCCGCCTGGGCCCAGCGGCTCGTCGACCACGCCGCCGCGAACGGGCAGACCATCGCCGTCGCCGGGTGGCACGCTTATTCGGCTCCAGGGAACCTCGCCACCGCTGCACTGCCGATCGCGGCAGAGGAGGCCGCGCCGAGGCTGCGGGAGTTTCAAAACCATCTGCGGGCGGTGAACCCCACCGCGCAATTGCACGTCACTGGCTACAGCTACGGCTCCGTCGTCGTCGGCACGGCGGCCCAGTCCCCGGGGGCCCCGCTGGGGGCGGACCGGGTCACCTTCCTGGGCAGCCCCGGCGTGCGGGCCGGGCACCGCAATCAGTTGCACACGCAGGCCACCGACGGACGTACGGAGGTGCGCAGCATCCACGTGCCGGGGGACCTCATTGGGCTCACGACCTGGCCGGATGACGGTGCCCACGGCCGGGACCCCTCGGCGCCGACGTTCGGGGCGGAGGATACCGCCCCGCGCGGGGCCTCCTGGGGCAGTTATTTGTGGCACCGGTTGCGGGATACCCACATCGTGGCCGAGGGGGATAGGGATACGCACAGCTCGTATCCCTATGACCCGGAGGTGGAGGAGGCACTCCTGCAGCCGGGTCGGTAAGTTTCCTTAGGTGACACACCAACCCATAGCGGACCATCCCAGCCCACGCCCCGCGGAGCTCGGGACCGTAAAACTGCCCACCCTGGTGAGCCTCATCGTGGGTAGCTGCGTGGGCGCCGGGATCTTCGCGATTCCCCAGAACGTGGCCAACGTCGCCTCCCCCGGCGCAGCGTTCATCGGCTGGAGCATCACCGGGGTGGGGATGCTGTGCATCGCCTACGTCTTCCAGGCCCTTGCCCTGCGCAAACCCCACCTGGACTCCGGGGTGTACAGCTACGTCCGGGCCGGATTGGGCGACTTCGTCGGCTTTGCCTCGGCCTGGGGGTACTGGCTGGGCTCCATCATCGCGCAGGTGGGGTATGCCACTCTGTTCTTCTCCAGCCTCGGGTACTTCCTGCCCGTGTTCGACGGCTCCCACCGCCTGTTTCAGGCAGCGGCGGTATCCGCATTGACCTGGGCCATCTTCGCCACCCTTGCCCGCGGCGTGCGCCAGGCGGCCATCCTCAACGTTGTGGCGACGGTGGCCAAGATCCTGCCCATCGGCGCCTTCCTCGTCCTCGTCACCTTCGTGGGATTTAAAACGGAGGTGTTCACCTCCGATTTCTGGGGACGCGCCGCGACCTTCGGGGAGAACGGCACTGCTGGCGTGAGCTCCATTACGGACCAAGTCAAGGGCATGATGCTGTTCACGGTGTGGGCATTCATCGGCGTGGAAGGGGCCTCCACCTACTCCATGCGGGCCCGGCGGCGGCGGGATGTTTCGCTAGCCACGTTCTTGGGGTACGTCACCGTGTTCTTTTTGCTCACGGCCGTCAGCTTCCTCAGCTACGGGGTGGTTCCCCGGGAACAACTCGCGGCAATGTCGGACAACTCGATGGCCCAGGTGCTGGAAGCCGTCGTGGGTCCCTGGGGTGCGGGCCTCATCAGCGTGGGACTGTGCATCTCCGTGTTCGGGGCCTACGTCTCCTGGCAGATGCTCTGCGCCGAGCCGATCGCGCTCATGGCCCGCGATGGGCTGTTGCCGTACCGGATCGGGCGGCTGAACACCCGTGGTGGTCCCGTCACCGCCCAACTGTGCTCAACGCTGGCCATCCAGGCCTCCATCATCCTGTTCTACCTGCGGGAATCCACCTACGAGACGATGGTTCAGTTGGCCACCTCGCTGTACCTTGTCCCCTACCTGTTCAGCTCCCTCTACCTGCTGTTGCTGGCTACGCGGGGGGCGGGGTTCACGCACCCGGACGCGGGCACGAAGTTCGACCTCGCCGGGCCACCGGTGGCCCGGCGGACTAATCGCATCCATGGGCTCCTCGGCGCGGTCGCTTTCGGGTACAGCCTGTGGCTCATTTATGCCGCCAACGTGAAGTTCGTCTTGCTGGGAACTTTGCTGGTGCTCCCCGGGTTGGCGGTGTACGTGCTCACGCGGCTGCACCGGGGCGGTCGGGTGTTCAATCGCTTCGAATGGTTTGTTGCCACCGCGGTCGTCGTCGCGGCCGGGGTGGCCATCTTCCTCATGGCCACCGGGCGCATCGCGCTGTGATCCCCCTCTACCCGTTCCACGCGAGGGGCATGGGGCTAGCGGCGGCGGCGCTGCTCCCACAGCACCACGGCGGTGGAGCGGGGCACGTGCACGATCTCCCCGCGGTTGCGGCGCCCTGACGTCGAGTTGGCCCGGTGCAGCTCCGAGCGCGTCTCGGCGAGCCGCTGGCGAAGTGCCGCGTTATCCTCCTCCAGCTCGTTGACCCTATTTTGCAGCTCGATGATGGTTTTAATTCCCGCGAGGTTGACCCCCTCCTCGTGGGAGAGCCGCTGAATCTCCTGTAGCTGTTCGATGTCCTCTCGGCTGTATCGCCGTCCCCCGCCGCGGGTGCGCTCCGGGGTGACTAGCCCCATCCGGTCGTAGGTGCGTAGGGTCTGGGCGTGCATGCCCGTAATCTCCGCGGCCACAGAAATCACAAACACTTCCTCCCGGGGCTCATGGCGTTTGCCGGTCTGGCCGCGACCTGGGCTCCGGTCCTCACCTGCGGGTTCGGCATGTCCGTTGGCGTGTGACATGAGCTATCACCCCACATTTCCTTCCCAGCCAGCCCGTGGATCGAAACCAGCCCGCTTTTCCTCCTCGGCGTACTTTCGCAGCGTGCTCATCGCGGCTTCGTCGAGGTTTTTGGGTACCTCCACCTTCACTGTGACCAACAGATCGCCGCTGGCCCCGTTGCGCTTGTTCACCCCGCGTCCGCGGACCCGCAGGGTCGTGCCATCCGGGGTGGATTGGGGGATGCGCACCCGCACCTTGGAATCCAGGGTGGGCACGGTGACTGCACCACCGAGGACCAGCTCCGTGTAGCTCACAGGAACGGTGAGCATGAGGTCGTCCCCGGAGCGGGAGAATACCTCGTCCGGGGTGACGTGAACGGTGACGAAGAGGTCCCCGGCCGGCGCTCCCCGCTCCCCGGCCGCGCCCTGTCCGGCCAGGCGGACTTTCTGCCCGTCCACCACTCCGGCGGGAACGCGGACGGTGATCGTGCGAGACCGCGTCTTGCGGCCCGTTCCGCCACAGTCCTGGCACTTCTCCTCAACGCGGGTCCCGGTGCCGGAGCAGTCCTCGCAGGGACGGGAGAACCCGAAGGCCCCCCGGTTCTCGCTGACCAGCCCACTCCCGGAACAGGTCGTACAGCGCTGGGGGGAGGTGCCCGGCTTCGCCCCGGACCCATGGCACGTCACGCAGGGGGCGGGGTTGGTCAGCCGAATGGGGACCGTCACGCCCTTGGTCGCTTCCCGGAACTCCAGGGTGATGTCCGTTTCGACGTCCGCACCCCGCGTCTGCCGGACACGGCGGGACGCTCGCGTCCCGCCGCTGCGACCACCGGCACCGCGGCCCCCGAACATGCCTCCGAACACGTCGTTGAGGTTGCTCGCTCCCCCGGCCCCGAAGAGGTCGGAAACGTCGAAATCCGCCCCGCTCCCACCGAAGCCGGTGGAGCCGAAGCCGCCATAACCCGGCGCGGTGGTGCCCGCCCCGAAGTTGCCGTAACCGCCGAAGCCACCGCCGGCGGCCACGAGGCGCTTGAGCTCGTCGTATTCGGCGCGCTTCTCCTTATCGCCCACCACGCTGTAGGCCTCCGAGGCCTTTTTGAACCGCTCCTCGGCTGCGGCATCGCCCGGGTTTTTATCCGGGTGGTCTTCCCGCGCGATCTTGCGGTACGCCTTCTTGATCTCGTCGACGTCTGCCGTGGAGGACACCCCAAGGTCTCGGTAGTAGTCCTTCTCGGCCCACTCCTTTTGTGCCATAGGTTGCTAACTCCTCGATCTACTTTTCTCGATCTTCATCTGCGCCGTTGACCGTGGTTGAGTCTACCGCGCTTAACTTTTCTAATCCATTTGTCTCAACCGGCCCAGCACACCCCTATTCCCGCCAGGGGCCCGAGTGCCACCCACTAGGCTGGGAAGACATGACCCCACGAAAGCGCAACTGGCTGCAACGGATGTTCGGAAACCCCGAGCAGAACTCCTCCCACCGCAGCGGGGAGAGCCAACCCGCGCATCCTGGCGTCCACAATGAAGAAACGGGAACACCGCCGGAGCCGGACCATCTCGGCGATCCGCACCCCGTGTTCACCGAATTGACCATGCGCCAAGCCATGGCAATGGAGGAACAGCTTCGGCGCAGCCTGGAGGAACGCGGTTTCGCCGTGGAGTTCGAGGACTACAGCGTGAAATTCGCTCGCTCCGAGAACCAAACCCGGACCATGGGACTGGACAATTTGCCGCGCCTGCTCGCCCAACTCGACGATTTCGACGCGGAGATGCCGGAAACCGTCGATGAGTTCGTCGGCAATCTCGTCGCCGCGATGGATAGCCCCCGGCTGCCGGATGCGGAGTTCTACGCCGCGATGCGGGTCCGTTTGGCGCCGATGGATCAAAAGGGCAACGAGGATTTCGGGAAAGATTCCCCCCTGCGGCCCTTCAGCGAGGACGCTTTCATCCGCCTCGTGCTGGATACGGAACAGTCCATTCAATCCCTCACCACCCCCGCGCTGGAGGACCGAGGGCCCGTGGAGGACCTGTACCGGATGGGCTATCGCAACCTGTGGCAGGAGCTCGTGGACTCGGACATGTCCTTCAGCGAATACGCCCCCAACAAGGACAACCCGGATGAAAAGTGCTGGCTGCTGGAGGGGACTAACTTCTTCATCGGCTCCGCGCCGCTGTTCCTCGAGGAACTATTCGAACGCAATGCGCCGCATGTGGACCGCTCTAATGGGCTGATCTTCGCCATGCCTTTCCGGCACGTCACCATCGCCCGGGAGGTGACGAACGGCAGCGATCTGATGAACTCCATCGGGCTCATGGCCTCCCTGGCCGCAGAGTTGTACACCACGCAGCCGGGCGCGGTCTCGCCGCGCCTGCACCTCATGCACATGGGCGAGGTGGAGACCTTCACCAACGTCGTCTGGGGGCAGGGCAACTCCCGGCAGGCGGAGATACACATCAAGCCCAACGCCTACCTCATGGGGAGGATCAGCGATGGGCTTGACGATGGGCCGGAGGGGCCAGAGGGGCCGGTGCTCTAGGGCCGAGGCGCGGGCCAGCGCTGCGCGGCCCGGCGGCCCGGCTAGGGGCCAGCGCCGACCAGGCCAAGACCCGGCCCCCGCGCCCTAGCAGCGCGGTCTAGCTGGGGTCCGCGATGATCACCATCGCGGTGCGCAGTACGCGGTCGCCGAGCCGGTACCCCTTGCGCAGGACGGTGCCGAGCACCTTGTCCTCTCCGCTGGAGGTATCCTGCACCGCCTCGTGCAGGTCGGGGTTGAACTCTTCACCCTCGGCCCCGAAGGCTTCCACCTTCGCGCTGGCCAGGGCCGCGTTGAGCTTCTCCGAGACCGCCTTGAGCGGGCCGGTGAGGTCCCCGTGGGATTCGGCGAGTTGCAGGTCGTCGAGGGCGGGCAGCAGCGCGGCGGCGAGGTCCGCCTTCGCGCCGGAGATCACCCCGGCCCGGTCCCGTTCCACGCGGCGGCGGTAGTTGGCGTACTCCGCGCTGACGCGTTTCAGGTCCTCCGTGCGCTCGGCCAGTTCTGCCTGCAGCGCGGCGTCACCAGCTTCAGCGTCACCGGACCCTGCCTCACCGGAGCCGACACCCGGTGCCTCAGCGCCACCGGCCGCAGTGATGTCGGCGACCTCCGCTTCGGTGCCGTCAATCAGGTCGGCGGCGTCGTCGATGGAGTCCCATTCTGCGGCGTCTGCCCGCGCCTGGGCCGCTGCCTCGGCATCGCCTTCAGCGTCCCCGGTGAGCACGTCGTTGACGGCGGCGTCGATGTCTGCCTCGATGGAGGCTTCGCTTGCGTCGTCATCCCCGGCTTGGGCGTCCACGTCGGCGTCGCGGGCTGCCTCCTCATCGGTTTGGGAGGGGGCCCCGGGGTTGACGGTCCAGTCGCTGTCAGCCATTACTTCTTGTCATCCTCCTCGTCGACAACCTCGGCGTCGACCACGTTGGGATCGGTGTTCTTCGCACCTTCGCCGTTGGCGGCGTCGGCACCTTCACCGGACTGCGCCTTGGCAGCTTCGGCCTCGTAGATGGCCTTGCCCATCTCCTGGGATTCGGCGGAGAGCTTCTCCACGGCATCCTTGATGGCCTCCACGTCGCTGCCCTTGAGGGCTTCGTCGACGTTCTTGGCGGCCTCTTCCACCTTCGTCTGGATGTCCTCGGAGACCTTGTCCTTGTTGTCCTCGACGAACTTGCGGGTCTGGTAGGCCATGGACTCGGCGGAGTTGCGCACTTCCTGCTCTTCGCGGCGCTTCTTGTCCTCCTCGGCGTGGGCCTCGGCGTCCTTGACCATCTGGTCGATCTCTTCCTGGGAGAGGCCGGAGCCGTCCTGGATCTTGATGGTGTTTTCCTTGCCGGTGCCCTTGTCCTTGGCGGTCACGTGGACGATGCCGTTGGCGTCGATGTCGAAGGTGACCTCGATCTGCGGCAGGCCGCGGGGTGCGGGTGCGATCCCGCCGAGCTCGAAGGAGCCGAGCAGCTTGTTGTGCTGGGCCATTTCGCGCTCGCCCTGGAAGACCTGGATCTGCACGCTGGGCTGGTTGTCCTCGGCGGTGGTGAAGGTCTCGGAGCGCTTGGTGGGGATGGTGGTGTTCCGCTCGATGAGCTTGGTCATCACGCCGCCCTTGGTCTCGATGCCGAGGGACAGCGGGGTGACGTCCAGCAGCAGCACGTCCTTAACCTCGCCGCGCAGCACGCCGGCCTGGAGGGCAGCGCCGACGGCGACGACCTCGTCGGGGTTCACGCCCTTGTTGGGCTCCTTGCCGCCGGTGAGCTCCTTGACCAGGTCGGTGACGGCGGGCATACGGGTGGATCCGCCGACAAGCACAACGTGGTCGATGTCGGAGACGGAAACCTCCGCGTCCTTGAGCACGGACTGGAAGGGCTTCTTGGTCCGGTCCACGAGGTCCTGGGTGATGCGCTGGAACTCGGTGCGGGAGAGGGTCTCGTCGAGGAACAGCGGGTTCTTTTCGCTGTCCACGGTGATGTAGGGCAGGTTGATGGTGGCCTGCTGGGAGGAGGACAGCTCAATCTTGGCCTTTTCCGCTGCTTCGCGCAGGCGCTGCAGGGCCATCTTGTCCTTGGTCAGGTCGATGCCGTTTTGGCTCTTGAACTTCTCCACCAGCCAGTCGACGATGCGCTGGTCCCAATCGTCGCCGCCGAGCTGGTTGTCGCCGGAGGTAGCGCGCACTTCCACCACGCCGTCGCCGATTTCCAGCAGGGAGACGTCGAAGGTGCCGCCGCCGAGGTCAAACACGAGGATGGTCTGTTCCTTGTCGCCCTTTTCCAGGCCGTAGGCCAGGGCGGCTGCGGTGGGCTCGTTGACGATGCGCAGGACGTTCAGGCCGGCGATCTGGCCGGCGTCCTTGGTGGCCTGGCGCTGAGCGTCGTTGAAGTAGGCCGGAACGGTGATCACGGCGTCCGTGACGTCCTCGCCCAGGTAGCTCTCAGCGTCCCGCTTGAGCTTCATGAGGGTGCGGGCGGAGATTTCCTGCGCGGTGTACTTCTTGCCGTCGATCTCGACGTTCCAGTCGGCGCCGATGTGGCGCTTGACGGAGCGGATGGTCCGGTCCACGTTGGTGACGGCCTGGTTCTTGGCCGATTGGCCGACGAGGACCTCACCGTTCTTGGCGAAGGCGACGACGGATGGGGTGGTCCGGGAGCCTTCGGAGTTGGCGATGACGGTTGCTTCGCCGCCTTCAAGGACGGAGACCACGGAGTTGGTGGTTCCCAAGTCAATGCCGACTGCACGTCCCATGGATGTTCTCCTTTTTCTGTGGGGTTGGTTGTTGTCTTCTTTCTTTACGACGCCACCTCTACCGGGCGCCGCACATACTTTAGCGCTCTAGGCTCAACTTTCATTCCCACTCGGGGGAAGTTGAGCCTGTGACTAGATCCAAGTATCCCGAATTTGCGCGCAACGTCAACCCGAGTTGAGCCTGCGCCGCGCAACCTTGTCACGTCTGATGTAACTCCCCGCAGCTCAAAGTTGTTCCCGGTCGGCTCAATTTTGCTGCGCTCGTCCACCATAGGCCCCGCCCCCAGGTGCCCTCCCAGCTCCCGCAATTCCCCGCGCCGCCGACCCCTTCGCGGCGCTAGATTGGGAAGACATGAGCCTCTCGATGACCCTCGCGGCAGCGAAACTCGCCCAGGAAACCCGGCGCGCCCAGCGCAGCTCCTCCCCGGCTAAGCCCCACACCAACCCGGAGCCGCCCCACACGTTGCGGCAGCACCAATCCGTGAGCACCCGAGAGGTCTGCGGGTTTCCCGTCTACTCGGTGGCCCCCCTGGCCTTCGCGCTCAACGCGGGGACCAACCTCGCGCCGCTGGGCGAGCTTGCCCCGAACCAGACCGCGGCCCGGGCCTGCCTCTACCTCCATGCAGGGGGCTTCAGCAACACCATCCGCCCACCCGCCTGGAACTTCATCGACCAGATTGCGGATTCCGGGGTGCGGGTGGAGGTGCCCATCTACGGGCTAGTGCCGGAGCACAGCGCACCGGAAGCCATCGCCCTGGTCCAGCACACCTATCGGGAGCTCGTCGCCGACCATGGGGAGGAGAACGTCTCGATCCTCGGGGAGTCCGCAGGAGGAGCGCTGGCGGTGGGGGCCCTGCTGTTTGGGATTCACGCCACACCCGCCCACCTCATCCTCAACGCCCCTTGGTTGGACCTGGAGTTGGGTAACCCCCGGATGTCCCGCTACGAGCAGCGGGACCCCAAGTTGTCCAGCGCGGGGCTGCGGCCAGCCGGGCGGCAGTGGGCTGGGGGTGACCCCGCAGCTTTCGCGGACCCCACTATTAATCCGGCGACCGGGTGGAAGAAGGGCGCGGGAATGGCGTCCTTAATCACCCAAGAACAACAACGGAAAACCACCGTGACGGCCTTCTGCGGGGACCGGGATCTTTCCCTGCCGGACACCCAAGATTTCATCGCCGCAATCCGGCGAGCGGGGCTGGCCGCAGAGCTGGTGGAGGTGCCCGGCGGCTTTCACATGTACCACCTGTCCGCGACGGCGGAGTCCCGGCGGGACCGGCGGCGGATAGTGGATCTCATCAACCAGCGATAGGTAATGATTTTCGCAACACGATTATGGCCTAAATAGGCAGGTCGGCAAGCTTCTCGGCAACTATTAACGGCAGGCTGACAACTGATAATCTGCCCAGGTACATAGTTTTTTAGCGTTCGGCTGCACGCCGGCTGAACTTACGAGGAGTACTCCATGGACCTGCTCGCCGAAGGCGACAAGTTGATGAGACAAGACATCCCATGGGACGTCACCATCCCCATGGGCATCATCGGCGCTCTGCTTTCTATCCCGGCCTGGGTGTTCTTCATCCGCGGGGCCATCAACATCTACCAGATGATCCGCCTTGGCCAGCCGGCCCTGAGCCGTCTGGACAACCCACTGGGCCGCCTGGTTAACCTCATTCGCGAGGTACTAGGCCACACCAAGATGGCCAAGAAGCCCAAGGTGGCGATAGCCCACTGGCTGGTCATGGTGGGCTTCCTACTCGGCTTCGTCGTGTGGTTTGAGGCCTACATCCAGATCTTCGACCCCAGCGGCGGTTGGCCGCTCATCGGCGATACCGGCCTGTACCACTTCATCGACGAGCTGCTGGGCATCGGCACGGTCGTGGGCATCATCGTGCTCATCATCATCCGCCAGCGCATCGGCGACCAGGAGCGCAAGGCCCGGTTCTACGGGTCCAATGCCCGCGCCGCGTACTTCGTGGAAGCCGTGGTCCTCATTGAGGGTCTCGGCATGATCCTTGTTAAGGCCTCCCGCATCTCCACTTTCGCCAGCTATGAAGGCGGTCACTGGTACACGGACTTCCTCACCATGAACCTGGCAAAGATCCTGCCGGCCTCAGCCGTTCTGGTCTCCGTCTTCGCGATGATCAAGCTGCTGTCCGGCATGATCTGGCTGTACATGGTTGGCCAGCACCTGCGCTGGGGCGTGGCCTGGCACCGCTTCATGGCGTTCTTCAACATCTTCCTCAAGCGCAACTCCGATGGCCGCAACGCCCTCGGCGCCGCGAAGCCCATGACCTCCAAGGGCCGCGCCCTGACGATGGAAAACGCCGATCCGGACGAGGACTACATCGGCGTGGGCAAGATCGACGAGTTCACGTGGAAGGGCTGGATGGACTTCACCTCCTGCACCGAGTGTGGTCGGTGCCAGGAGCAGTGCCCCGCGTGGCACACGGAGAAGCCGCTGAGCCCCAAGCTGCTGATCATGGATCTGCGCAACCACGCGATCGACTCCGCCCCCTACCTCAAGGCCGCCCGTAACGGGGATGAGGCCGATCCCGACCTGTTCTCCACCGCGGATATGCCCAACGAGGATGATCCGGCGATCGACGCTCACTCCAACCTGCCGCTGCTGCAGCTCGTGGGTGCCGGCGAGATGGGCGTGATCGACCCCGACGTGCTGTGGTCCTGCACCAACTGTGGCGCCTGCGTGGAGCAGTGCCCGGTGGACATCGAGCACATCGACCACATCATTGACATGCGTCGCTACCAGGTGCTCGTCGATTCCGAGTTCCCCAGCGAGCTGGCTGGGTTGTTCAAGAACCTGGAGAACAAGGGCAACCCCTGGGGCCAGAACAACAACAAGCGCTCCGAGTGGATCGAGAAGGCCAAGGCCGACGGTGTGGATGTTCCGGTCTACGGCGTGGACATCGAAAACTTCGACGACACCGAGTACCTCTTCTGGGTCGGTTGTGCTGGTGTGTTTGACGATAACGCCCTGAAAACCACCCGCGCAGTCGCGGACCTGCTGTACACCGCCGGCGTGAAGTTCGCCGTGCTGGGTGAGAGCGAGGGCTGTACCGGTGACTCCGCCCGCCGCGCCGGCAACGAGTTCCTGTTCCAGATGCTGGCCGAGCAGAACATCGAGATCCTCGATGAGGCCTTCGAAGGCGTGCCCCCGAAGCAGCGCAAGATCGTGGTGACGTGTGCGCACTGCTTCAACGCGCTGCGCAACGAGTACCCGGAGCTGGGTGGTAACTACGAGGTTGTCCACCACACCCAGCTGCTGAACAAGTTGATCCGTGAGGGTCGCTTGGAGCCGGTCAACGCTCCCCAGAGCGGGCGCAAGGTCACCTACCACGACCCCTGCTTCCTGGGCCGCCACAACAAGGTCTTCGAGGCTCCCCGCGAGCTCATCGGAGCCTCCGGCGCGAACCTGGTGGAGATGCCCCGCAACCAGAACAACGGCTTCTGCTGTGGTGCTGGCGGTGCCCGGATGTGGATGGAAGAGAACATCGGCACGCGCATCAACCTCAACCGCACGGATGAGGCCCTGGCCACCGGATCGGAAGCGATCGCGATCGGTTGCCCCTTCTGTAAGACGATGCTCACCGACGGCGTGAACAACCGCCAGGCCGATATCGAGGACAAGAACGAGCGCACCCAGGTCCTGGATATCTCCCAGATGTTCCGCGAGTCCATCCTGGTGGATGGCAAGCTGCCCGCCCCCAAGTCCCCGGAGTTCCTGGTAGCACCGGAGCGCGGTTGGGTTGACGAGGAGAAGCTGGCCCGCGAGGAAGCAGAGCGCAAGGCAGAGGAAGAAGCCAAGCGCCGCGCCGAGGCGGAGAAGAAGCGCAAGGCGGAGGAAGCCGCTGCCAAGAAGAAGGCAGACGCGGAGAAGGCTGCCGCTGCTGGTGGAGCCGCCGCGGGTGCTGCTGCTGGCGCCGCTGCTGCACCGGGTGCGCCGAAGGCCCCCGCCGCTCCGGGTGCGCCGAAGGCCCCCGCCGCTCCGGGTGCGCCGAAGGCCCCCGCAGCAGGTGCTCCGGCCGCACCGAGCGCACCTGGCGCTCCCAAGCCCCCGGCCGCTCCTGCTGCACCGGGTGCTCCTAAGGCTCCGGGTGCCGGCGCCCCTGCTGCACCGGGTGCTCCCAAGGCTCCGGGTGCTGGCGCCCCTACTGCTCCAGGTGCCCCCAAGGCTCCTGGGGCACCGGGCGCTCCCAAGGCTCCTGGCGCACCGGCCGCACCGGGCGCTCCCAAGGCTCCTGGCGCACCGGCCGCACCGGGCGCTCCCAAGGCTCCGGGTGCTGGCGCCCCTGCTGCTCCAGGTGCTCCAGGTGCTCCGGCCGATCCCTCCGCGCCTGCTGACGAGGACAAGAGAGCCTCGGCAACTGCTACCGAGGAAGGCGGAAAGATCAAGCTCTCCGCCACCGCTCCGGGTGCACCCACGGCTGCTGCTCCGGGAGCCCCGGCTGCCCCTGCAGCACCGAAGGCTGCCCCTGCCGCGCCGTCTGCTCCGTCCGCGCCCGCGGCTCCTTCTGCCCCCTCTGCGCCTGCCGCTCGCTCTGCACCGGCGGCACCGAAGGCTGCTCCTTCTGAAACCGCAGCCCCGGCGGCAGAACCGGCTGAACCGTCCGAATCCGCTGAGGGCGCTGAGAAGGCAGACACGACTGGCAGCGATAGCGTGCCCAATGCCCCCGCAGCCGCCCAGCCGGAGGCGGAGGCCAAGCCGGAGGCGGAGGCCAAGGCCGAGCAGCCGAAGGCTGACAACGCTGACAGTGGTCCCATCAAGCTGGCCCGTAACACTCCGGGCGCACCCGGTGCCCCCGGCGCACCCGGTGCCCCCGGTCGCTAACGGCCCCTAGGCGGGTCATACCCCTGGCTCGCAAGGGCCACCGGACCGCCCAACCAGAACCCCCGCGTTTTACCGGCGCGGGGGTTTTGGCGTCCGCAAGAAAGACACCCCAACCCCCCACAGACCGAAAACGCACCCACCTAGGTTTGAACAGCGGTGCCGGATAGACTAAAGAGAACTCACAGATGCCGCCGCTGTGGGCACCCAGACCCTCCTCCGGAAAGCAGGACGAGGACCCCGGGTACCCCACCCAACCGACGTACATGCGGCGTGACGACGAAGGCGAGTAGATGGACCGACAGGCAGACCCGCACGCTAACCCGGAGCCGACCGGGCACGCAGCCGCACCACGAGACCACGGCAGCAACCTAGCCGCGGCCACCGGGCGCAGCGGGACTGGCGACCTACCCCACCGTTCCGGCAGCGAACCCTACTTCGACGAGGACTTCGCCTCGCACGGCGGGGCCACTATCGACCACGCTGCCGATGACCCCGCCGCCATCAACCGCGCCACCGTGGACCCCGCCGCCGTAGCCGAACCCGAAGCAGATGGAGCCGCCGCAGACGCGCAGGTCACCGAAGCGGAGGAGGATCGATCCATGCGCTCCCGAGCCCGCGGTGTATACCGCAAGATGCCGTTCTGGCAGTGGGCGGTGGCCACTGTCGCGGCGTTATCGCTCCTCGCGGCCATCGTGGCCATGCTGATCATGCAGGGCACGCAGACGGGAAACGCCGCCACTGCGAACCGGGGCGTCATTACCCCCAGCTACCCTGCCGCGACCACGACCGGGAAATACGACAACATCAACCCCGGCGATCGTTCCCAGGGCAACTCGGGCAGCAGCGGCAGCGGTTACTCCGGCTACACCGGGGGCGGGCGCGCCACCACGCAGTCCCGGTCCACCCAATCCCAGGCCACGACAGCCCCGCCAGCCACCCCCACGCCGAACAACCCCGCCCCGCAGCCCCCAGCACCGTCGGCCGAGCCCATCGGCCCCGCTCCAAGCACCGGAACAGGCGGCGGCGCCACCGCTCAGCCCACCCAGGGCACCGCCCCCACGGGCAACGGCAATGCCCCCGCAAACCCGGGTACCGGCGGCGGCACCGGCGGAGGAACCACCGGCCCCGGCACGGGCGGCGGCACGAACCCGGCACCCCGGTAAAACACCCCACCCAGCGCTGATTCTCACCTACAGCCCGGTGCCCCCCTCCCCCGCCGCAACGGTGGCGACCACGGCCCCAAGATGGCACCATGTTGAAGAATGAGTACCCCCAAGCGCCCCAGTGAGCTGCGGACTTTGGATCAATCGACCAAGCTGCAGAACGTCCTCTACGAAATCCGCGGACCGGTGAACGCGGAGGCCGAGCGCATGGAGGCGGACGGCCACCGCGTGCTCAAGCTGAACACCGGCAACCCCGCAGTGTTCGGTTTCGAGGCCCCGGACGTGATCATGCGGGACATGATCGCTGCGCTCCCGAACGCGCAGGGTTATTGCACTTCGAAGGGCATCATCTCCGCCCGGCGCGCCATCTACGCCCGCTACGAGGTCATCGCTGACTTCCCCCGCTTCGATGTAGAGGACGTTTACCTCGGCAACGGCGTGTCCGAGCTGATCACCATGACGATGCAGGCGCTGCTCAACGACGGCGACGAGGTCCTCATCCCCTCCCCCGATTACCCGCTGTGGACGGCCTCTACGTCCCTGTCCGGCGGCAAACCGGTGCACTACCTGTGTGACGAGGAGGATAACTGGTATCCCTCCATCGAGGACATCAAGGCGAAGATCACCCAGCGCACGAAAGCCATTGTGGTGATCAACCCGAATAATCCGACGGGTGCTGTGTACTCGAAGGAGATTTTGGAGCAGATTGTCGACGTGGCCCGCGAGCACTCTCTGCTCATCCTCGCCGACGAGATCTACGACAAAATTTTGTATGACGGGGCCAATCACATCAGCGTGGCAACACTGTGCCCCGACCTGTTGTGCGTGACCTACAACGGACTGTCGAAGGCGTATCGCGTGGCCGGTTACCGCAGTGGCTGGATGGTGCTCACCGGCCCGAAGCGCCACGCGGAGGGGTTCATCGAGGGCCTGGACTTGCTGGCGGGGACGCGGTTGTGCCCGAACGTGCCCGCCCAGTACGGCATCCAGGTGGCCGTGTCCGGCAAGCAGTCCATCGACCAGTTGGTGCTGCCGGGCGGGCGGCTGCTGGAGCAGCGCAACGTGGCGTACGAGAAGTTGAACGAGATTCCGGGCGTGAGCTGCGTGAAGCCGATGGGCGCGCTGTATGCGTTCCCCCGGCTGGATCCGAATGTGCACGAGATCCACGACGACGAGAAATTCATGTTTGACCTGCTCCGGGCGGAGAAGATCCACCTGGTCCAGGGCACCGGTTTCAACTGGCCCACGCCGGACCACTTCCGCATCGTCACGCTGCCGTGGGCCCGTGATCTGGCCGACGCGATCGAGCGGCTGGGCAACTTCCTGGCCAGTTACCGGCAGTAGCTCGGGTCGCACCGGTTGCCTTGATCTCCCCGGTTGTGACGGTCACGCCGACTGCGCCGACCGCGCCAACCGTGCCGGTTGTGTTGGTCGCCCCTTTTGCTCCTCTTTCCCCACCGCCTAGTCCCCCCTGTTAACCGACCCAGAAGGTTCACCTGATGTCTGTTACACCCCAGGGCGATCACACCGTCCGGCACATCCCACCCGCCGCGCTAGTGGAAGGGCTGTTGGAAAAAGCGGAATCGGCGCGCCATATGGCGGGCATGATCCGCCAAACCCTCCCGCAGGTAGCGGGCAGTGAACCCCACGAGTACGCCCTGAAGCTGCAGCTAGCCGCTTTGCCAGGCGCGGTGGATGCGCAGGAAGCGGTGGCCCTGGTCCCCTGGCTGTGGCAGAAGCACCGGCAGGACGCGGCCACCTTCCCCGCCGAGCCGACGGCGGTGAACAGCGGCCGCGGTGACCAGCCGCTTCTGGACGCCGCCGGCAATCCCCTGCCGGACCTGTTCGCGGTGGCCTTCACGGACTTCCCCGCGATGTACGGCCACGATCACTCCATTCCGATGGCCTCCCTCGATGCGCTGCAGGAGTGCGTGGAGGATATGCAACGCACCCATGGGGTCAGTGAGGCCCAGATCGCCGAGCGAGCGCTGGTGTATTGCCAGGCGACCGGGCAGTTGGAGCGGGGGTGGAAAATCGGGGAGGCATTTCCCCCGCCGCCGTTTCCCGAGGATGGGGACGCCGATGCCATAGCGAAGTGGTACAGCGGCATCGATGCGCGAGCGATGAACGCCTGGGAGCGCCACGACTTTCCCTTGATGGCACACCTCGTGTCCCTTTTAGACGGCCGCCCGCAGATACAGACGATGCCCGCGCTGATGCAGGCGGAATCCCTCATTCCCTTGCTGGGCCACGTGGACCCGGAGGTCACCGGCCGCCGGGTGATGGAGGTGGCGGGCGTGACCTTGGGCGCCCCCGAGGGGGTGAGCAGTGGTCTGCTGCTCGCGGAGTACCTGCTGCGCGCCGGGGAGCCGGATGCCGGGCTTGCCCTTCTTAACGGCCAGCTTCTCATCTGCGCCGCTAGCGACGTTCCTCCGCTGGGCCACGACGTGGGGGCGGCGGCCACCGAGCTAGTTAAACCGCTGCGGGCGGCGGTAGAGCAGGGCTTCGGGGACCAACCCTTCCTTGGCCTGGGCATCTCCCCGTTGGGTCCGCACTGGCGCCCGGAGGACACGACCATCGCCGCAGCGGCGGAGACCGCCGAGCGGCTCGCCCTCATCCGCGCCCGCCAGATCGACGAGCGCAACGGGTACACGGTGAACCAGGATCACATCCTCAAGGACCGGATCCCCGGGGGCACCTCCGTCCACGTTGAGCCCGTGGTGAAGGAGGCCACGGGATTGTTCGTGGTCCCCCCGCTGCCACGGGCGGCGGACTTGCCCGAGGGCATCACCCCCGCGCTGTTCGCCCTACCCCCCACGGCAAGTAAATGGATGACCAATCCCCCGCACATGATGGCGGGGTACGACTGGCAGGACAGCCTGAAACAGGTGACCCGGGAGGAGCTCGCGGCAGTCGCCCTCCCGCTGCATGGGATGCTGGGGACCACCACGGACAATGGTGCCCACTTCCGGCGGGAGCTCACGGCATACCTCTCCCGCGAGCTGGCGCCGGGAGGCGCCTTCCCCGGGGACCGGTTCTTGGAGCACATCCTCGCCCTGAACAGTGAGACAGCGGGGAGCAGAGCTGACCTGGACCACCCGGAGGTGCAAGCGCTGCACTGGGTGCGGGAACGGGTTGCCGAGGTCAATTTGGAGGATCCCGATCCCGTCGTCCTCGACAGTTTGATCAGCGACCTCCTGCAGCGGCCCGCCGAGGATCGGCGCGTGGCCGAGGTTTACGTGATGGTGGCCTTGGCGTTCAGCCAGAAATTCGTCTCCGCAGAGCATCTTGTCCTAGCCCTTCGCGGAGTGCGGCCGCTGTTGACGATCTGCCCGCTAGTCGGGTTTCAGCAGACTTCGGTGATGCTGCCTGCCGTGGCTGAGTTCCTGCCGTCCGCCCTGCCCTACATGCTCAATATGGTCAGCGGTACCTATGTGGCGATGCCGGATGAACTCGTCGGCGGGGAGATTGCGCTGCAGACTTCCATGATGAGCCGACCGCTGCACATGTACTTCAACATCCTGGCCCTGCTGCACAGCTTGGAGCAGCGCAGCGAGGATTCCGAAGGGCCCGAGGGCCACGGCTTCCGGGCGCGGGTCGTCACCCAGCGGGCCACGGACCTGGACCAGCTGCGAAACTTCCACAGTGCGGACCTGCTCCGCCTGCGCGCCCTCAACCTCGCCGAAGAATCCGAGGATGAGGAGCTGCGGCATCACTGCGCCGCATCGTACTACCACTCGTGCATGGAACACGGCTTGGTCGCCGCAGCGGTCGGTTTGGAGGAAAGGTACCCCCTGGAGTGCTACGCCGCCTTCCCCAAGGCCAATGTGGTCGCGCGAGGCGGGGCCCTGTTGAAGAGCGTGTACATGACCCCGGAGGTGTTCGAGCCGCAGCACCGGGAAGCCGTGGCCCAGTTGGACCAGGCGGCATCCCGGGCTTGGGAGGAGCAGCCTTCCGACGAGGTCGTGGAGACGCTGGCGGACGCGGTGACCTCCACCGCCAGCAAGTGGAGCGATTTGGAGATCGGCCACCCGGTGGACCTGTTGGCCTACTTTGCGGGGTGGGCAAACGCGCGGATCCGCCCGATGCTGGCCGAGTTGCCGGCCGAGCAGCGGGGGCCATTGCTCTCCCCGTATCTGCGGATGCTCCTGATGCAGGCCATCCTCATGTTCGGCGACCGCAATCCGCAGGCGCGCAGTCATGCGACGATGATCGTCGAAAGTGCCCTACAGCAGGCCGTGGAAACCTCGGATCCCCAGCTGGTCAACCAGGTGCTCTCCGCCATCGATCTTGACCACCGCATGTACGGGGATGTGCGCACGGAGCAGTGGCAGCGGATCCTACGGGAGTGCGGGATTAACCCCTAGCCCACGCCGAGGGCCAGGTAACGCCACCCCGCTGCTTCCCAGGTGGCGCGGTCCAGGCAGTTGCGACCGTCGATGACGGCCGGGGCGGGCCGGTCCTGCTGCCCCTCCTCGGCCGGCGCTCCGGCCCCGATGAGGTCGAGGGCGCGGGCGGGGTCCAGCTCCCGGAACTCTTTCCACTCGGTTGCCACTGCGACGACATCCGCGCCGCGCAGGGCCTCTTCCAGGGAGTTGGGGTAGTTCAGCGTGGGGAAGATCTTCTTAGCGTTCTTCATCGCCTTCGGGTCGTAGACCGTCACGTTCGCCCCGGCCAGGGATAGCGAACCGGCCACGGAGAGCGCGGGGGAATCGCGGACGTCGTCCGAATCGGGCTTGAAGGCCGCCCCCAACACGGTGACGTTGGACCCGATGAGGGAACCGCCGAGGACGCGGCGGGCCAGCTCCACCATCTTTTCGCGGCGGCGCATGTTGATGGCATCCACTTCTCGGAGGAACGTCAGCGCCTGATCCGCGCCGAGCTCGCCGGCCCGCGCCATGAAAGCCCGAATGTCTTTGGGCAGACAGCCGCCGCCGAAGCCCAGGCCGGCGCCCAGGAACTTGCGGCCAATTCGCTCGTCGTAACCGATCGCGTCTGCCAGCGCGGTGACGTCCCCGCCGGTGATCTCGCAGACCTCGGAGACCGCGTTGATAAAGCTGATCTTGGTGGCCAAGAAGGCGTTGGCAGAAACTTTCACAAGCTCCGCGGTGGGGCGATCCATGACCAGGAAGGGGGTGCCTTCCGCCAGTGCGGAGGCGTAGACCTCGCGGGCTACCTCCTCCGCCCGGCTGTTCTTCGCGCGCACGCCCAGGACGATGCGATCCGGGCGCAGCGTGTCCTCCACCGCGTGGCCCTCGCGGAGGAACTCCGGGTTCCACGCAATCTCTACCGTGGCGGGTGCGGCCGGCGAATCGGTATTCTCTGCTGTCTCGTCGTGGTGCGGCGCGCGGTTAGGTGGCGTCCGCAAGAGTTTTTTGGCCCTTTTTTGTAAGGACGCCGCGGTCCCGACGGGCACAGTGGATTTACCGAGGATGAGGTGATCGCCGCTGAGGAGGGGAACGAGGTCGTCGATGACGGCCTTGACGTAGCGCGTATCTGCGGCGTTGGAGCCCTTCTTCTGGGGCGTGCCCACGCCGATGAAGTGGACGTTGGCGAACTCGGCGGCTTCCCGGTAATCGGTGGTAAAGCGCAGGCGACCGGCCTGGATGTTGCGGGTGAGGATGTCCTGGAGGCCGGGTTCGAAGAAGGGCACCTCGCCCTTGGTCAGGGAGGCGATTTTCGCCTCGTCTACGTCCACGCCCAACACGTTGTGGCCCAGCTCCGCCATGCATGCCGCATGGGTGGCCCCAAGGTACCCAGTACCGAAAACCGTCATCTGCATAAGAGGCGAATATACCGACTGCAGGTTAACTGGGTGTGACCTGAAAGTGTCAGGGCGGTGGCCGCGGGCTTAGTCGCCGCCGGACCGGCGGCCGCGGGCTCGCATCCGGGGCGAACCCCGGCTACTTCGTGAGGCCCTTTTCCTCCAGCCAATCCTTGGCGATCTTCGACGGCTCCGCCTTTTCCTTGCCCACATTGCGCTCATTCATCGCCAGCAGATCCTCGGTGGTTAGTTTCTCCTGCACTTCCGTGATCGCCTTCCTAGCCCTATCGTCTAGGCCCCCTTGGCGCATCACGGGCAGAACGTTTTGGGCGAGGATGAGGTTCTTGGGATCTTGCAGCGTCACCACATCCACTTTATTGCCGTCCCGATCCAATACCGGCGACGTGGAGTAGATATCCGCGACCTGCACCGTCTTATCCTGCAGCGCGGCGACGGTCAGGGGCCCGCCACCATCGGAAATGGGCGTGACCTTCAGCTTGCCCTTATCGATGCCGTACACGCTGGACAACCCCTCCGGACCATAGGGCCGCTGTGCCAACTCCGGGTTGCCGCCGATGTTGATGTTCGTCGACTGGCTCATCTTGGCTAGATCCCCAAGGGAAACCAGGCCGTATTTGTCTGCTGTTTCTTTCGTTACCCGGTAGGCGTCTTTCGATTCGGCCTCCGCCGGCTTGCCGGCCTCCAGCTTTTGCGGCAACACCTGGCGCACTGCATCTTCCACCTGCTGCGCGGTAGCGCCGGGGGCTAGCAGGTCTTGCTTGCCCGCATTCTTGGCGTAGTACTGCGCGAGATTGCCGGTGTATTCCGGGACGATATCGATATCGCCCTTTTCCAGGGCGGATAGGTACACATCGCGCGCGCCGATGCCGCCGTTGATCTTGGTTTCCACACCCTCATCCGCAATGGCCTGGCTGTACAGCTCGGCGATGATTTGGCTTTCGGGGAAGTTGGCGGAACCCACGGTCACCGTAGAGGCATCGTTTTGCGTGTTTTCCTGCAGGGGATCGTTGTTTCCGCACGCTGCGGCGGAACCGGCGAGAAGGAATATCGCCGCGCTGAGGGAAAGGGAACGCAGGGCTTTGCCACGGGCCTGCCCGGTTTCCGCTCCGGAATGCGGGGCCCGGTTGGCAACCCCGGCGGTGTGGCTGGTGTGGGTGCGAGGGGTAATTCTCATAGCAATAGTCCTTGCGTTGGGTTATGGGCAGTTCTTCTTTATGCCCGGATTCAGGGCCGAAATCGTTCAGCGGCGCCTGCGCAGCAGGTAGACCAGCCCAAGCAGAATGAGCTCGACCGCCACGACCACGCCGATGACCAGGACGGCCCCGGCGACAACCTGCGGATAGTTGCGGGTGGCCAGGCCATCGATGAGTAGTCGGCCCAGCCCACCGGTTCCCAGGTAGGCGCAGATCGTCGTGGTGGCGATGACCTGCAGGGTGGCGGACCGGATTCCATCGACGATGGACGCTCCGGCCAGCGGCATCTCAACTTTACCTAGCGTTTGCAATTCTGTGTGGCCGATGGCCCGGGAGGCCTGAACGATATCCTGGCCAATGGCCTCGATGCCGGAATAGGTTCCCGCCAGAATGGGCGGTATTGCCAAAATGAGCAGCACGATGGTGGAGGGGATCCACGCGTTGGCAATACCACTGGGAATCAGCAACGCGAGAACGGTGAGCAGCCCCAGGGAGGGCAGGGCCCGCATGGCCCCCGTGGTCCCCACTGCAAGTCCCCGGCCCTTACCCGTGTGCCCAATCGCGGCCCCGAGGGGAACACCGATGAGAATCGCCGGGATAAGGGCAATGAGGCTAAGCCACAGGTGTTCGGCAATGCGCTGACCGAAACCGGTGGGCCCACCCCACGCGGAGGGGTCGGTGAGCAATCCGAAAGCGTGTTGAATCATGGTCTATAGCCCCGCTTTCGTGCGCCAGGGCATGACGAGTCTGCCCACCAGGACGAGGGCTAGATCAAAAAGAATTGCGAGGGCCACGGTGGCCAGGATCCCGACGAGAATCTGGGTGGGGAAGTTGCGCTGGAAACCCGCGGTGAGCAAGTCCCCTAAGCTGCCCACCCCGATGAGCGTTCCCACGGACACCAAGCTGATAGTGGAGGCGCTGACCACCCGCATTCCCGCCAGGATGGAGGGACCAGCAAGGGGCAGGTCCACTGCCCAAAACCTGCGGGCGCGGGAGTATCCCAATGCGTCGGCGGCTTCGGTGGCGCGGTTGTCGTTGGCGTCGAACCCCTCGGCGACGACCCGGGTTTGCAGGGCCACGCCATAGATAAGCAGAGCAATGACCACATTCAAAGAGCTGAGAATGGATGTGCCCAAAATAACCGGAAGCAACACGAATAACGCCAGGGAGGGAATGCCAAAAAGCACGCCCGTCAACAAGATGATGGACGCACGGGCCGGCCGCCAGCGGCGCGATTGCCCCGCCCGATGGGCCAGCCAGCCAATGGGAACAGCGAGGATAAACGTGCCCACAATGGCGGGTATCGCCAGCCCCGCATGAGCGATCGCCAAATCCAGGATCACATCCCAGTTCGTTGTGATCCACTCGAAATTGATGATGTTGGACATGCGGTTACTCGCCGCCCTGTTTATTGGGGACGCCCCCAAGCACACCCACCACAGCGCCGCGTGCGTCGACCACCAGTTCTGCACCATCGATACTGCGCACGGTGAGATTTCGGTTATGGAAACCGAGGAAATCCCGGACGAAATCGTTGGCCGGGTGGGCGGCCAACTCCTGGGGAGTGCCGCTCTGGGCGAGCTCCCCACCCTCGGCGAGGAGGGCTACCTGGTCACCCAGCGTCATGGCCTCCGAGACATCGTGGGTCACGAGCACGATGGTTTTGCCCAGGCGGGCCTGCAGGTCGAGGAGCTGTTCCTGCAGGGAGCGGCGGACGATGGGGTCCACGGCGCCGAAGGGTTCGTCCATAAGCAGGATGTTGGGGTCGGCCGCCAGGGCGCGGGCCACGCTCACGCGCTGCTGCTGGCCGCCGGAGAGTTGGCGCGGGTAGCGGTCGAGCAGCTCCGGGTACAGGTTCACCAGTTCCGCAGCCCCTAGGGCACGCTCGGCGGCTTCGCTTTTTGCCACGCCATTGAGCCGCAGGACGGTGGCAATGTTGTCCAGGACCGTCCGGTGGGGCAGCAGACCAGAATTCTGCAGCACGTAGCCGATCGAGCGGCGCAGCTTTACCGGGTCTTTGTCCGCGACGTCCTCACCGTCGATGAGGACCCTGCCCCCCGTGGGGGTGACAAGGCGGTTGATGCACTTCAGCAGCGTGGTCTTGCCGCAGCCGGAGCTTCCCAGCAAGGTGGTGATGCTGCCGGACGGGACCTCAAAATCGAAGCTTTTGACAGCCGGCGCGGCGGTGCCGGGGTAGTGGACGGAAACGTCCTCGAATGTGATCACGCTGTGGGCTTCCCACCTGCGTGCGCAGGCTTTATTAGATGAAATTCAAATAGGCCTTGGACGGGGTGGGTCCACGCTGGCCTTGGTATTTCGATCCAAGGGTACCTGTGCCATAGGGGGCTTCGGCAGGGCTCGTCAGCCTGAAGAGGGCGAGCTGGCCGATTTTCATGCCCGGGTACAGGGCAATCGGAAGATTCGCAGTGTTGGAAAGTTCTAGGGTGATGTGCCCGCTAAAGCCGGGGTCGATGAAGCCCGCGGTCGAGTGCGTAAGCAGACCGAGCCGCCCCAGGGAGGACTTTCCCTCCAGCCGGCCGGCCAGGTGGGCGGGGATGGAGAACCGCTCCAGCGTGGCGCCGAGGACGAACTCCCCGGGGTGGAGGATGAAGGGATCTTCGCCGTCCACCTCCACCTCGGTGGTCAGTTCCTCCTGCGGGAGCTTCGGGTCGATGTGGGTGTACCGGGAGTTGTTGAAAACCCGAAACAGCCGGTCCAGGCGCACGTCCACGCTGGACGGCTGGATGAGGTCATCGGTGTGCGGTTCGATGCGCAGGTCACCGGAGGCGATGGCGGCTCGGAGGTCACGGTCGGAGAGAAGCACGCCGCTTAGCTTAGCGCGCCCGGTGCCGCGCCTTCGGGTGCCGGGCGCCGCGCATCCGGGTGCCAATGTGGAGGCGAGCTCGCAGCACGGCTGACCGGCCCGTTTTTCACCCTGCGATACACCCGTAGTAGAGTGAGCGCCACTGCCGATGTAGTTCAATGGTAGAACTCCTGCTTCCCAAGCAGGCGGCGCGGGTTCGATTCCCGTCATCGGCTCCACTCTCTGGCGCAGCCCCGGCTGCGCCTTTTCTATGCCCTAGGGTCCACCCCAGGGCTCCGGCTATATCTGCTGTTCCGGTCGCGCGCACCCCCTGATACATCTATCTTGAGTATCCGTATCAAACCTTCAGGAAATCCCTAGGTAGAAAGGACGCCGCGCCCCATGAACAACGTGCAACCCCCGGTGCCTAACTCGGGGCCATGGAATTCCCCGCAGTCCGGCCCAAATCAGCTCGGCGGTCCGAACCAGTACGGTTCCCAACCGTTCGGGCAGCAGCAATATGGCCAGCAGCAGTACGGGCAGCCGACCCAGAAGAGCTCCGGCGGCGGCTTTTTCGCCAACGCTGCGGATGCAATGGCCAGGAACCCCCTGCTGCCCACCATCGCCATGGCTGTTCTTGGGGCGCTGACGCTGCTCACCGGGTTCTTGAAGTGGGTACAGGCCACCGTCAAGTTCGATGGTGGTTTCCTGGTCGCCGAGATGCACGTTAGCTCCGACTGCAGCATGAACGGCTTTGGTTCGGTGAAGTGCCTGACGAGTGGTTCGATGGATACCGGCGGTTTTGGGGAACTCCTCGGTGGTGGCGCGGGAAGCCCGACGAGCATCAGCGAGACCAGCACGGATTCCTACACCTTCTTTATGGCGATGCAGATCGCGGTGCTGGTCCTGTTCATTGCGGCCATTGTCGCGGCCTTCACCCAGCTTCGTAAACTGGCCCCGCAGTTTCTGCTTGCCGCTGGCCTCGTGGAAGTCGTCTTCGCGGTCTATGCAATGGTTGGCAGCATGGACAAGCTGACCCGGGGCGCGGATAAGGGCCTGTCCATCGGTAGCACCCATCCCACCGTGAATACAAGCCCGGGCATCGGCGCCATCCTTGCTATCCTGCTGGGTTTGCTCACGATCGCTACGGCTCTGTTGCTCGCCGCAGTCTTCCAGAGCCCCGGTTTCGGCCCGGGCCTACGCAAGGCACTGAACATTCCGGCTGGGGCTCCGGTGCCGGGCGGTACGACGGGACCGCGGGGGCACCAGAACGCCGCTGCGCAGCCCGGCCCCTTCGGCGGTCAGCAGGGTTTCGGTAGCCAGCAGGGCTTTACCCCGGGAGGTAACCAGCCGCCATTCGGCCAGCCCGACCAGCCGCCGTTTGGCCCGCAGAATCAACAGGGTTTCGGCGGCAAGTAGAACCGCCGCCCCTCTTCCCCTTCCCACCTAACCCTCCGTGCCTCCCCACCCCGGCAATAACCGGGGAGGCAGCAGGCAGCTCCGTTCCCCTATCGAGGAGATGATCTTCCATGAAGTCCCCTGACCTTGTCATCATCGACGACCTGGTCGGTGGGCGGTGGACTCTGCAACCGGGTGAGTCCACCACGATTGGCCGTGCCGCCCGTATACCGGTCGGCGCGGATGATCGATACATGCATCGCGTTCTTTTGGAGATTTGGTACGCGAACGGCACGTGGATGGTGGCGAACAGGGGCAATCGCGTTCCGGTTCAGATCGAAAGCCGCCAGGCGGGTGCTTTGGCCCATATGCGGTTGGGGCCCGGCGCCTCTAGCCCGCTTCCGGCACATCGTTCTGCCCTTGTATTCCAGACGCCAGAAACCACCTATGAATTGCATGTCACCTTGACCCGTGCAGTGGATGTGCCCTTGGCGCAGCCGGTGCATACCGCGCCGATGACGGCGGGCCAGTTCTCCCCCAACGCGGAACAGGCCGCACTACTCCGGGCCTTGGCCGCGCCTCTGGTGCGCCGGGCTGGGGCGGGAAATGACGACATTCCTACGGTGAGGCAATTGCAGGACACACTGGACTGGTCGCAGAAGAAGGTCAATACGAAGATTGACTACTTGTGCCGAAAGCTCGCGGAAAACGGGTTTGCGGAGTTTTCGCACAGCGGGCCAGGTCCGGCTCTGTCTCGTCGTATCCAGTTGGCCCGCTTCGCAGCCGAGCATCGTCGCTACTGGGACCGCATGTAGTTTTTGCGCAGCCCTCGCAACTTCTGCTGTTCGATCGAGCTACCCCTGAAATGGGTGTCTTAGGGAGGCTTCCCCGCTTCGGTGGTATTGCAATGCCCGGTAGCTTTACTCTACTTCTGGCGGGTAGCAAGAATATTCGCCGCTAAAGACGACCGGAAAGCGAAGTGGCCAGATGACAGGACAAGGTTGGGGATCGAATATCGAACCCCCCACCCAGTTTGATGCGCGGCCGAGCGGTCTGGGCAATCCATTCCCTGGCGGCAACGCTCCGAAGCAAGGTGGACTGGCAAAGCGCATCTTCATCGTGGGCGTGTCCGTCGCCCTCACGGTGGTCCTAGCCATCCTCGGTTACTTCTGGTGGCAGAGCCGAGACCACGGCGCTCAGCCGAACGAAATGGCCCAGCCAACCTTCCAGGCCGCACCGGCTAGCACTACGGCGTCTAGCTCCTCCAGCGCCGCGCCGGCCCCTTCACCTGCCCCCAATGTTCCTAGCCCGAACGTCCAAGCGGCCCCAGCCCCGGCCCCTAATCGACCAGGCTCACTGGATGAGTTCGGAGCCGGTATGGATACCACCGATGACCAAATCAGCCCCGGCGGCTGGGTTGGAATATCGGGCGCCCATTGCAATGCGGACGACCAGTGGGTGTATGCGGCCAGCAACGGCACCGACCGCGCAGTCGTCTGCCGGGTCGGTGCGAACGGCGGTCTGTACTACCGGGGCCTGTACAAGGGCGGTGAGGCAGAACGGGACATCGCCTCTGGAACCGAGGGCAGCTACCGAACAATTTCCGATGGCGGAACTGTCATAGTGATAAGCCCGAAGAAAATCTCTGTCGAGAACTCTAGCGGGGCGGAACTCTCCCAGGTCGAATTGACGGAGTTCCACTTCAAGCTCGACCAACCAGAATCATTCGATTAAGGAAACAGACATGAAGTTCGATCTCTACGAGTCGCTGCAGCTTAACCGCGATACCCCACCTGCGGATATTGAGCGCGTCCTCCAGGCACGCCTCAACGATCTGAAGAATAGTGGGCAACCGGATAACTCCCCCCAGGTTGATGAGGTGCGGACCGCGAAGTCCATTCTCGCGGACCCGTACAAGCGGGACAGCTACGATGCCGCACTGGCCGACAGCTCGACCAATGTGGACATCCAGTGGATCAAGAACCTCGCCTCCACTGACCTCAGCCGTTCCAACCCCATGCCCTTCGGAGCGCCGCAGTCGTCCCAGAACCCCAGCGTTGAGATCAACATGTCCAACATTGGCGTCAAAGAGGATCGGCACCCATCTCAGTCTCTGATGTGGACCATCGGCTACGGCATCATTCTTCTCCCGTGGCTGTACCTGCTGTTCAGGCTGGTGGCTCTGGGGCTCAACTCCTACGACAGGCGCATGAGCGACGTCTACAGTGCTGGCTTCTTCGCAGCCGCCCACACTGCTGCCATGCTCGTTTTCTTGAACCTCTTGTGGAACATTCGAAAGCTCATGGGGCGGCGGGCAAAGTAACGGAGCTCACTGCGAACCTCCTGGCACCTAGCTCACTCACCGCATAGAACGGATCCGTCATGGCAATGAACTTTGCTCCCACCGCGCCCACTCCCCGAAACTCAGTAGGTTCGTGGCTCCGGCAGCCAGTAATTCAGCTAGCGGTATACGGAACGCTGTCGTTTCTTTACCTTCTAACGTGTCTCCTCCCCTGGACAAAGGCCGACGTCAGTACAAGCAGGTCGAACGGCTTCGGCGGGTACTCCGCCAATGGGGGTTGCTCGCTCTCCGGATTGGGGCATGTGGGCTGTCGTGTGTCCGGATCCGCCAATGTTCTTGGCGAAACGATTGGCTCAACATCCGGTTCGACTAGTGACTGGATTGGCCCGATTCTGGCCATCCAGTTGGTGATCATCCTGGTGCTTGCGGCTCTGACGCTATCGCTGCTGACAAATCTCCGGCAACTAACCCCCACGGTGTTCGGACCTTTTATCTCTCTACTGTTCCTCTACTGCCTGACCGGCCTATTCACCGGAGGCGATCCGCTCGTGGCATCTCAGATCAAGGAGTTGGGGGATTCCGATGTTGATTCCCTAACATCCGTCGGTTTCGGCCTGTTCCTGGCGGTGCTGATCCTCCTGATCATGCTGGTGTGGAACACGGTTGTTGGCGTGCAAACAAACGCGCCCGGATTCCAGTGGCTCAAGCGGTATCTGGGTTCCGCTACGGGCGCCTCCGTGCAGCTAAAGGGCTTTAATAGAGCCGGATTTGGCCAGGCTAACGCTCCGACAGGGCGCTGGAGCGCTGAGCAGACTCAACCCAGCGTGGACGGGGGTCGCTGGAGTGCGGCGGCCGCGAAGGCCTCCCCCTCGGCTAGTCCAGCGCCTCGCAAGTGGTCGCTGGAAGCTGAAGAGGGGCAACAGTCAAACCCTTGGGCCTCGGGCGCTGCCGGAGCCGATCAGCACGAGCATCGCTGGAGCTAGCAGGAAGGGTCCAACCCGGCACTGATCCACGCAGCTAGCATCCACCCGGGTTGCCCGCATCGGACAAACCAGCCTCGGAAAAAGAAGACTTGATGACCAACACCCCCCACGCTCCGCTCGGCTCTGAGCCGGACCCCCAAGACCCCCTCATCGCCGCCCTTTCGAAAACGCTTGAGTTATCCAACTTCACGGTGATCGGGCGGGGCGGGATGGGCGTGGTCTACCGAGCGTGGGATGACGAACTTGACCGGCCCGTCGCCATCAAGGTCATCACCGAACGAGCCCTCTACACCGAGGGCGGGCGCCAGCGTTTCCGACAGGAGATGCGGATTCTTGCTCGCGTTCATCACCACGCGATTGTTTCCGTCCACCGGGCTGGTCAGTTAGAAAATGGCCTCGCGTTCTTCCAGATGGACTACATCGAAGGTGGCAACCTGGCTCAACTGATTGCTAACCGCAGTGTGAATAATGACCGGCTGACGGCGTCCGAAGCCATACATCTTTTGAGCCCCATCGCCGAGGCCCTGGACTACCTCCATAGCGCCGAAAAACCGATCATCCACCGTGACGTAAAGCCCGGGAATATCCTGATCCCTTTCGAACAGGGTTGGGGCCCCGCGAGTGTTCTCACGGATTTCGGTATCAGCCTCACGGAGGACGAAACCAGGATGACCTCCGCCGGGACCATCATCGGCACCGACCAATACATGGCACCGGAGCTTTTTGCCCACGGGACGTTCTCCGAAGCGCCGCCCGTGTCCTCCTCAAGTGGTGCGGACCGATACGCCTTCGCGTTGGTGGTTCTGGAATTGCTTACTCTGCGCCCCCTTCGCTCGGTTATGAGCGATGAGGCGTGGCGCTTTCACCGGGTCTTTCCGGGGGTTAGTAGCAACGAAATCGCCCCGGCGGATGCGCCCGCTGCCGCTGCCATTTCAAGCGTGTTCACCCGGGCGCTTAGCAACGAACCGTCGGATCGCCATCCCACCGCCACGGCGTTCTTGGAGGATCTCGCACGTGCGAGCGCCGCGACGGCACCCTCCACGTTCATCCCCGCCGACGAGCTGCAGAAGATGGAGCCGCCCCGCCCGGCGCTCCCACCAGTACGCCCGGCCGGGGCACAGATGGCCGTTCCTTTCGCCGCGCCGCCCAAGCGCCGGAAATGGGTTCGGCCCCTCATCGCCGCTGGCACCGTGGCTGGAGTGGCGCTTGCGGCGGCCGTGGCATATCCCACCGTGATCCGCCCTGCCTGGCCCGCAGAAGCAAAGAACATGGCCTCCGAATTCCCCCAGGTGCTTCCCGATCGCCAACGCGGCACAGGGTGGAACAACACCAAATGCCAAACCGCCCAGTTACAGCCCTCGGAGCGCGCTCGGATTCTGTGCACCGGAAACAACACCACGCTCGCGGCCGTGGATTATGGCAGCGGTGATTGGCGCAATCGTGTCGTCGGCGATACGGCTAATGCCACCCACATGTCGAACGGGACGTGCGCGGTGGATGTGATGGACGTTCCCGGCAATGCCCTGCACACAATCGCCGTGCTTCCCGAAGATGCGCTGAGCCGTTATGCCTTCCTCATCTCGGGGCCGCAGATCAATAAGGATCAACTGACTTTGCCGGTGTGCTGATTGGGCGGGAGCCTGGTCAGGACAGTTTGTCGCCGGGGCCGTTTGAGGGGTGGTTATCCCTGGGCCCACCCTTGGGGCGTGAGGACCTTCGTGGGGCTGCTTGCATTGGCCTTCCAGTACACATTCGCCCCATCCCAGGCGATGTAACCACCGCCGTTTGGATCCTCCGAGAGGGACCACTTTTCCCCGGCGCGAAGCTCGTCCACCTTGCTGGTCCATTCCATGCCTGCATCCCCGACCGTGCGGGCTTCCCCAGTGAGCAGGTTGACGTAGGGGGCACGTTGCCCGTCGATGGCCCAATAAGGTGATCGGGTGTGGGAGATGCAGAATGTCTCGTCGATCTTGAGACAGTGAAGCTCCGCCCCATCCTTGGAGGTCAGGCCTAACCGCTGGCGGAAAACACCCGTGGGCTTGGCCCGGTCGAACTTGGCCACATCCGTCGAACCGGCCGCTGGTGGCGCCGCCTGCTGCCCGCCTCCGGTGGACGGGCTGGGCTCAGCGGGCGCTGCCGCTGCGGGGGAAGACGTAGCGGCGGAGCTGGACATGGAAGTGAAGCTTGACCCCGGCCCGTCCTTGACCTCGCCGCCGCAGGTTGCCAGCGTTGACACGGTGAGAGCGCTACCGCAAATGCCGAGGGCCATTTTCCTGTAATGCATGTTCGCGGTTCCTTTAGCTGCGGTGGTCGGTTCGCTTAGTTGCGGTGGTCGGTTCGCTGTTTACTGCTGCTGCAACATCAACCGAGTGTAAAGCCGATGAAGCACGAACAGTTCTTGTTCGGGGAGCGTTCCCCTGCAGGGGGGTGGGGTACAAGCCGGGTTGATGGTAGAGAAGGCGAGCTAGGCCACTGGCTTGTCTTGCCGTGAGGTACGAGACCGACCCGCCGCTGCAGTGCCGGGATGAACACGGACAGCTAGGGACGTCTGTTCGGTTCACCTCGACCCCGATTGGGAGTGGGCGGAATCTCTGCGACGAACACACCGAGTTCGAAACCTGATGTTGACGAGGCGGCCACCTTGGGGTAGCATCGTCTCCGATAGATCCCCGGTCAGGCCTCTCGTCCCGCGAGGGACAATGCACAAATGACCGGGGCCTTTCATTTCCAGGGGAGCTCATGGATAAGCGTCGGCTTACTTACGACGAACAGGTCAAATTGCTTCAAGAACGAGGTTTGACCGTCAAAGACACCGCATCAGCAGCCGAATTCCTTTCTCGAGTAAACTATTACCGGTTCTCGGGATATTTCCGTTACTGGCAGATCGCCCCAAAGGCGGGTAACAATCGCTTCCTCGACGATTCATCCTTTGAAGTGATCCAGCGTCTCTATGAAGCCGAACAAAAGCTGGTTGCGGTGTGCGACGAAGTCCTCCATCCGATCGAGGTTCTCCTGAGGACCCGGTTCGCCTACTACTACGCCCAATGTGTCGGAGCGGTCGGAGCGTTCGCTAGAGGTGACGGATTCACCCAATCTCCTAGTCCTGATGAGGAACGTGTCGAAGAACATGCGCTGTCGAACCTGGATCGAAGCAAGGAGACCTTCGTGTCTCACTACCGCGATGAGATCAAAGCCGGCAAGGCTTACAGCGTAGAGGCGTACGCACGCATGCCCATCTGGGTAGCGGTCGAGGCCTTCTCGTTTGGAAGCCTGTCTAGGCTCATCGAGGCCTCGGGGAAGTCCGGAGTACTGGAGGGCATGGCATCATCGATGAACGTTTCTCCAAGTAGACTGCCGAGCCAAGTCCGGTCATTCGTCTACCTACGCAATCGCAACGCCCACTGCGCGAAACTGTGGAACCACGCTGTCATCGACCGTCCAGGGCTCCTCCCCAACATCGCCCGACGAGCCAAACGAGACCACCGCCCGTTCCTCGATCACTCGATCTACAAGATTTTTGTCGCACTCGACCAAGTCGCCACCAAAACCGGTCTCCAGCCGGATTGGCTCGCCAAGCGCGTCGAACCAATACTCGCCTCCAATGCCCTCCTCGCCGCAGGCATCGCAAATCCAGCCCACTACGGTGAAATGCCACCACAACTACTCACCGGCAACGACTAGCTCTCCACCACTTTCAGTCCTTACGGTAGCGATCGCACTTATACTCTTCGGCGTCCAGCAGGAGCCTGGCTACCCGTCGGATGGTCTAGCTACGAGTTGGCACGCCTGTTCCATGGTGAAGCCGAGGTTGACGGGTTCACCAATGACGTTTTCGTCGTACACGCGCATGACAATCCAATGCCCAGCCTGAACAACCACGGACTCCTCGAAGAAGTCAAACCCCTAGCGTCCCCGGACGAGCTGCCTAAAGAAGAGGACTTCGCAGGTGAAAGCACCATAGCGCCGGGCAGGTTCTACCTGCTCAAAGGCTCGCTGGTTTTCGTGGCCGAAGTGCACGACCCAGAACCGGATGCGCCCTTGGACACGACGGGTAAACCCAAGCCACGGCTGCGGGTAATCTTCGAAAACGGCACGGAATCTTCGATGTTCGTCAAGTCGCTGGCGATCCGGCTCTACGAGGAAAACGGCAAGGTGCTGGCCCGTGCCGGACAAATTGATGCCTCCGAAATCGGACATGCTGACACGCTAGCCGGTCGCCTCTATGTGCTGAGCAACCTCAGCGAAGACCCGGATATCACGAGCATCACGGACCTGCACAAGATTGGCTTCGCCACGGGCAGCGTGGAGAAACGGATCCAGGACGCCGAGCACTCCCCCACCTACCTCACAACGCTCCGGTACGCATCGAAGCAGTCTACGACCTGTACAACGTGCGCCCATCCACTGTGGAGAACATCCCCCATAAGGTCTTCGCCCCCTACCGGCTGAACACCACGCTCACGGAGCCCGCGCTCATGGCTGAACCCGGTGCGGAACCCAAAACCGTTCACATCACGGAGTAGTTTGTGGCCCCTTCAGAACAGATCGACCGCGTTATCAACGAGCCCACCTAGCCAACCCGACTCCTGGACCACAGGCTCGCCAGCGGCAAGGCCCACAAACCGGGACCAAACCGGTGGCACTCCTTGCCAAGATGCAGGACTATTCCAGCCCGAAAGCGATCAGGTACTTTGTCCTGGAGGAAGCGAAGCCCCTTGAAGTGGTTTCTGCCAACCGAGGTGGTGGCTTTGACTTCCACGCCGACGATATCGCCTCGACGACTCTCCAGAACAATGTCCACCTCATGCCCATCTCTATCCCGGAAGTGGGAAACGGAATACCCCACCGTTGACCAGGCCTGCTGCTTCAGTAGTTCGGCCACTGCAAAATTCTCGACCAAACCGCCGGTCAGCGGGCTTGCTATCGCACCCTCCAGACCAGCAGCATCGAAACCACTCAACTCGGAAGCCAAGCCGGCATCCCGAAAGACGATCTTGGAGCGGCCCACTGACCTTGCAAGGCGGTTGTGCTCCCCGCGGTAGCTGATCGATGATGAACACGCCCTCCAAGGCCCTAAGATAGGCGGGTACGCTTCTGTTCGGAATATCCAAATCCAGAGCTACGCGGGCGGAAACAAATTCGGCTGCCGGATTGGCTGCGATCCAGCGCAATAAGTCTGCCAAGCGGTCTGGGTGTTGGACTGTTTGTAGGTTTTGTGCATCCTTCGAGATCACCCGCTCGGCATAATTCTTTACCCAGCGGCTACGCCGGGAAGGCCGCCGAAGGAACGGTTCTGGGAAGTAGGGGCACACTATGCGTTCGAAGTATTCCGAGCGAGAGGGAAGCACCGACTCGTCGAGAGAGACGTGCTGTCCAGTATCCCCAAGAGTCCAGGCGAAAGCAGCAAAATCCTCCCGCCTTCCCTGAATCTCACCCTGGCTCAAACCTCGCAACTGTAATGTCTCCGCCCTACCCGCCAGGTTCTCCTCCGCCCCCTTCAGGGAACCGAGATTGTGGGACCCCGTGCAAATAAAGCGGCCGGGGACTCCTGTTTACCTCCAACGACGCTTTGATCGACAGGAGCAACCTCGGAACCCGTTGGATTTCATCGATCGCAAGTAGACCATCGGGAAACTGGTCCGCAAAACCGTCTGGGTCCGCCTCAGCTGCCTCCCTAGCCGCCGCCTTATCCAGATTGACACGGCGACTGCCTGGAATGTCCTCCACAAGCTCCTCCATCATGGTACTTTTCCCCACTTGACGGGCCCCAGAGATGACAAGGATCGGAGTATCGCTCAGGATTTCCTCCGCCTGGCGATAAAGAGTACGGGGCAGCAACGGTTCAACCATGGAAACATCGCTACCAGCAGGTTGCCGATCCGCGGGCCTCTCGTTGCCGATTTGCGGGGGTATCGTTGCCGATTCGCGCCGCTAGCGGCTGCAGGTGATGATCGGCTGCGGGTCGTACACCGTCGTGCGGGACTTGCGCGAAATCTCCCTACCGCCGAGGTCCTTCATCACCCGGGTATCTGTGATGGTGAATCCGGGGATGCCGCTGGAAGGCACGCATTCCGGGCCGTTGACCGTCTGGCGTGGTGGGGAGGTGGGGTTAGAGCGGGGTGAGGATTGCGACTCTACATTCACATTCTTCACGCCATAGATGCGCACTGTTACGGAGTTGGCGTCCGCAAAAGAGACAATCTTGACGGGCGTATCAAAGGGATTTTTGAACTGCAGATCAATGGCGCCTTCGAACACCGTAGCCTCCCGCCCGGCCGGATAACGGGAGATGTAGTACGAGTGCGGCGTGTGGGCCACGTCGTCCATCCCGGCGAAATAGGAGGCGTTATATAGCGTGGTAGCGAACTGGGAGATGCCACCGCCAATCGCCTTGCCCGGTCGACCATCCTGAATAATGCCCGATTCCACATAGCCCTGCGCGGCACCCCGGGGGCCGGTATGTCCATTCAGGCTAAACGTCTTCCCCGGTAGCACCACGGCCCCGTTGACCTGCTCCGCCACTCGCCGGATATTCACACCAGAAGCATCCGAAAAGCCACCGGTGGTGAACTCCCCGACGACGGTATCGAAATTCGCCTTCTGCGCCTGCTCCGTGGTGTAGTCCGCCTTCTTGTCCTCGTAGACCACGTCGTACATACGCTTCTGCGTGTCTAGCGCTTTGGCCTGCAGGTCCCCCAACGTGTCATCCCACTTGATGATCACCCCATCCTGGCTGGGCACCACCGTGAACCCCGTACCGGCGAATTGGAAGCTGGCGTTGCGGAATTCCCGCTCCGTACTTGCTAGCTGGGCGGACAGAATGTCCTTCGCCGCACCGGAATTCCACTCCGGGCGGAAGGCCTTGTTCTGCGACTTATCGTCCGGCACAAAAGTGAGAATCTTGCCCATATCCTCCGGGCGAATAACCCCCTGGGCGTTGTCACGGCCCTTGAACACCAATGGGGCCGACGTTGCCGGATCGATGAACTTCTTCGCCGCATCGTGCGCGGCCGCCTCCCGCAGATTCGCCTCGGTGATATCCGCCTTCACCGGCACGACGTGGGAGGTATTGAGCCAATTGTCTTCGATCTCCTTGCGCAGCCGATCGATCGGCACTGCCTGGCCGGTCACATCCGGGTCGATATGCGCCTTACCCGCAGGGTCCACACTCAACGCCGCATCCTTCGGCTGGCGCTGCAACTCCCCCTGCACCCGGGAAACCACCGGGTCCAACAGAATCCCATTGGTTTGCGAGACAATCCCCATCTCGCGGGTCTCGAAGAATGAGCGGACACGGGTAATCGGATTCAGTGGTTGGCGACCTGCCTGCTCCACCGTCCGCTGCCAATCCACGCGCAAACCGGAAGGGCTCGGGTCCACCGTGCTGGACATATCTCCGGCATTCACCACCACCGGCTCCCGGGTCGATTCCCCCAATTGATTGCGCAACCGCTGCTCCGCCTGCTCCAGCGGCAAACCCCCAATGTCCACCTTTCCCACCGACGTGCCCCGGGGGACCTTGCCCTCGGACATCACGTAATCCACGCCGTAGAGAATGCCCGCGAGCCCCGCCAGCGCCACCAGCATCCAAGCCCACACCGGAATACGCCGTCTGCGGCGCGCCCGGGGCTTTGCGTGTTTACTCACGGGGCATAGTTTAACGGCTAGGGGTGGGCCCGAACACGTTTGTCTGCCCTTAGTGGCAGGTGAGAACCCCTGTCCCGTGGGCTTGATACCCTCACAGGGGAACGGCACGCTACGACTACATCGAGGAACACCCGCGTGCTGGAAAGGTTAAGGCGCAACAATGCCCAATACAGGCCAGAAAAGCACCGGGTTGATTGCCTTCGACGGGTCCGCGGAATCGCGAGCTGCGGTCGTTACCGCCGCCGGGGTCCTCGGCGTGGACGAGGTATTCGTCCTCACCGCGTGGGAACCGCTGCACAATAGCCACGGCAGCCACGGCACCCGCACGGCCCACGGCGACCTCGATGAACAGCAGGATCCGGCGTACCAGGAAGCTAGCGCGACTTGCGCGGACGGGGTCCAACTGTGCACTGAGCACGGGCTGAGCGCCAAGCCGTTGCTCGTGAAGTGCGCCACTGCGGTGTGGACCGCCATCGTGGATAGCGCGGAGGAGGTCAACGCGGACGTCATTATCACCGGCACCCGGGCGCTGCGGGGGTGGAAGAGCCTGGTGCAGACCAGTGTTTCGGACAGCATTGTGAAGAATGCCGGACGCCCCGTCCTCATCGTTCCCCCGGTTGGCGAGGAAACCGCGACCTAATGCCCTTTCAACCGCGCAGCATCCCCCGCCGGTACACCCGGCCAGCCATCAAGGCGGGGCTGGCCGGGGCTGTTTTCGGGGCCCTGGTGGCCGCCGGCATTGGTGCCGTGGGGAGCTTGTCGTCCCTCCCGTCTGCCCAGGAGGTGGCCAACAGCCGCAGCAGCATCGAGGAAGGCGGCCACGGCACCGCCGGCCAAGACGCCGACCGCACCGACGGCCGAGAGGGCGCGGGCGGAGAGACCCCGGGGCGGAACTGATGCGCAGCTCAACAACAGCCGGGGCGAAACGCCGGCCTAGCCCCTTCATCGCCATCTTCCTCGGCGTCGCCGCGCTGGTGCTGGCCCTCTCCCTGCCGGCCTACGTCGTCCCCGCGTGGCGGGTGCTGCCCCTCAACCTCATGATGGGGAACTCCACCGCCCCCACCCGCAGCACGTGGCTAGACTCCGCCGCGCTGGAAGCCAACGCGCCCGTCCCCGGGGCGGCGGGTAGGCCAGAGTGCCAGGGCCCGAACAAACCCCTCGATTGCTTCATCCGCACCGATGCCATGCTGCAATCCCGCAGCTACACGGTGGCTCAGCAACCCTCGGACAGCAAAACGGTCACGATAGAAGTTGGCGATCAACTTTCCGACCCCTCAAGCAAACGCGACGCGGATGGAAGCGTCTCCCCCGTGGCGGCGACGGTGGACCACGTCACCCTGGACCGGGAAACCCAGATGCCCGTTCCGGATCCGGTGAGCACCCTCAAGCTGTACCCCCCGGCGCGCAAGGCCGGCGCGGTGGAATCCGTGTCCCCCTTCGTCCGCGACGGCGTGCAATACCAGTTCCCGATGGGCACGGACCGCGCCTCCTACCCCTTCTACGACATTCACACGCTGGAAAGTAACCCCATGGAATTCGTCGGCGAGCTCCAGCGCGACGGCGAGAAGATCTACCGCTTCGAGCAGACCGTCGGGCCGACGGAGCTCTACCCCCGGGTCCAGGCGATGCTCAACGCGGACGGGACCCTGGACGGATCCGATAAGGCCGTGCTCTCCTCGTTGAAGATGACGATGCCCGCGCGATCCTGGGGGCTCAGCTCTGGGGACAACGATGTACAGATGAGCCGCTACTACACCGTCCACCGGGTGCTGTTTGTGGAACCGTCTACCGGGGTGGTGGTGGATAGCTTCTCCGATACGTGGATGTTCTATGCCAGGGATGATCAGGACGCCCGCAACCTCGCGCAGCCCGATAGTCGGCGAACCGAGTTAGCGCACCCCACCCGCACGGCGCTGCACTTCGCCGCGGGCTGGGACGAGGCCTCCAAGCGGGACCACATGGCCCGCGCCAAGGAACAGATTCGCAGTACCCGAATCCTCGGTGTAATCGCCCCTGCTATCTGCGGGGCTTTGGGGGCGGGACTACTGCTCGCGGGCCTGTGGTTGCTGCGGCGCCAGGCCAAGGAATCTGCGACTGAGCCAAGGCCCCCGATAGCGGGTTGAGCCACCCCTGGCGGGCTTGCCAAGGGGCTAGGGTGAACAGTGACGTACCAAGGGGCGCTTAACGCCACCTGGCCTTGTCCCACCCCTTCGGTACAGTGATTTGAGACACATCGATGGCCCTTCGGGTACATCGGTTCGAACCAAGGCCAACAACGTTAGGAAACCTAGGACTGTCATGACCAGTACTTCTGGTGCCCCCGAGGCATTCGTTTACGACGCCGTCCGCACCCCCCGCGGCAAGGGCAAAGCCGGTGGATCCCTGCACACCGTCAAGCCCGCCTCCCTGCTGACCGGCCTCATCGAGGCCCTGCGGGACCGCAACCCCGGCCTGCAGGAAGACCGCGTCGGGGATGTCATCGCCGGTTGCGTTACCCCCGTAGGGGATCAGGGCATGGACATCGCCCGCACCGCCGCCCTCGCCGCTGGCCTACCCTTCAGCGCCACCGGCTTGCAGATCAACCGGTACTGCGCCTCCGGCCTGACCGCCCTCAACCTCGCCGCCCAGAAGGTGCGCTCTGGTTGGGACGAGCTGGTCATCGCCGGCGGTGTGGAATCCATGTCCCGCGTGCCTATGAGCTCCGACGGTGGCGCCATGGCCATGGACCCGGAGTTCAACTTCTCCGCAGACTTCGTCCCGCAGGGCATCTCCGCGGACCTCATCGCCACCCTCGATGGCAAGACCCGGGAGGACCTGGACACCTACGCCGCCCGCTCCCACGAGCGCGCCGCCAAGGCCTGGGAGGAGGGCCGGTTCGACCGGACCGTCGTCCCCGTCAAGGATCGCAACGGTTTGACCCTCCTGGACCGCGACGAGACGATTCGCCCCGGGACCACCGTCGAATCCCTGTCCGGGCTTAAGCCCGCCTTCGCGATGATCGGGGAGGAGGGCGGTTTCGATGCCGTCGCGCAGACCAAGTACCCCCAGGTGGAGCGGATCAACCACGTTCACCACGCCGGTAACTCCTCCGGCATCGTAGACGGCGCCGCGCTGCTGCTGATCGGTTCCGAGAAGGCCGGTCAGGACATGGACCTTACCCCCCGCGCCCGGGTCGTCTCCGTGGCCACCACCGGCGTGGAGCCCACGATTATGCTCACCGCCCCCGCCCCCGCCGCCCGCGCCGCCCTGGACAAGGCCGGGTTGACCCCGGAGGACATCGACGTGTGGGAGATCAACGAGGCCTTCTCCTCCGTCGTCCTGCGCGCCCAGCGGGACCTGAACATCCCCGATGAGAAGCTCAACATCAACGGCGGCGCCATCGCCATGGGCCACCCCTTGGGTGCCACCGGCGCCATCATCACGGGCACCGCCATCGACGAGCTGCACCGCACTGGCGGGCGCTACGCGCTGATCACCCTCTGCGTGGCAGCAGGCATGGGCGTTGCCACCATCGTCGAGCGCGTCTAACGCGTCGCACCATCCCACCCCTTCTTTCCCAACTCGCACACGCAAGCAACTTCAAGCAGGAGAAACAATGAGCAACATGTTCACGTGGGAGACCGACGCGGACGGCATCCTCACCCTGACGATGGATGACCCGAATGCCCCGGTCAACACCATGAACACCACCTTCCAGGAGGCCCTCACCGAGACCACAAAGAAGGTCCAGGACGCGGTCACCGCCGGGGAGGTAAAGGCCATCATCCTCACCAGCGCCAAGAAGAGCTTCTTCGCCGGTGGGGACATCAAGTCCATGATCAAGGCCACCCCTGCCGATGCGGCGGAACTCACCCGCACCATCGACGGCATGAAGGCCAACCTGCGCACCCTGGAAACCCTGGGCGTGCCCTTCGTCGCCGCGATGAACGGCACCGCCCTCGGCGGCGGCCTCGAAGTGGCCCTCGCTGCCCACCACCGCATCGCCGCGGATACCAAGGGCGCGAAGTTCGGCCTGCCCGAGGTCACCCTGGGCCTGCTCCCCGGTGGCGGCGGCATCACCCGCACCGTGCGGATGCTGGGCCTGCAGGATGCCCTCATGAAGGTGCTGGCCACTGGCCGCCAGTTCAGCGCGGAGGCTGCCAAGGAAGCCGGCCTCATCGACGAGGTCGTTCCGGCCGACCAGCTCCTCGATGCCGCTCGCGCCTGGATCGCCAGCGACCCCGAGGCCAGCCAGCCCTGGGACCGCAAGGGCTACCGGATGCCCGGCGGAACCCCCTCCACCCCGGCGCTGGCCCAGTTCCTGCCGTCCTTCCCCGCGAACGTGACCAAGCAAATCAAGGGCGCCCCCATGCCCGCACCGAAGGCCATCCTCAAGGCCGCGGTGGAGGGCGCGCAGCTCAAGCGGGTGGAGGATGCGACCGCCGTTGAGACCCGTTACTTCGTGGACCTGGTCACCGGCCCCACCGCGAAGAACATGATGCAGGCCTTCTTCTTCGACCTGCAGTTCATCAACGGTGGCGGTTCCCGCCCCAAGCAGGAGGACGGCAGCGACTTCGAGCGCACCCAGTTCAAGAAGCTGGGCATGGTCGGCGCCGGCATGATGGGCGCGGGCATTGCCTACGTCGCCGCCAAGGCCGGCATGGAGGTCGTACTCAAGGACATCAAGATGGAGGCTGCGGAGAAGGGCAAGTCCTACTCCGAGGGCCTGGAGGCCAAGGCCGTTAAGCGCGGCAAGACCACCGAGGAGAAGTCCAAGGCCCTGCTGGACCGGATCAAGCCGTCCGTGGACTACTCGGACCTCGCCGATTGCGACATCGTCATCGAGGCCGTGTTCGAGAACACCGAGCTCAAGCACAAGGTGTGGGCAGAGATCGAGGCCGCCGTGCCGGAGACCTGCGTGCTGGGCTCCAACACTTCCACCCTGCCGATCACTGGCCTGGCGGAGGGCGTGAAGCGTGCCGGGGACTTCATCGGCATCCACTTCTTCTCCCCCGTGGACAAGATGCCGCTCGTGGAGCTCATCTCCGGTGAGAAGACCGACAAGGCCACGCTGGCAAAGGCTCTGGACTTCACCGCGCAGATCCGCAAGACCCCGATCGTGGTCAATGATTCCCGCGGTTTCTACACCTCCCGCGTCATCGGCTTCTTCCTTAACGAGGCGATGCGCATGCTGGTGGAGGGCATCGACCCGGCCGTCATCGAGGCCGCTGGCCGTCAGGCCGGGTACCCCGCACCGCCGCTGCAGCTACAGGACGAGCTGAACCTCAAGCTGGCTCGCAAGATCGGCGCGGAAACGAAGGCCGCCCAGGAGGCCGCCGGCGAGTCCGTCGACGATGGCGGTGTCACCGGCCTCGTGGACAAGATGCTCGACGAGTACGATCGCCCCGGCAAGCTGGAGGGCAAGGGTTTTTACGAGTACGACGAGAACGGCAAGCGCACCGGGCTGTGGCGCGGCCTGTGGGATCAGCTCGGCGCAGGCACCGTCGCCGTGCCGGATGCGGAGACCACGACCTCCGGCTCCGGCCTGGCTACTGCGGGTAGCGGCGGTCGGCCGCAGCAGGGCAAGCAGGAGGGGCCGAAGCTCATCGACCTCATCGAGCGCATGCTCTTCGCGGAGGCCCTGGAGACCCAGAAGTGCCTGGACGAAGGCGTGCTGACCAGCGATGCGGACGCCAACATCGGCTCCATCATGGGCATCGGCTTCCCGGCCTGGACCGGTGGCACCCGCCAGTACATCAGGAATTACGCCCGCCCCGCCGAGGCTGAGCTGCCTGAGGGCAAAGTCGCCGATACCGATGGCGGGGACTACCCCACCACCGGTGTCGCAGGTTTCGTGGCCCGCGCCGAGGAGCTGGCCGCCAAGTACGGCGAGCGCTTCACCCCGGTGGACTCCCTGCGGAACTAACCCCACGCGGCGCTCCCCTGCCCGGGGGTGAGCCCCGCTAGGCCCTTCTTGTCGGCAGCATCGCTGCTGCGAGGAGGGCCGCTGCTATGGAGTAAGAAAAATCCTCCACGGGCACGTACCCCAGCCGCAGCCCGGCGAGCGCTTCCTCCCGGTAGGTGACAAAGCCCACCCCGATCATGATGTTGTCGAACACTGCGGTGATCACCAGCAGCACCGCGGCCCCCACCGCTGCGGCCCGCACGCGCCTGCTCCATTCCTGGTGCCCATGCCGCGCCGCCGACATTCCGGTGCTTACGCAGAAAATCATTCCGGACGCCACCAACACCGCGCCGGCCAGAAGAACATACTCAGGCATCTGACCCCTCCCTTCCCAGCAGCCGATCCGCCGCACTCACGATGATGAGTGTGAAGTACCCCAGGAACAGGAGGAAGAAGATCTCCTCCAGGGGCATGTGCGGGAACAGTTGAACGTGGCTCATGTACGGGGAATCCCCCTTGTGGAACACGTCCCACCGGATGCCCACGCAATCGGCCGCGAACAGCAGCACGAAGATCCCGCCGATCCCGACCAGGGTTCGGCCCACCCCGTACCGCTCGTCAAACATGCACAGCTTCCACCGGTGGTCCACGGTCGCCATGCACCCGGCGCTGACCACAACGCTGAGCAGGTATAGCCAGTTCATCGCGATTCCATCCTCCCCAGCTCACGCATGCGAGACCGGAGCCGCTCCCCCGGGTTCTCCACCCGCCAGTTGTAACCGAGGGTCACGAAGGTCTGCACCACCTGCCGGGCCACTCGCCGGGGCGTCACGGCCGCCCGCCAGGACACGGGCATGGCACTACCCCAGTCCACGGCGATCGTTTGCCCGGGGAGTACCTGGAAGCTCAGGTCGTAATCGTCGTGCACCCACTTGCTCAAGTGCACCCGCTCACGGGCCTGGGCCCACAGGGCCCCATCCATGGCGAAGTTCGACCCGTACAAGGCGGGGTGGCCCAGGGCGGAACCGCAGGACAGTTGATAGGACCCGATATACGCCGCGCCGATGGCGCGTCCGAGCCACCCCGGTCGGGTGGGGAACTGGGGTACCCCGGTGACGGCGATGATTCGGCGGGATCCCCGCTCGGCCTGGGCTTGGAGGGTCCGGCAGTGGCGCTCGATCCACGTGGGGGCGGGGGTGCTATCGGCATCGCAGCGCAGGATGATGAGGCGCGGGGTTGGGGGCGTCCCCAAGGACGAAGAAGAAAGACCGGACGGGCAGTGGGCAGGAACGGGACCGGCGGCGAGGCGGAGGGCGGCATCGTATCCGCGAGCCGCGGCGAAGGGAATGCCCTTTTTTGGCTCCTGGATGACACTCAACGGCAGGCCGCGATGAATGGCGGCCTCGGTGACTTCGCGAATGTTGTCGGTGGATCCATTGTCCACGACGATAATGCGGGTCGCGGGGAGGGTTTGTTTCGCCAGGGCGTGCAGGCATGTGCGCAGCAGGGGAGCATCATTGAGGACGGGAATGACTACGCAGATGTGCGGCTGGGATTGCGACATAGTGGGATCTATTCCGCCTCGCCCCTAAAAGACCTGCAGGGCGATGATGTACATGGAAATGAGGGCACCGGTGACGTAATTGAGCCACAAGAAACGACGCCATGCTCGGTTGGCGGATTCGGCATTTCGCTCCGCCACATTCCAATAGGGCGCTATGTTGGCGATATAGGGCACCAGGAGAATGGCGACAATCCGGGCAGAGGGCAGGGACAGCAACAGCAAAACAGCGCTGAGTACATACATCACCACGGAGAATTTCGTGGTGAAGGCGGCACTCGTTTGGGTGGCGATGGAGCGCAGCCCACCTGCCCGATCCGCCACCACATCCTGCACAGCCCCGAAGGCCTGGGAGGCCATGGACCAGCAGAAGAAGGCAGCGCACACAGCCACGAGCTGCGCAGACCAGTGCACATCCGCGAGCACCAACGCGTAGACCATCGGGGACACGAAGTGAACGGCGGACGTCGCGGAATCCACAAAGGGGATTTCCTTGAACCTCAGGCCCTTGGCGGAATACGCGATGACCGCGAACACGCTGAACGCCAGAACCAGGTTCGCGCTGAGATTCCCAACCGCCACTAAGTAGACGAGGAAGGGAATGGTGGCTACGGCGGAGGCGATAAGGATTGTCCGGTGATTATCCGGAGGCGCGACCGCACCCTCCACTCCCCCTTTTCGGGGGTTCACTAAGTCCGATTCATAGTCGAAGACATCGTTGATGCCATACATCGCCAGGTTATAGGGGATGAGGAAGAAGAGAGTGCCCAGGATGAGGGTCCAGCTCACTTCCCGCGTGACCAAGGCGTAAGCCACACCAAATGGATACGCCGTGTTAACCCACGATAGCGGCCGCGAGACGCTGAACAGCATGGGAAGGGTGGAACGTTTCCCCGTCATGTGCGTAAATAATCCTTCCGCCACGGAGGCAATGAGTCTCGTCCGCCCTGCGGGAAATTTGCCGCATCCTTGACAGAGCACAACAGCAGGCTTCAGCTTACCGGGCGGGCCGCGGCCGGTGTGGGGAAATGCGGCGGGCAGCCGCTGGGCCTTTACAGCGTGGCCGCTGCGCCTCCTAGTCGGCGCCCCCTACTGGGCGGCCCCGGCCTTCTCCAGCGTGATCGTCCACCCGGCGGCATTCCCGGTGGCCTCGAAGTTGCGCACGGCGTGGCCGTCTTCGGCGGCCCAGCGGGGAATGGCGTCCGTGGCCTGCGTGCAGTCGAAGTTGATGACCAGCTCGTCGCCGTCGCGGAGCTGCTGCATCGCGGTTTTCGCTTCGATGAGGGGGAAGGGGCACACCGCGCCGAGCGTGTCCAGCGTGAACTGGCGCCGGCCCTCCGGGGTGCTTCCGAGGGCGCGCGGGGTCTGCGCGGTGTGCGCGGCGGGGGCTCGCTTGTCACTCAGCAATCCTACGCCGCCGGAGCCTCCCAGCAGTCCAGCCGGTGCCACCTGAATCCCGCCGAGGAGATCCTCGGTGGTGCGCTGGGTGGGGGTGGCGTCCGAAAGGGAAGAAGGGCCGGGGGACGCCACAAGCGACCCTTGCGCACCCTGCGGCTTCAGCCACAGCTTGGCGGCCACCCATACCCCCGCGGCGATGGCGGCGAGGGCCACCCACCCCTGGAAGCTGAACAGGGCGGTCTCCACCATGCCGTTGCCCACCGTGCAGCCGCCGGCCAGGGAGGCACCCACGCCCATGAACACCCCGCCCACGACGCTGCGCACCGCCTGCGTACCCGAGGGCACGCGCACCCGGAACTCGCCGGAGGCCTTCGCCGCGGCAAACGCCCCGATCAGCAGCCCGAGCACGAGCATCACGCCCCAGTTGATTCGGGCGGTGTTGCCGGTGGTGAGGAAGGTGGTCAGATCCGCGCTGGGTGTGGTGATTCCCAGGCCCGCGTTTCTTCCGGACGCCGCCGACAGCGGCCACGCGAGAGTTCCCAGCACGCCGATGATGACGGCCGTGGGGTAAAAGTGCCAGGGGCGTTCCGTAAGCAGGTGGGCGATGCCGGATTTGCGTGGCGTGAACTGGGCGACTGCGGGCCGGGAGGCTTCGTCGCGCAGGTAGTGGATCGCCGCGGCGGTGGCGCCGAGGGCGAGCGGGACGGCGAAGACCCAGGCGGAGACGTTCAGCAGGGCCGGGAGGGTCGTGACGTTCCAGCGGTAACTGGTCAGGTCTTTCTGCAGCCAGGATAGGGCGCCGTACTTCATCGCGGCGGCGGACAGGCCGTACATGAGCAGGGCGATCCAGCTACCGACCAAGCCCTCGGCGGAGCGGTACCACGTCCCGGAGGCGCAGCCGCCCGCCAGGACGATGCCCAGGCCGAAGACGAAGCTGCCGAGGACCACGCCGATAGGGGCGAAGGGCTTGACGGAGGGGGCGATGACACCCGTGGAGGTGAGCAGCGCGAGGCCGAGAGCGTGGACGGCAATGACGATGAGCAGGGCCGTGAAGCCGCGCCAGGAGCGCAGGGTGAAGATGTCCCGGATCATGCCGGTGACGCAGAAGCGGCCGCGCTGCATGACGAAGCCGAGGGCGGCGCCGAGGATGAGGCCGGTGAGGATCATGGCGGGGGTGTGGGGCCTTTCTCGTGGAGTGGGGGTGGGTTGGGGGTTACACGGGGACTGGCGGGTTGGGCGTGGGTGAGTGGGGAGACGGGTGAGCGGGTTGCGGGTTGGACGGTGTCTGGCGGGTTGGAGGGTGAGCTGGATGGAAGGTGACTGGCGGGTTGGACGGGGCAACTATCGTGAGAAGCACCGTGAACCGATCTGTCTACCTGGAAGGCCCAAGCTACGGTCTTCTATTCCTGCTGACAAATAAAACAGCGGAATCGGAGAGAAATGCCTGGTCGCAGTAGACCGATCTGTCTGCATTCGGCATTCGCGGGCCGCCCGGCCTCACTCCTCTGCCCCCTCTCCCCTCACCTCCCTCTCCCCTGCGGCCGCGTCTCTGCCGCCTATCCGGCACATCCCCGGCGTCGGCGGGATCCTCGCCTTAGCGGAATCACTACACTGGCGAGGCACATGCGAAACGACACCTCGGGCCGCGCGAGCACCACGGGCCCTTTCCAGCAACTCCGGGAATTCTGGACTCTCACCGGCGCCTTTTCCGGTGACGCGCACCCCTCGACCGACGGCCCGTCGCCCGCACACCCCTCGACCGGCGGCCCGTCGCCCGCACACCCCCCACGCACCGGCCCGTCGCCCGCGCACCCGCTGGCTGGGCTCGGCCCCCACGTTCGCGCCGAGGACATCTTCCGCTGCCTTCCCACAACCGGCGACGATGCCGACAGCGCACCAAACTCCGAGGGTCCCACCACTTTTCCCCTAGACCCCACCGCAGTCATCCACCCACTCGACGCCCAGTGGTTCACCGATCGCGGCCACCTCCCCGAGGTGGACCAACACGGCCGACTCACCCTGGGCGGCCGAGCTTTCCCGGGGCCGCTGGCCGGGGACATTCCCGCACCAAGCCGCACCCGCCCGCAGCCTCCGGACGCCCCCACTCCCCTCACCCTCATCGACCGGATCACCCCGCAATTCTTCGACCGACCCCCGGTGCCCTTGCACCAAACTCGGATCCTCTGGCTCGGTATCAATGCGACCGTCCAGGGCACGGCTTCTCGCAATTCGGCCAGCAATGGTTCGCGCGTCCGCCCCCTAACGCGAGCCCAACCCATCTCCGAATGGTTGCGACGAGCAATTATCATCCACAGAAGCTTTGGTTCTGTTATCGCGCAAGTTAACGAATGCGCAAACCGCCTACGCAACGAGTTACATACCCCGCAATACCACAGTATCTACGACGAGTTCCCCCGTGAGATCATTGGCCTAGCCGAGGCCATAGACCTATGCGATCAGCAATACCGGATGCTTATCCAAGACCATTCTGATCCACATGTTGTGCCGTCTTGGGAATTGCGGCACCGGTACGTGGAAACGTGGCATCGTGATTGTCTTTTCGACGCCAACACCTTTCGCCTCACCAACCGCCCCTCAACCCCCAACGGCCCCGGCCTCACGGCGGATCACGTTCTGCGGATGGAGCTGTACCCCTGGCGGACGAAGAGTGCTGCTGGGCTGCCGCGGGTGGCAGTAGACGCGGTCCGAAAAGCGCGGGTTCCGCAGGACCTTCCCCCGTCTGTGCGGGTGACGGCGGAGTCGGTGTTAGAAGTTCTGGTGGCCACGGCCGGAAACCCCCCGCTTGTCATCGTGCGGAAGATGGAGGAGTGGTTGGCCGCGCTGACGGCGGTTGCCCCGCCCGAACTCAAGGATGAGGTGCGGCTCATGCTGCTAGACCAGGCACTGGTGCCCGCTTCCAGTAGGAACTACACGCTGTCCTGCAACAACCTTGTGGACTACGCGACGTTGCGATCGGCCCGCTCTCGCGCGGTCGACCGCATCGATGCACTCAACTACTAGTCACGGTGCCCCCGCCCCTAACCCCCCTAGCTTGATCTCACCTCGGTGCGCTGATCCGAATTGCCCCTGATACGCCTCCGGCGATGCCCGCAATTCCCACGGCGCTGGGTTGACACAAAGAGGTCTAACTACTCTCGATGAAAAGGGCGGCTTGCGTGATGAATGAGGAAGGTCAAATCAACCGTTGAAGCCTAACTGCGACATAGTCGACAAAATCCGGACAACCCGCATTAGCCAATTTCTCTGGCAAATTGAACCTCTTAGTAACTTTACGGTGGTAAACATCTTATTGCAAAATGACCCGGTCGATGAGACCGGGAGCAGATTGGGCAGCTAGACAGAGCCACTCATCTGGAGTCATCAAATCGTATGGACAGCGGCCCGGATTTTGGTACAAATTTCTGAAATGTTTGATATTTCCCGTCACAAGGTAATCGACTTCTGCGTAGACCGCAGCCGAGTGCACGTGAGCGTCGTCAGGATCCGTGTATACAACAGTGGCGTCGTGGGGAAAATTGGAGATTCTGGAATCAGAGCCCAAAGCTTCAACGAGGCGATCTCTGACGGCTTCCATTTGCCTGCTGGATGATTTGGGGAACCTCCTACGCCGAGCTCGAACCGCCTCCGCCACGATATCCTCTGTCCAAAGAAACGACCACGTACCCAGACTTTCGGCAGCAATCAACCCAAACCAACTGTGTAGCGTAGCGGACGCCCAAACGTTGGAGTCCGGAAGTATTACAGCCCCCTGGCGCTTCACCATGCGCTTAGATTAACGCAGCCGTTCGCCCCAGTCGCGCGCACCGACCTTAAGCTTCGCCTAGCTCGCGTTCCAGATCCATCAACCCGAAGACCGCCCGTCGCTTCTCTTCCTTCAACTCTGCCTGAAACTTCAAGACGTCGTCTGTGAGCAGGCGGTGATGGCTACCCACCATGTGAGCAGCTATCCGCCCATTGCGTACATGCTTCATTAGAGTCGGACGACTCATACCCAGCATCGAGGCAGCCGTCGTAGTGGTTACCTCCCTGGGAACGGACGAAACCGTGATGGCCGATCCCTGCTGGATGGCTTCTAGAACATTGATTACGACAGCTCTGAGCTCCTCTGGGAGCTGTCCGGCTTCCGGGGTTTGCAGATTAGAGAGCTGGTCACCTGCGGTGGAAATGTAGCGGGCGGCTGCTTCTTGCTCTTGGACAGTGAACAGAATGGTCTTGTTCCCGGTTTGAATGTTCATAATCCGGCTCCTTCCGCCACTCGTGGCCAAGCGGGCGTAGCTCCCCCTGGCGAGTCAAAGCGTACAGCGCTTCACTTACAAGTGCAACCGTTGGCGGCCGAGAGCGCCGTAGGCCTGCCTCAAACCCGTGCCAGCTACCGCTTCCCTGCCCTGTCCAGCTCCCGAGGCCTACCCTTGGTCGCCGACCTCTAGTAGATCTGCGCGGGCCCCGAGCCCCAGGGGACCCGGCTCACGGGGTTACCTAGTTTCCGGCAACCTCAGTTACCTAGTTTCCGGCAACCTCAATGAGCCGCTTCGCTAGCTTCTCCGAAGACGCGGGATTCTGCCCCGTGAAAACCGAGCCATCTTCCACAACATGGCTCATCATCGGTACACCAGAGCTGTAGTCCACTCCGGCGGCCTTCATTTCATCCTCTAGCAGCCACTTCGCTTTGGCGGAGGCCTTGTTGGCCTTCTCCTCCAAGTTGGAGAAGCCCGTCATCCTACGGCCGGCGAATACGTTGGTGCCGTCCTCCTTCTTCGCCGCGAGAATCGCCGCCGGGGCATGGCACAGCAGGCCCACGGGCTTGTTCGTCTCTACGCGGCGCGCCAGGAGCGCGCCGGAGGTGGCGTCCTGAGACAAATCCTCCATCGGACCGTGCCCACCGGGATAGAAAACAACATCAAAATCATCCGCATTCACATCTGCCAAATCCACGGGGCTGTCCAACTCGACCTGAATGGAATCCAGGTATTCGCGAATTTCCTTCCGCTTCTTCGGCAGACCACCCGCAATACCCATGCTCGTTTCGTCCAAAGTCGGGGCGACAGCACCCGGGGTAGCGATAGTGATATCCCACCCAGCCTCGCGGAACAAACGGTGCGGGACCGCTAGCTCCTCACCCCAGTAACCGGTGGGATATTCCGAACCGTCCTTCAACGTCCACACGTTTGCAGCAGAAACAACAAATAGAACCTTGCTCATTGGGGGTGCTCACTCCTTGGGGAAACTGGTGACGTACACAGCGTGCAACGCCAGTGCGCCGGACACATTCCCGGTCAGCAGATCTTGTTCGCCAATCAGAGCAACTCCTCGGCCCCGTTGGCGGCGGCAAATCGGTCCAGGAAGCCCTCCAGGGCGGCGTTCATCTCGGAGTAGTCGTAAGCGTGCAGCTCCTCTGCGCTCTGCACAAACGGCAGGTCAGCACCCTCCCGGAGTTCGTTTTCGTCCGCATCCGTCATGAGGCCCACGAGGTCCCGGGTGAACTCCATGTGGCACTGCAGACCATAGGCATGCGGTGCAAAACGCACGATCTGACGGGGGCAGCCCTCGCTTCCGGCCAGCACAACGGCACCCTCCGGCAGACCGACCATGTCCCCGTGCCAGTGCGCCACCGTCAGCTTCTCTCCAAAATGCGCAACCATTGGATCCACCCGGCCGGGTTCAGTCAGGCTAATCGGAAAACAGCCAATTTCCTTGTGCGGGCTACGCTCCGTTTTCCCTCCGAGCGCTTCCCCCAACAATTGCGCGCCGAGGCACACACCCAACACCTTTTTCCCTGCCCGCACGCATTGTGCCATGAGCTCTTGCTCCGCCGGAGAATCGAAGAACGGATACTCTGCTTTCGTTGTCGATGGAGATTGCGGGCCACCCATAACTACGAGCATGTTGATGCCCTCGATATCACGTTCCTGCGGCAGGGGTTCCTCCGCGAAAACGCGGCTGAACGTCATGCTATGCCCCCGGGATGCCGCCCATGTCTGAATAGCGCCGGGTAGCTCGAATTCCATGTGAGTAACGAAATGCACATGCACGGTGGGCTTACTCCTTAACCTCGGTCTTTTGGATCTGCTCATCCAGGTCGTCCGGATCCAAATCCGCTCCGGCAAATTCACCGGTCAGCGGTAACCGGAGCTCCAGATCTGTTCCGACGCATAACTCGATCGTTCCCTCAGCAATCGTGAAGTCCAGAACATGGCCACCGAGCTCGCGTTTCTTATCGAGGAAGTGCGCGTGACAACCGGGGACGCCAATCCCCTTTTCGTAGATGGGAGTACGGAAGCCCATCACCACGCCCTCAATGTTCTCGAATGTGTGCTCGGTATCATCTTCGGTCACCTCCGCCATCGGCCGGTAAGGCCGCTCCTGCTTCACCACCGTCCGTGTGCGCACGCTGGAGAATCGTCCGGTGATTTTGAGGGCGTACATGTAATTAGAGGAAGGGAGCATCTCGTCGATGACCTCCGACAGGGCCTCGCGCGTCGTGTTTACCGGGGCGTTGCGGTGGAGGCGGGGTACAAAATTCGTGGCCACGGCGAAGGGAGTGCATTTGTCGAGGTCTGGGCGGGAGGCTCGGCCGGTGTGGTCGAGGCGGAAACACTCACCATCAAGGATGACCATCTCGCCGTCGAGCGCGTCGAACGTGCCGATGCCGAAGTTGCCTTTCCCTAGCAACTCGTTGACGCTGAGCTCACCGTCGTAAATGCCGTCCAGGAGGGCGGACATGAGGGAGTACTGGAAGATGGTGTGCCGGGTTACCGGTTGTTTGGTCATGGGGCCCATTGTTGCGCAATTTTTCGCCGGGGTCCGGCAGCATAACCGCAGCCACCGTTTTTACCGCTTTTGTGCCGAAAACCGCCGCCATCCCGCCACCAGCACCTCCGCAGCCAACCGGTAAGAACCCAGCCCCACCCAGGCCTCACCGCGCTATCAGCCCCCCACCGACCCCACTGACCGCACCGCGCTACCCGACCACCCCACCCACCCCGCGCTCCAACCCCCGGAACAATCGGAGTACGGCCAGTCCACCATCGCAGCACCCGGAAAGTTGCTGCGGGCACGCAAAAAGCCCCGCTCAAAGCGGGGCTTTCTAGCGGGGCGCCGTCACCGCCCGGCGCGTTCACCGCCCTACGCAGTCACCGCCAAGCACCGTCACCGGGCCCGGTCACCGCCAGGCCCGGTCACCGCCCTACGCGGTCGCGGCCTCGACGCGCTCCTTCAGTGCGTTGAACTCATCCCACACTTCCTGGGGCACCTTGGGGCCGAGGAACTTCAGCCACTCCTCGTTGTCGGCGAGGTCCCGCTTCCAATCAGCGGGGTTGGTGGACAGGGCCTCGCGGATGTCGTCCTCGGTCTCCTTCAGACCATCGGTCTCGAGATCCTCAAAGCGGGCGGTGTGGCCCACGACGGTTTCGTCGGCCTCTACCTTGCCCTCGATGCGGTCGACGATCCACTTCAGCACGCGCGAGTTCTCGCCGAACCCGGGCCACAGGAAGCGCCCGTCCTCGCCGCGCCGGAACCAGTTGACCAGGAAGACGGCCGGCATCTTGTCGCCACCCTTGCGGCCCATGTCAATCCAGTGCTGCAAGTAATCGCCGGCGTTGTAACCGATGAAGGGGAGCATGGCCATCGGGTCGTGGCGCAAGGAACCCACGGCGGCCTCCGCAGCGGCTGCGGTCTGGCCGGAGGACAGCGTCGCGCCGATAAAGGTGGCGTGGTTCCAGTCGTGCGCCTGCGTAACCAGCGGCACCGTGTCGGGACGGCGTCCACCGAACAAGATCGCGGAGACCGGCACGCCCTTCGGGTCGTTGAACTCGGGGGCGGCGGCGGGGCACTGCGCGATCGGGGAGCAGTAGCGGGAGTTGGGGTGGGAGGACTTCGCGTCGGAGTCCGGGGTCCACTCGTTGCCCAGCCAGTCGATGAGGTGATCCGGCTTGTTCTCCAGGCCTTCCCACCACACGCCGCCATCGTCCGTGTAGCCAACGTTAGTGTACAGCGTGTTGCCCGGCTCCATGGTGCGCATGGCAACGGGGTTGGAGCTGTAGTTGGTGCCGGGTGCTACGCCGAAGAAGCCGTTCTCCGGGTTCACGGCGTACAGGCGGCCGTCCTCACCGAACTTGAGCCAGGCGATGTCGTCGCCGACGACCTCCGCCGTCCACCCCTCGATGGTGGGCTGGATCATGGCCAGGTTGGTCTTGCCGCAGGCGGAGGGGAAGGCAGCGCAGATGTAGTAGGGCTTCTTCTCCGGGCTGACCAGCTTGAGGATCAGCATGTGCTCGGCCATCCAGCCCTCGTCACGGGCCATGACGGAAGCGATGCGCAGCGCGTAGCACTTCTTCGCCAGGATGGCGTTGCCACCGTACCCGGAGCCGTAGGACCAGATCTCCCGATCCTCGGGGAAGTGGGTGATGTACTTCGTGTCATTGCAGGGCCAGGGGACGTCCTCTTGCCCGGGCTCCAGCGGAGCTCCGACGGAGTGCCAGCCGTGGACAAACTCGCCGTCCTTGCCGATCTTGTCCAGGGCTTCCTTACCCATGCGGGTCATGATGCGCATGGACATGACCACGTAGGGGGAGTCCGTGAGCTCCACACCCAGCTTCGGATCCGGATCCGTAATGGGCCCCATGCAGAAGGGGACCACGTACATGGTCCGCCCACGCATAGACCCGGAGAAATGTTCACGCATTTCGGCGCGCATCTTCTCCGGGTCCATCCAGTTGTTCGTGGGGCCGGCATCTTCTTCGCTCTTGGAACAGATGAAGGTGCGGGATTCCACACGGGCCACATCGGCCGGGTTACTGCGGGCCAGGAAGGAGTTTGGCTGGGTCTCCTCGTTGAGCTTGACGAGGGTGCCGGCCTCGACCAGTTGATCGGCCAGGCGCTCCCACTCTTCGTCGGAGCCGTCGCAGAAGACCACGGAGTCCGGTTGGAACAGTTCCACGGACTCGCTAATCCACTCGAGCAGGTTTTGGTTGTCGGTCGGTGTTTCGCCAACAAGCCCTCGGATGGTCATCTAAATCTCCCTCACTGTTGGGTAACTCTTATCCCCACCCTAAACGGTTTTAGCCCCGGTTAGCAGTGATGGGGAACAAGCTTTAAGTAGCAGTTTCAGATTAGCCCCACCTGCCGCTTTCCACACACTCCCAAAGGTCCCCCTGCCAGCTGTGTTGCCCCGAACCCGAGCCGCCAGCCCCCTCCGGGTTCTCCAGCTCATCCCCAGCCGGGTCGCGGTGAAAGCCCCCGGGGGCCTCCCTCTGCTGCCCCTGGCCCTCCTGGCCGGACCTCAACTGGGGGGAGGCGGGGGGCTCATCGTGAGTGCTCACGCGGCGAGTCCACGCATCCGGAGAGCCCCAGGACCCTAGCCGGGACCCCCGGGCCGACTCATCCTGCGGGGTATCGTGCGGGCCACCCTCGGGGCCCTCTGACCACCGCCAGGCGCTCCACTGCCCCTCGAATGTGACATCGGATACATAGTCCACCCTTCCATCGCCGTCGAGGTCGCTGAGGATTGTTATGCCCCGGTCGTCGGCGAAAGTCGCCGTCTGCCCATCTGCGGAGTCGCTGATCTGATACTCCACTCCGCCCACCGTGAACAGGAGCCCTCCGCTGCTGCCGTCGGCAATCTCCAGCCGTTCCCCAGCGAGCCCGGCGATCTTGTCCAGCAGATCAGGGACGCCCTCACCGAAACCCCCTGCCCCACCGAAATCCCCACCGAAATCTGCGCCACCGCCAAACCCGGCACAACCAAGCCCAGCACTCGGATCGTCCCACCAATCTCCACCCAGCCCGATTGCCTCATCCATCACGTCTTGCCTTCCTCCCCGTTATCTCCCGCTCACTCGTTGCCCGTCGTGGTCACCCGTCACCGCCCACTCACCCGTTGTCCGTCGTGGTCACCCGTCACCGCCCGCTCACCCCGCACTAACGCCTCACCTCCGCCACATCCCCGGCCGCAACGCGCGGAATCTGCATGCGCGCCACGATCTCCCCCGCTAGCACGGCCCAGTGCTCCCGCAGAACCCGATGCACCCGCTCCCGGTGAACCTCCGCCGCCCCGCGCTTGCTCATGCGCCCGCGGAGCACCACGACCGCCAGCCCCAGCATCACCCCCAGCACCAGCCCCGGCACAGGCGCCCCAAGCACGCGCCCGACCCCGAGTCCCACTCCCAGCCCCAGCGCGACCGCACCCACGGCCCCTACCAGCGCCGCCCCGGCCCGCCCAGAAACGCCAGCACCCGGCTCCCCTATCCCCGCCACGTCCGGCGGAGTCACGTCCACATGCGGGAACAACACTCCCTGCCGCAGCACGGCAATCCTCATCCGGGACACGAATCGCTCATGGGCCCAATGGACATACTCTCGGGTGTCGCGAGGGATTGGCGTCCCCACCCCATCATCGGCATCCCCCTCACCACGGCCCCGATGGCTGCTCACGTCCCCCGCCGACCACCCCGCGGCCTGCCGTTCCGGCGCTGGTTCGTCATCTGTCGGCGTGTTCAATTGCGGCGTTCCGATGATTTGGGACGCCACCCTCTGCGCCTGCAACCGCACCCAAATCTTCACCCGCTCCGCGCGCTCCACATCGGCCCGCGCGGCCCCGGCCTGCCAGGCCACCCGATCGACCCACAGCTCATCCACCCAGCCCTGCAACTGCTCCAGGTCGCCCTCGTCGAGGAAGTCGCGCTCCACGGGGCACACATGCACCCCCGGGCCGGCCGGCCACTCCCCCGGCGTGTACACCAGCACCCCGCCCTGGTTGCCCACCACGGCCGAGACGATCTCCCCCGCGGACTCCTCCCACCCTGGCGCGACGGCGACCACCCCGTCCGGCCGATCCTTCGGCCCCCCACCGGCTAGCGCCCGGCACCGCACCAGGCGCGCGGCGATGTTCTCCACGAGATGGGCGTCCGGCCCGATCACGGCAATTGTCTTCACCTGTACTCCCCCATGTCACAATGAGTCACTGTGAAGGATCACAGTGACAACGGCGTTACCCCCGGCGGCCAGCCAGCGGAGCCGACTGACAGCGCCACCCCCGGTAGCCCATCGGCGGAACCCCCCGCAGACTCGGCGGCCACTCCCCCGGGGCGCCCACTGCAAACAAAGTTTAACGACGGACGCGACTATCCGCGACTGGGTCGGTTCAGTTTCCGCCGCGGAACCCTCACCGAAAACCAGCAGCGACTGTGGGAGGAGCACTGGCCACACCTGGGCACAGACCTCCCCGAGACCGAAGACTGCGTCGTTGACCTCCAAGAATGGTTTGGGCGCGAAGCCGACACCATCGTGGAAATCGGCTCCGGCACCGGCACCTCCACCGCTGCCATGGCACCCCTGGAGGCGGAGAAAAATGTTGTCGCTGTGGAAATCTACCGCCCGGGCCTGGCCAAGCTCCTCGGCGCGGTGGTGCGCGGGGGCATCACTAACATCCGGATGATCAAAGGCGATGGGGTGGAGGTTCTGGCCCGCATGTTCGCGCCGAACTCGCTGGCGGGGGTGCGCATCTTCTTCCCGGATCCCTGGCCCAAAGCGCGCCACCACAAGCGCCGCATCATCCAAACTGGGACCCTGCACCTCATCGCCACCCGCCTGCGCCCCGGCGGCGTGCTTCACGTCGCCACGGATCACGCGGACTACGCCGAATGGATCGACGGGCTCGTGGCCAGCGAACCCCAACTGGAGTACCTCGGCTGGCCGGCGGAGGTGCCGCAGCTGACGGACCGGCAGGTCCTCACCAAATTCGAAGGCAAGGGCCTGAGTAAAGAACACATTATTCGGGACTACCTTTGGAGAAAGCGCCCATAGGGCAGGATGTTGAGAGGAGGCGAATTTAGCAGTGTTTAGTGCTTGGGGCGATATCGCCTTTCGCTGGCGGAAAATAATCCCGATAGTGGTGATCGCCGCTATCGTCGCGCTGTTTGCCATCTTCGGCACCCAGTTGGGCCAGCGGATGAGCCAGGAGGGGTGGGACGACCCGCACTCCCAATCCACCCGCGCCGCCCAGATCGAGGAGGACACCTTCGGCCGTGATAGCCGGGGGGATGTGATCCTGTTGGTCTCCACCGGCAAGCCCAATGGGGCCATGGACCCGCGAATTCGGGACGCCATCACCCGGCAACTCCGCGAACTGCAGGCCGCCCACCCGGACAACATCGCCTCCGTGACGTCCTTCTTCGACGGCGGGCCACGCCAGATGGCCTCGGCCGACGGCTCCTCCGCCTTCGCGACCCTGGGCATGCGCGGAGTTAAGGAAGACGTGATGAACAACTACCGGGCCATCGAACCGGAGTTGCGCAGCATTTCCGTCCCCGGCGCCACCGTGGAGATTGCGGGCGCCACCGCCGTATCGGACAGCCTGGACCAGGGCATGACGGAGGACGTCCACCGCGCCGAAATTTTCGCACTGCCCGCCGTGGGGCTGCTGCTGCTCATCGTGTTCGGCGGGCTCATCGCGGCCTGCATGCCGTTGCTGGTGGGCGTGCTGTCCATCGGCGGGTCGATGGGCGTGCTGGCGATTCTGGCGCAGTACACCCAGATCAACGTCTTTGCGCAGTCCGTGGTCACGCTGCTGGGCCTGGGCTTGGCCATCGACTACGGGCTGTTTATGGTCTCCCGGTTCCGAGAGGAGATGGCGGAGGACATGCCCGTACGCCAGGCAGTGCGCAACACCACGGCCACGGCCGGCAAGACGGTGGTGTTCTCCGCGGCGATGGTGGCGGTGGCCCTGTCTGGGTTGTTGATCTTCCCGCAGGCCTTCCTCAAGTCCGTGGCCTTCGGGGCCATGAGCGCCGTGGCCCTGGCGGCGCTGCTCAGCGTGGCCGTACTGCCCAGTATCTTTGCGCTGCTCGGGCCCAACATCGACAAGGGGGCCCTGCGGCGGCGCACCCCGCGCACCCGGGATGAGGTGGTGAACAGCCGCTGGGGCAAGATCCCCACCTTCGCGATGCGCCACGCCCGCCTGGTCACCCTCGCCGTCGTCGCCGGCCTCATTGCGCTGACCTTGCCCATCGCGGGCATCAAGTTCGGCGGTATTAACGAGACCTACCTGCCGCCGAAGGAACCCACCCGCGTGGCCCAGGCGCACTTCAACGAGACCTTCCCCCAGTTCCGCACGGATCCGGTCAAGCTGGTCATCACCGGCAGCCAAAGCGCCGTGGGCACGGTGTACCAGAAGGCCAACAAGGTCTCCGGCCTTACGGGCCCCTTCCAGGTCAGCCGACCCACGAAGGACGGGGTGACGGTGCTTTCCGCCGGCATCGGGGAGCGCAAGGACTACGAGCGCGTCGTCTCCGACTTGGAGAATATTCGTGTCGACGGCACCCAGGTGCTCGTCGCGGGCACCCCGGCCATGGAGGTGGAATCCCTGCGGGCCATGGTGGACAAGCTGCCCTGGATGCTCGCCTACATCGTGGCCGTGTCCTTCGTGCTCATGGCCCTCATCTTCGGCTCGCTGATCATCCCGGCGAAGGCCGTGATCATGAACATCCTGGGGGCCGGGGCCACCTTGGGGATGCTCACCTTGTTGTTTGTCGATGGGGTGGGCTCCGGGTTGTTCGGGTACACCGCCGGGCCGCTCATGAGCCCGGTGCTGGTGCTTATCGTGGCGATCATCTTCGGCCTGTCCACGGACTACGAGGTCTTCCTCGTCTCCCGCATGGTGGAGGCCCGCGCCCATGGCCTGAGCACGGATAAGTCCATTCGATTCGGCACGGCGACCACTGGCGGCATCATCACCGCTGCGGCCCTCATCATGATCGTGGTGTGCGGCGCATTCGGTTTTTCCAATATTGTGATGATGAAATACATAGCGTTCGGGATGGTCATTGCCCTTATTCTGGACGCCACCATCATTCGCATGTTGTTAGTCCCGGCCGTGATGCACCTCCTGCGGGAAGACAACTGGTGGGCACCCCAGTGGGTCCACCGCCTCAGCCAAAAGGTGGGCCACAACGAGACCCTGCCCGTCGCCATCGCCAGTGGCGGACGGCACGAGCACACCGAGGGCGCGGTACCCTTCCAGGAGCTCATGGAGCGGCTGGGGCGTCGCCCCGAGCTCCCCCCGGCACCCGAACCCGCCGCCTTGCCCGCGCCTGACTACGACGAGGAGCGCCATCACCAGTGACCCGCCCATCACTGCGCAGCCGTCGCGTCCGCATCGCGCTCGCCCTTGCGGTCCTCGCCGTCCTGGCCTTCTTCGCCCGCAACCACCTGCACTTCATCTCTGAGGGGTGGGCGGAATTGCGCCAGGCGGACCCGCGGTGGCTGATTCCCGCAGTGATCGCCCAAGCGCTGACGATGGCCACACAGGCGGAGGTGATGGTGGTACTGCTGCGCTCCGCCGGGGTGAAGGTTCGCCGCTGGACGGCGAACACGTTGGGCCTGGCGGCCAACGCCTGGTCCGCTTCTTTCCCCGGTGGGCCCGCACTCTCCGCCGCGATGATCTTTCGCGAGCAGATTAAGTGGGGTGCCACGCCGGTAATCGCGAGCTGGTACATGGTCATCTCAGGTGCGCTATCCGGGGGCGGCTTGGCCATCCTGGCCCTCGGGTCGGTGTATTTCCTGGGGCTGCGGGTGAAACCGGTGACCCTGGCGATCTCTATTGCCGTGCTCATTCTGCTAGCCATCGCTACGAACTGGTGTGCACGCAACCCCAAGACCGTAGAGCAGTGGCTGCTGTGCCGGTTGCGGGCCATCAACCGCTGGCGCCGCAGGCCGGAGGACCGCTGGACCGCCGCCGTGCACGGTTTTGCGGATCAACTCTCCGCAGTGGACCTGCCTCTACCCCGCCTGGGCCTGGCTATCAACTGGTCCCTCTGGAATTGGATCTTCGAGATCATCTGCCTATGGGCCTGCGTGATGTCCATCGGAGGGGAGCCCCCCGTCGCGGGTGTAGTGCTGTCCTTCATCGCTGCCAAGGTCGCGGGGCAAGCCCAGGTGACCCCCGGCGGCCTCGGGCCCGTGGACCTCGCGCTCACCAGCTCCCTGGTGGCCTTCGCCGCGCTGACCTCCGCCCAGGCATTCGCCGCTGTCATCGTCTTCCGTATGCTCTCCTTCGTCGGCCTCGTGGCGATTGGTTGGCTGGTCTTCTTCGCTACGAAGCTCGCCACCCCGCGCGTGCATGAGGACAACGCGGAGGTTGGTGGCGTCCCCAAGGAAAAAACGACCCTCAGCAGCAATTAGGGAGTATGACAATGGGCCCCACCCCCGGCCATAGCCAACACCACCCCACCGCCGGCACCAGTCGCACCGCGGCCAAGGCGCAAAACCGGACGCGGCCCCAACGCTCCGCCGGGTCCAGTGCACACCACCCTGCCCCGGGCGTCGCGTTGGTCGCGGATCTCATCGCTGTGGCCCTCTTCGCCCTGATGGCCCGCATCGCGCACAACTCCCCCGAGATGCCGCTGAGCGTCCTGGGCTGGCTGAACACGGCCTGGCCCTTCATGCTCGGAACGCTGCTGGGCTGGGGCATCCTGTGGTTCAGCGGGGCACGCGGACGCAGCGGGTTCGACCTCTCCTCCGCGGCGACGATCTGGGCCGCCACCCTCGTGACTGGGCTGGTGATCTGGGGCATCGGCAACCACCGGATCCCCCACTGGTCCTTCATCGTCGTGGCCGGGGTAATGAGCGCACTGCTGCTGTTGGGCTGGCGCCTGGGGGCCTCACTGCTGCGGCGCAACCGGTAATTCCACAGCGTTCACACGGAGTACACCCGACGGCCACCGCGAATTAGGACGGGCTGGCTAGCGTGATCCTCGACGCCGCGACGAAGAGGAGCACTCATGGGTCTCATTGGCCGCAACCTGCTGAAGAACATGGACTTCACGTCCAGCCGCTCGCACCGCACCTGCGTGTACAAGTGCGGCGATGCCTGTTCCAAGCCAATCCCGAACGAATCCGATAACCCATACTTCGGGGACATCGTCAGCAAGGCCTTCTCCCGCCGCGCCGCACTGCAAGCCGGCGGGGCCGCAGTTGTCACCGTGGGCGGCGCCAGCTTCCTGGCCGCATGCTCGGATGACAAGGGCTCCGGGGGATCCTCCTCCGAGGCGGCCAGCGGATCCTCCTCCTCCGCGGCGGGCAAGGACGTCGCCACGCCGCAGGGCCTGAACTTCGACATGGTCAAGCCCAACAAGGAGGACAAGGTCGTTGTACCCGACGGTTACTCCTCCGACGTTGTCATCCGGTGGGGCGACCCGGTCGTGGAGGGGGCCGGCGAGTGGTCCGTGGACAAGCAGACGCCGGAGGACGCCGAAAAGCAGTTCGGCTTCAACAACGACTTCGCCGCCCTGCTGCCCATCCCCGGCGAGAACAACAAGTTCCTGCTCGTGAGCAACCACGAGTACACCACGCCCCAGCAGATGTTCAAGGGTTACGACGCGAAGAACCCCACCGAGGAGCAGGTCCGCATCGAATGGGCTAGCCACGGCCTGTCCATTGTGGAAGTGGAGGGCAACGACAAGGACGGCCGCCTCAGGCCCGTGATGGGCCAGTACAACCGGCGCATCCACATGAAGACCCCCTTCAGCATCGGCGGACCCCTGGCTGGCAAGGACCTGGTGAAGACCAGCTCCGACCCCAGCGGCCAGACCGTCATCGGCACACTCAACAACTGCTCCGGCGGCGTGACCCCCTGGGGGACCATCCTGTCCGGTGAGGAAAACGTGGACCAGTACTTCGCCGGGGGCGAAAAGGTCAGCGATGAGAAGGCCAAGAAGCGCTACAAGCGCTACGGCATCGAGGACGCCGAAACCCACCGCAAGTGGGAGCGCTTCGACAAGCGCTTCGACGTGACCAAGGAGCCCAACGAGCCGCACCGCTTTAACTACGTGGTGGAGATCAACCCCTGGGACCCCAACTCCACCCCCGTGAAGCACACCGCCATGGGCCGCTTCAAGCACGAGGGCGCCAACATCCACGTCACCGGAGACGGCACCGTCGTGGCCTACTCCGGGGACGATTCCCGCTTCGAGTACCTCTACAAGTTCGTTTCCTCCGGCAAGATGCGGTCCGGAAATACCGCCGAGGACCGGGCAGAGAACATGAAGCTGCTGGACCAGGGCACCCTGTACGTGGCCACCTTCGAGGGCAACTCCGACGACTTCAAGGAGTCCGGCAAGCTGCCGGAGGACGGCAAGTACGACGGCACCGGCAAGTGGATCAAGCTGGCCACCTCCAAGGCCGATGGCACCGTGGAATCCCACGTGGACGGCATGAGCGGCGAAGAGGTGCTGGTCTTCACCCGCATGGCTGGCGACAAGGTAGGCGCCACCAAGATGGACAGGCCGGAGGACGTCGAGCCACACCCCACGACCGGCAAGGTCTACGCCGCCCTGACCAACAACAAGTACCGCGGTGCCGCCCGCCCCGGTAAAGACGATGCAGACATCGCCGAATGGGCTCCCATCAAGGAAAACAAGAACGGCCTCGTACTGGAGCTCACCGACAACTTCGCCGGGGAGGACTTCACCTGGGACCTCCTGCTGGTCTGCGGGGACCCCAAGGAAGCCGAGACCTACTTCGGTGGCTTCGACAAGAGCAAGGTCTCCCCGATCTCCTGCCCGGACAACGTCACCTTCGACAGCTTCGGCAACCTGTGGATCGCCACCGACGGCAACGCCCTCGAGTCCAACGACGGCCTGTTCGCCGTGGCGCTGGAAGGCAACGCGCGCGGCATGACCAAGCAGTTCCTCACCGTGCCGAAGGACGCCGAGACCTGCGGCCCCCTCGTGTTCGAAAAGCGCGTGCTAGTCAACGTGCAGCACCCCGGTGAGGACGAAGAGGCCAGCGTGGAAAGCACCTCCTCCCACTGGCCGGATGGCGGCAACTCCCTGGCCCGCCCCGCCACCGTCGTGGCGTGGAAGAACGACATGGGCACCATCGGCGCCTAAGTCCTACCGCAGGGTCCGCCACTTTGCTGGGCGGGTCCTTTCGGCGGGCAGGCCCTTTCGGTTTGCCCGATTGCGCACCAATTCACCACAATGGGGCTATGCCCGTTTCAGCCCAAAAGCACAATCCCAAGGGCCTTGCCTCCGGAAAATCCGGCTATGCACGGGCGCTGATTGCTGCCCTATGTGCCGGGCTGGCATCCTTCAATGCGATGTACGTGACCCAAGCGGTCCTACCTAGTCTCTCCCAGGACTTCGGGGTATCCCCCACCATTGCCGCGCTCTCCGTCTCCGCGACCACCGGCGGCCTGGCGCTGGCGGTGATCCCGGTGGGCATCATCTCCGAACGCTTCGGCCGCTATCGGGTTCTGCAGATCTCCGTCCTCGTTGCCACCCTGCTGAGCTTTCTGGTGGCCGTGGCCCCCGGGATGGGCAGCATCATCGCCATCCGCGCTGTTCAGGGGCTTGCCGTGGCCGGTGTCCCGGCGGTCATGATGACTTATCTCGCGGAGGAGATCCACTCCAAACACCTGCCGCGGGTGATGGGTTTCTACATCGCGGGGACGACCATTGGCGGACTGCTGGGGCGCATCATCCCCGGCGTTTTCCTCGAATTCGCCAGTTGGCGGGTGGCCGTCGCCGCGAGCGCGCTCTTTTCTGTGGCAACGGCCGCCCTTACCGCGTGGGTTCTCCCCCGATCCGCCAATTTTCGGCCGAAGAAGATCACCATTTTGCACGAGCTCGCCGCGTTTCAGGGCCATTTCGCCAACCCGATTTTGCTGCGGCTTTTCCTCATCCCATTCCTCATCATGGGGACCTTCGTTTCCCTATATAACTACTTGGGCTACCGGTTAAGTTCGGAATTTGGCTTGGCTCCTTCCCTGGCCGCTTTTGCCTTTCTGCTATACCTCTCCGGCACGTGGTCTTCCGCCCGGGCTGGCGTGATGGTGCAGAAGTGGGGGCGCGGGAAGGTGCTGGCCCTTTCCACGCTTCTTAGCGTAGTGGGCTTGGTTGCGTTGTTGCCGCCCTTTTTGGTGACGACGCTGATAGCCGCGCTCCTCTTCACCGCGTCCTTTTTCGCCGCGCATTCCGTGGCCAGTGGCTGGGTTGGGGCCGCGGCAACGAAGGATCGAGCGGAGGCCTCCAGCACGTACATCCTGAGCTACTACCTGGGCTCCTGCTTCCTGGGGGGTCTCTCCGGAGAGTTCTTCCAGCTCGGGTGGGGGACCTTTGTGGCTTGGCTGGCGGGACTGACGGCCGTTGCCTTTGTGTTCGCCACTGGGGTGTGGCGGCGCGCCTCCGCCGCTGCGCGCAAAACGGCGCCCGCTGGTAACGCGGGCGCCTGAGGGCGCGTGGAGGCTAGCCAGCCGTAAGCTGACACGGCCGCCGCGCCCCAGCTACTGCATCTTGGAGACGATCTGCTGCGCAGCGTTGCGCACGCCCGGGTGGGCCATGTGCATCGTCAAGTTGTACTGCGGGGTCTGGTTATCCAGCACGCCCGCCACCCACGCTTCGCCACCGGGGGCACAAGTGTCATGACCCTTGGTCTGGTTACGCAGGTCCAGGAACACTGCACCGGCCCCGGCGTGACGCTCCGCCGCAGTCCGGGACTGCTCGAACAACTGGCGCTCGGCCTCCTGCACGATGGGGAACGGCAGTTCCGTCGGGGGCAGGCCGTTGATCCGGATGGCACACAGCCCGGCGCGGTCGTTGGTGATGGAAGGGTAGGAGGTAAAGATGACCCGTGCGGCGGGGGCGGCCTTCTTGATCTTGTCGAAAGCCCGGTCGTAGGACAGCGCAGCGGCGACGTTATCGATCGGGGCGGGGGTGCGGTACGTGTCGTTCGCACCGATCATGATGGGAACGTTTAGCGTGTTTCCGTTCAGCTTGCCGTCTGCGATGGCCTGGTCAATCTCGTTTTCTAGCGTGTAACCGGGCAGGTAAAGCTGGGTCCCGTTGCAGGAGTAGTCATCCACCTGGGTTCCGCCGGACTGTGCGCTGATTTCGGTAGCAACGCGGTAGTCGCCCCTGATGCACTGCGGGCCGCCATTGAGCCGAGTATCGATGAGCTGGGCGATGGAGGTGTTGGCGAAGTAGCTGTCGCCAAACAGCACGGTGTTGCCCCTCGCGGCCTGCGCTGCCGGGGCGGCGGCGAACGTAGTCGCAGCAGTTGTGGCCGTAGCGACAACCGCAGTCAAAATCCTGGAAAACTTCTTCATGTTCTTCTTTCTGATTGGTAGCGACCACTGCCGGTTGCCGCCGTCCGTTCTCTACGCCGAGTTACCCATATGACGGGGCCTTCGCCGTCGCTGGCGCCTCGGGCATTGATTCCAATATCGTCTGGCAGAGCCAAAATCTTACCCTCGGGACCACAGAGGCCTCGAATATCCGGATTCTTCCTGCTCAGACCGTCGCGGATTTCTTCGTACCTGCCGGCATGGGCAGTTTGCGTGGCATGACCTTACCCGTTGGATTACGAGGCAAGGATTCCATGAAGATCACGTCGCGGGGTACAGAGTGCTCCGCGAGTTCGTTGCGGACCCACTGCTGAACCGACTCTTTGGTCAGCTCGCGCCCTGCCTCGGTGTCGTCCTTGACTACCCACACCGCCAGCCGTGCGAAGGTCTCCTCGTCCTCCACTCCCTGGACAAAAAGATCCCTGATTCCTGGCATCGAGTGGAGCGCTTCCTCAACCGAGCGAGGGTAGACGTTCTCTCCGCCGACGATGATCATGTCGTCTATGCGACCGAGAACGACCAAATTTCCTCGATCGTCGATGAAGCCCCGATCGCCAATTTCCATCAATCCTCTTCTCACGACCATCTTTTCTCGGTCGCGTTCTAGGGCGTACCGACGCATTGACATCGCACCTCTGCAATGAATCTTCCCTGGCACGTTCGGGGGTAGGACTCTCCCCTGGTCATCCAAAACCCTCATCCGTACGCACCTCAAGGGCTTGCCGACTGTCTCCGGCCTATTCGCGACGTCGTCCGCGGTAGCAATGGTACATACAGAGTTTTCAGTCGACCCGTAAAGATTGCTCACAATCGGGCCAAACTTGGCGATTAAGCTACTTGCCAAATCTGCATGTAGCGCGTTTCCCGACGAAACCACAAACTTAACACTGGAAACATCACTATCGCGATCCAACGCAACTCGCAACTGCTCCTTGATAAAAATCGGGGAGGTCACGATTCCTTCCGGTCTAAACTCCGCGAGATCATCCATTGCTTGTTCCGGATTAAAGTGGCGCCTCAGAATCACTGTAGCCCTGTGGGCCATAGCTATGTTGATATTCGCCCAGCCCCACGAGTGGAAAATGCTGGCTGATTGCTGGATGATTATCTCCGACCGCCACGGGATTCTTTTCGCGATATCCGCTACAGGTGTGGGAGCTATCGGCTCCCGATGGACAACTCCCTTCGGAGTGCCCGAGGTGCCTGAGCTCATGATGGTAATTGGCCCTTCTTTCGGCCGGATGGGCAGCTTCTGTTCTCCGGATCCGGGAGCTCGTTCGATAAGTTGCTGAAAAGTCAACCAGTCACGATGATCAGTCCGCGGGTTGGAAAGATCATCTGCATGACCGATCATCACATTGCAGTAATCGAAATCCGATGGAAGCAGCTCGACGAACTCTTCGTCGAGTACAAGGAGGTCTATTCCGTATTCTTCGATGGACTTTACAAGTTGGCTCGATGATGCGGCGACATTGAACAGGAAGATATTCGCCCCGATGAAGCCTTTAGCGCCAAGCATATAGATCGGCACGCGACTATTCCGAAGCATGACCGCAATATTGGTTCCTTTCCCATATCCCTGCTGGCATAGAGATCGAGACAAAGCCATCACGTCATCGCGCATCTCTTTGTATGTCACTTGACCCAAGTCGTCGATGATCGCCACTTTGTTTGGCGCGGCTTCCGCGGCGTAACGAACCTGTCGAGCAGCAGTGAAACCATACCGCAAAACCGTGACGACAAGTTCCTTTTTCATCTTCAAGCCGCCCGTGCGGACCACCATGCCCGAATTGAGGACTCCCCAAAGGCCAGTGAGTATAGCGTAACCCTCTACGGCTAGCCCTTCGAGGGTGTAATACGCGTCTTGCAGCCTTTTTTTCTTCAACACCTTCGATAGCATACTAGAGAACTCTCCTTTCTTGAGCTGGTGCCCATAATCCCTCGAGCGGTCTTGACTTCAGAGCTAGCAACCGTACACCTGTGGCTGTTGTTCAGCTCGGACCATCAGTGGTTCCAACGCCTGACGATAGGGCACAGGACCCCTGGGCGTGGACGACTTCACATTTTTCACACAAACTAACTGTTCGATTCATGGGTTTGTTACGGATAACTGGGGGCATTCGCCTGGAACTACCCCCCAAGGTGTTGCCGTGCCTTAGTGGACTTGGGCCGCAGACAATCCGCGCCCGCTGATGGATGCGACGCCGGCCTAGGCCCCACTACCTACATGGGAAGGATGTTGTGCTTCTTCGTCGAGTCCACCACCCGCTTACCACGCAATTGCCGGAGGGCCTGGCGCAGGCGCACCCGCGTCTCCTCGGGCACGATCACCCCGTCCAGGTAGCCCCGCTCGGCGGCGACATAGGGGCTGGTCATGTTGGCGTTGTAGAAGTCCAGGAACATCTTCTTCGCCGCCGACCGCTTCTCCGGGGGCATCGCGGCCAGCTCCTTGCCCTTCATCATGAGCACGGCGGCCTCCGCCCCCATGACGGCGATCTGTGCCGTGGGCCAGGCGAAGTTCACATCCGCCCCCATGTTCTTACTGCCCATAACGGCGTAACCCCCACCGAAGGCTTTTCGTACGATCACCGTGAGTTTAGGAACACTGGCCTCCGCCAGCGCGAAGGCTAGCTTGGCCCCGCGGTGGATTAAGCCCGCGCGTTCCTGCTCCGAGCCCGGCATGTAACCGGGGGTGTCGGTGACGAAGACGATGGGGATGTTGTAGGCATCGCAGATGCGAATGAACCGAGCGGCCTTCTCCGCAGCGTCCGCGTCCAGGCACCCCGCCAAGACCATGGGCTGGTTGGCCACCACCCCCACGGTTTTGCCGTCGATACGGGCGAAGGCCGTGGTGACGTTCGGCCCGTAATCGTCCTGGATCTCCAACACGTTGTCATCATCGAAGATGCGGGTGAGCACCTCCATGATGTCGTAACCCGCGTTGGGATCATCTGGAATGACGTGGTTCAGCTCGAGGTCCTGCTCGGTGATCTCGTCGCCGGGGGCCCAGAACTCCGGGGGATCGTCGAAGGCGGAGGATGGCAGGAAGTCCACGAGGTCCTTCACGTAGTTGAAGGCCTCCTCCTCGCTGACCGCGACGTGAGAGACGTTGCCGTTGCGGGCCTGCTGCCGGGCCCCACCGAGCTCCTCCATGGAAATCTTCTCCCCGGTCACGGACTCGATCACGGCCGGCCCGGTGACGAACATCTGGGTGCGCCCCTCCACAGCGATGACGAAGTCCGTGATGATCGGTGCGTACACGGCCCCGCCCGCGGAGGGCCCCAACAGGATGGAGATCTGCGGGCTCTGCCCGGACAGCGGGATCTGGCGACTCGCAATCTCCGAGTACATCGCCAGGGATGTCACCGCGTCCTGGATGCGGGCACCGCCGGAATCGTTAATGCCGATGATGGGGCACCCGGTGCGGGCGGCCATGTCCATGACCTCGCACACCTTTTTGCCAAAGGTCTCCCCCACGCTCCCGCCGTACACGGATTTGTCGTGGGCATACACCGCGACGGGTCGGCCGTTGATTCGTCCGTAGCCGGTGACCACGCCGTCGCCATAAGGGGCTGTGGGGTCCCCGGGGGCCTGCCCGAGGGCGCCGATCTCCATGAAGCTGCCCTCGTCCACCAGGGCGTCAATGCGCTGCCGGGGGGTGCTCAGCCCGGCTTCGTCCCGCTTAGCCTTGGCCTTCTCCGAGCCGGGATCCTGGGCCTGTTCCAGCCGCCGGTTGAGCTCGGCGATCTTCTGTGCCGTAGAGCCGGCAGCCGCTCCCAGCGCTGCGCCCCCAGCCGCAGCCGACGTGGCAGTTGCTCCTTCATCCGTCACGGACGTGTTGTCCTTATCTGCGCTTGTATTACTCACCCTCGCGGCCTCCCCTAGCTGCCCGCCTGGATGTGGCGGGTGATCACGTCTCCGATGGTCCCGATGTCCGGTTCGTCCACGATGGCCAGGTGGTCCCCATCCAGGTGGATGATCTCCAGGTCCTCCACGATGGCGGACCACCCGCCGTCCTCGGCGACGTCTCGGTAGGCCGGTTCCAGCTCGATGGCCCCGTCGTGCATCTTGCTGGCTCGGAACAGGGTCACCGGCGCGGCGACGTCTTCCCAGCTAGTGAAGTCCAGGCCCTCCAGGATACGGTTGTCCACGAAGCTGGCTCGCTGGTGTTCTAGCACTCCTGCGGGCAGCCCCAGCCCACCGGCCAGTTCCGGGGAGCTGAGCATCTGCTGGAACATGTCCATCATCACCTGCTCGCCCTGTTGGTCCAGCAGGTCGTGGGGCACGGCGAGGTTCAACCCGTAAGTGCGGTTGGCGAACTGGGCGTAGCGATCCCAGCGGGCGTGCATCTCCTCCGGCGTGTCTGGGGCCGGGTGGCGTGGCTGCACGGTGTCCAACAACACGATCCGCTGGATCTCGACGGGCGTCGCCCCGTCCAGCGCGCGCAGTTGGTGGGCCACCTCCATCGCCAGCGCACCGCCGAAGGACCAGCCCACGAGGATCACCGGCTTGCCTGCAGCGAGCCGTTGGATGTCCGGAACATAGCTGGCGGCCCGTTCGGTGAAGGCACCCTCGCGCCGCTCCACCCCGTAGACGGGGACGTGGGCGGGTAGTCGCCGGGCTAGCGGCTGGAATACTGCCGAGGATCCGCCCGCCGGGTGGAACACGAACACCGCAGGGCTGGGGCGTTGCTCCCCGCCGTCGCGGCGTTCCCGGAGGACGCGGATGTTGCCGTCCACCTCCGTTTCCAGGCTGTCCCGGACGAGGCTGGCCAGGTCCGCGAGTGTTCCCGCGCGTTGCACATCGGCGGCGGTGATGTCCGCCCCGGAGCGCTCCCCCAGGCGTTCAGCCAGGGCCGCGGCGGTGGGTTCGTCGATCTCCGGCAGCGGCGCGGTCACCCCCGGCAGCGCGGATCCGGTGATCTTCGCCCAGGTTCCGAAGGCCAGGCGCTCGGAGGCGTCCCGGGGGGCCACCCTGGCGGTGGCGGTGGTCTCTGGCTGCTGGCCTGCGGTGTTATTCCTTGGGGACGCCACCTCCGGGACCTCGCGCTCCTGTCCACCTGCGCCCTCATCTGTGATGGCCGGTGCCGGGGCGGGTTGCTCCGCGGCGGTCTGCGCCGAAACACCCTGCTCCGCGACGGCCTGCTCCACCATCCGAATGACGTCGTCCACCGACCCGTCTCGCAGGGCCTGGACTTGCAATTGGGGGATGTTGAAGGCATGCTCCACGCGGTTTTTGATCCGCATTCCCATAAGGGAATCCAGGCCAAGGTCGATAAGGGGAAGCTCGCCGGGCAGATCGTCGGCGTCGTATCCCATGGACTCGCTGATGATGGACCGCAGGCGATCCCCTACGCTCTCCCCGGACTCCGGGCTCCACCGGCCGGGTTCCGCCGCGGCCGCGCTCGCCGCAAAAGAGGTGGGTTCGCTACTCTCCGGCCCGCTGGAGGTGGGACTGGTAGCGGAGGTGGTGGAGGCGCTGGGGGAGGTGGCGTCCCCAATCGAAGAAGAAACAGCGCCCCCGACGGCGCCGGACTCCACGGCACCGGACTGGGCAGATGCCCCGGAGGTGGGGATGAAGGCCTCCCCCGCCAGGGTGAACGCGCCCTCCTCGGCAGCACCATGCACGGAGATTGCCCAGCCCCCCACCGTGGGGGTAGCCAGCACGCTGAGCTGCCCGGCCGGGGGCAGGCCGGAAGCCTCCCGGACCACAGGGGAGCCGGCGGTCTCGGCGGCATTGGCGGTATCGGCGCCCGCCAGGACGTCGGCGACAGAGCTGGCCAGAGTCAGCAGGGAGGGCACCTTCTGCGCTGCAACGGAGAAAGCCACCCGCCCGTCGGGCAGGTCCACCCGGTTGCCGATCATCCCCCGATCGCGGTGCGCCGCGGGGCGGGCTTGGGTCCAGAAGTGCTGATTGCGCCACCGCACCCCGGGCACGGGAGCATACTCCCCTGCCCCGGCGATGGCCGTGAAGTCCACGTCCGCACCGCAGACGTACAGCTGCCCCACTGCGCGCAACACGGTCTGGGCGTCCGGCTCATCCCGCTTGAGCAGGTGCAGCGCCGTCGGCTCCACCACCCCGTGAGCAGCACCCACCTGCAGCACCGGCATGAGGGCCACCGGGTGCGGGGAGAACTCGACCAACGTGGTGTAGCCCTCCTTGAACTGCTGACCCACGGCCTGCTCCAGGTGGACCGGCTGGCGGGTGCAGCGAATGAAGTAATCGGCCTCGTGGGCGACCTCCCCCGGCTGGTACACGCGGCCGGGATCTACCGTGGAATACAGCGGGACCTGCAGGGGAAGGGCTTCGATGCCCTCGATTTCGAAGGACAGCTCCCCCAGGATGGGATCCAGCATGGAGGTGTGCCCGGCCCCCTTGACCGGGAGCATGCGGGCGAAGGACCCGGACTCGCTGACCCGCTCCACCAGCGCGGACACAGCCGGGCGCGGGCCGCCCACCGTGGTCATGCCGGGGGAGGCGAACACCGCGGGCTCCACGCCGGCCAGTTCCCCGTGCTGGGAGGTGAGCTCCTCCACCTGTTCGGCGCTGAGCTCCACAACGGCCATGGCCCCCTGTTTGTCCTCCGGGGTCTGGGCCTCCAGCTCCCCCATCAGCCGGGAGCGGTGGCAGGCGACGAGCAGCGCGTCCTCGCGGCTCAACCCGCCCGCGGCGTAGGCGGCGGCGATCTCCCCCATGGACTGGCCCACAACGGCGGCCGGGGTCACGCCCATGTGGCGCAGCAGATCCACCAGAGCCATCTGGATGCAGGTGATCCCCACCTGCGCCGATTCGGTGTCGTAGCGCTGGTCGCCCGCGCGGATCTTCTCCAGGATGGACCAGCCGGATTCGCGGGTGACGATCGCGTCCATGGCCGCGATCGAATCGGCGAAGGCCGGGGAGGCAGCCAGCAGCTCGGTGGCCATCGCCGGGTGCTGGGAGCCGAAGCCGGAGAACACCCACACCGCGCCCATCGTGGCGGGGGCGTCCTGAGCCAGGGCAAGGGCGGGGAACGTTGCCGGGTGGCCCTCACTGGTGTGGCCCTCACCGGTGCTGCCATCACCGGAGCGGCTCTCACCAGTACGGCCCTCCGCCAGGCGGGTGAGGCCCTCTACCGCACCGTCGTGATCGGTGGCCAGGACAACTCCCCGGGATCGCCCGTGATTGCGGCCCGCGAGGGTGCGGGCGACGGCACCCAAGTCCGCAGAGCTGTGCTGGGCCAACCAGTCGCGAACGCTCTCGGCGGCCTCGCGGCGCCGGGAGGGCAGCATGCCGGAGACGGGTAGGAGGGCAGAGGCACCCGAGTCCGGGGAGAAGGCCGGGCGGCGATCCTGCCGCGCGGCATCCTCCCGCTCGCTATCCCGCGCGGCAGTATCCGCCGAGGTCTTCGGTGCAGCAGCATCCGGCGCGACGATCACGACGTGCGCGTTCGTCCCCCCGAAACCAAACCCGGACACGCCCGCCACGGGGTGACCCGAATATTCCGGCCATTCCCGGGCATCCTCCACGACCTCCAGGTGCTGGCCCGCAAAGTCGATGTAGGGGTTGGGTCCGCTGTAGTTCAGGGAGGGCGGCACCAGGCCCTCCCGCATAGCCAGGGCCACTTTCATCACGCCCGCAACACCCGCAGCCGCCTCCGTATGACCGAAGTTCGTCTTCACGCTGCCCAGCAGGGTGGGTTCCCGCTCCGTCCGACCCTGCCCGAGCACCGCACCCAAAGCGGTGGCCTCAATGGGGTCCCCCAGGATCGTCCCGGTGCCGTGTGCCTCGACGTAGTCCACGGTCCCCGGGTCCACGCCGGCGTCCGCGTAGGCCGCCCGCAGCACATCCACCTGCGCGTCCGGATTCGGCGCGGTCAGGCCGTTGGAGCGGCCGTCGGAGTTCACCGCGGAGCCCTTGATCACCGCGTAGATGTCGTCCCCATCGCGCTTGGCATCGCCCAGCCGCTTGAGGATCACCACCCCCGCCCCGTCCGAGCGCACGATGCCGTCCGCGTCCTCCGAGAACGCTCGGATCGCGCCCGTGGGGCTGAGCACCCCCAGCTCGGAGAAAGCCACGGTTGCAAAGGGGCTGGCCAGCAGGTTCACCCCGGCAGCCACGGCCACGGCGGAGTCCCCATCGCGCAGGGACCGCACGGCGTGGTGGATGGCCACCAGCGAGGAGGAACAGGCAGTGTCCATCGCCACACTGGGCCCGCGGAAGTCGAAGACGTAGGACAGCCGGTTGGCTACAACCGCCGTGGAGTTGCCCGTCAGCGCGTAGGGGTGGGCTTGCTCGGAATCCCCCGCGATGAGCATGGCGTAATCATTGTTGGTGGTTCCCACGAACACGCCGACGTTCCGGCCGCGCAGCGTGTTGGCGGGGATGTGGGCGTGCTCCAGTGCCTCCCACGTCAACTGCAGCAAAATCCGCTGCTGGGGGTCCATGTTGGTGGCCTCCACTGGGGAGAGGCCGAAGAATTCAGCGTCGAATCCCGCCAGGTCCGGCAGGTATCCCCCGGTCAGCCTGGCCTGGGCCATGCGGCGGCGCATTGCCTCGTCGCCCTCGTATTCCGACCAGCGCCCCTCAGGCAGATCACCGATTCCTGCGCGGGATCCCAGCAACATGTCCCACATCTGCTGGAGGTCTTCGGCCCCGGGGTAGCGCGCAGCCATGCCGACGATGGCGATGTCCCGGTCATCCGGGTCCACCGACCCCCCGCGCGGTGTGTGGGCCCCTAAGTTCTGTCCCATGGGGTTGGACGCCAAGGCCGAGCGCCCCACACCTTGTCCCCCTGTGATGAGATAGTCCGCCAGGGCCGCGACTGTGTTGTATTCGTAGGCCACGGTGGCGTCTAGGCGCTTACCGGTGAGCCGCTCCAAATCGCCGGATAGCACCACCACATCCCGGGAAGAGAGGCCGAATTCCTCAAGCAGGCGGTGTTCCCCCACGTCTTCGACGGGGATCCCGGTGGTATTCGCCACCCAGGTTCGCAACCACTCGCGCATCTGCGAGACGGTCGTGGGCGGTGCCTGCTTGTCAGCCATGGGTCTTCGATGTGTCCTCTCGCGATGGGGGTTAGGGGGAGGGATGTGGCCCAGGGGGTTTCCGTCGGTCTGACGGCCACCGGTTCATGCTAGTACCTCTGCGCCCGGCGCCCTCGACTCCCGCGGGCTGGGCTCGCGGAAGTTCCCACCTTCCCCGGTGGACCCGTGACGATTGGTGGCTAGTCGAACTTGCCCTGGGTGTAGGCCTTCGCGGTCACCCGACGGGCGATCTTGTGGGCACTGGACCTAGGGATGCCGCCAGTGGACACAATACGCACATCTGCTGGCTGCACGCCGTGGGTCTTGGAGATGGCAGCGCGGATGGCGGTCTTGGCTTCCTCGTCCCGTGCTGGGTCGGCGGTCTCGTCCCGTTCGGCGACGACGATCAGATCCTCAACGTTCTTGCCCGGCACGGCGAAGGCTGCGATCACGCCGCGGGCAACCTGGTCGGTGGCGGCCTCCGCAGTGGCCTCGAGGTCCTGCGGGTAATGGTTGCGCCCGGCCACGATGATGAGGTCCTTCAACCGACCCGTGATGTAGGTCTCCCCGTCCACCACCACGGCCAGGTCCCCGGTACGCAGCCACGTATCCTCCGGGGCATCCCCGGCGCGGGAGCCCTCCTTGAGGCGCTTGTCCATGGGCAGGGTGTTGTGGAAGGTGGCCTGGGTCTCTTCCTCACGGTCCAGATACCCGGCGGCCATGTTGTCGCCGCGGGCCCAGACTTCGCCGACGGTTCCATCCGGCAGTTCCTCCCCTGTGGTTGGGTCCACGATGGCCATCACCTGCGGGGCGCACACCTGGCCCACCGAGATGAGGGGCAGTCCGCCCTCCGCCTCCGGCTCAACCTTGCGGGCCGTTCCCTGGGCCAGCTCCTCGCGATCCAACCACGCCAGTACTGGCCGCGAGTCGGTCTGCGGCGTCGTAACAATCAGAGAGGCCTCCGCCAAACCATAGGACGGGCGCATGGCATCGCGCCGAAAACCGTAGGGCTCAAACACCTCCAGAAAGCGGTTCACGCTGGCACGGGTTACTGGCTCCGAGCCATTGATGAGGCCTTCTACGCCGGAAAGGTCTAGGTCCTTCAGCTCCGCCACCTCCGCGGGGTTCGAGTACCGGCTCGCAAGTTCCAGGGCGAAGTTTGGCACAACGGCGTAAACGTGCTCTTCGTCGTAAAGGCGACGTAGCTGGCGCACCCACCGCGTCGGGTCCTGAATGAAATCTCTCGGGCTCATGAGGTCGAAGGGAATACCCAAGATGGTGACAAACGCCGCGATGATAATGCCCATGTCGTGGTGCAGAGGCAGCCAAGTAGATAGGCGCAGCGGAGGAACAAGCTTGATGCAGCTGAAGATCTGCAGCACGTTGGTGACTATGCTGCGGTGAGTCAGGATCACGCCCGCCGGGGTGCGCGTGGAACCGGAGGTGTACTGCAAAAACGCGATGTCAGAGGCCTTCGGGGCGCTCTCTGGATCGGCGAGCATCGCCATCATCGGGTTCACCCACTCCTCCGCGAGCGAATCCGGCAGCGCGTCGACGAGGATTACCCGGGGACGCTGCCCGGCAGGGCGATCGGCGAAGAAGCTGCGCACGGCCCGGGCGGACCGCTGATTGGTGAGCACAATGGAGGGTCGGGCAGAGCCCAGCACCGCCGTCAGGTGGTCCGCGTGGCCCGGCTCCGCCGGGTCGTACAGCGGCACCGGCACCATCTTGGCGTAGATCGCGCCGAGGAAGGCGAAGACGTACTCTGGGGAGTTGTTTGCGAGGATCGCCACCCGCTCCCCCTGCTCGGCAACCTGCTGCAGGCGCACACACACGGCCTTGATGCGGGTGTTAACTTCCTGGCGGGTGTACACCCGCAGCTCACCCTCCCGCGATCGGGAGTAGTCCCAGTACCGCATGAGGGGGCTGTCCACCGTGCCCTCCATCTGGGCCATGGTGTACAACATCTCGCACATGCCGGACAGCGTTAGCTGATCCGGAACGGCGATGTTGCCCTTTTCGTCGTAGAACTGCCCCATTGCGGCACTGATATCCATGCATTCTCCCTTTCGAGCAAACTCCCACAGGCTACGGCGCTGACGTTGTGTAAGGGGAAAATGGTGAAGGTGGAGGGTCAGGCGGTAGCGCTGAGGGAAGACCGTCAACTTATGGTTGTAACCGACTAAATGTTAACGGTGTTTCGTTAACGCAGCGGCTGGTTGACCAAATCTCGTGCCCAACCCAGCACGTACTGCGGTACCGTCTGGCCGTCGACCACCGTGCCGTTGGTGGCGTACTGGGCGTGGACAGCATTCGCTCCAACCAGGTCCTGAGCTCGCTGGAGGGCATTGCCCACATCCCTCGGAGCGTCGCACACAAGGTCGGCTGGTGCACAGAAGTTGTTCACCCGGTCGTTAAGTTCCCCGAAACCATCCGGGCGGGGGCCGCGCATCGTGGCCCCAGGGATGATGCCCTGGATGAGCCCACCGACCGGGGCAAGGGCGATTTCCGCTCCCACGCCGGTGATACCCTGCTTTCCGATCAGCTTGCCCTTTGTCAGTTCCTGGCGGCCATCGGCGATGAGGGAGACACCCGCGACGGAGTCGGCCGGGACGGGACCACGACCATTGCCAATATTGCTGGAAAGGTCACCGGCGATCACGGCACCCTGGCTGAAACCCATCAACACGAATTTCGTACCCGGGCAGGCCTGGTGCGTGGCCTGTAGTTCCGCGGAAGCCCTCTGCATGCCCTCGTCGCGGGACTCGTCGTAAGTCTTCTCCTGCTGAGCGTTGAAGTTTCGGAATTGGGCGGTGTATGGCACGGTCCACACCTTCACCCGATCCGCGGATACCTCTGCCTGGAGTGGGCCAGTGATGCCCAGCATGAGGGAGTTGGGGTTGGCCTTAGGCGCATTGGGATCGTCATCTACGCGGGATTCCCAGGTGCCGGGGATGGCCACAACCTCGTAATCCACGCATCCGGGGGGATTGGTAGGGGCCGCCTGCTCCCCGGGGGGCGCCGGCTGCCCGCCGGGGGCAGCGGGTTGCTCGTTGCGGGTGGAGGCCCAGTGCACTGCCCCGGCGAGAATGACTAGGACCACAAACACCACGGCGAGGACGGTGAGGAGTTTCTTCATGCATTCCGTTCTACCCGTTGGCCGGATTAACTCAGGGCTGCGGGGCAGGGTGCGGGGGTTTTGTCAGCGAATTCGTAAGCGATCACGGTCCACCGTGGACGGCGGGCGCAGGGTTATTGCCAACGATCTACCGGCACAGATGCGCTTGCGCGGCATCCATGAGGATCTTTTGGGTCTTATCGAACTCGGTATCCGGGATCACCCCTTGAGCCTGCAGCTGGCCTGCAGCCATGCCGGTGAAGATAGTCGGGGACCCCTCCTGCTTGGCACGGCACTCAGCGCGGCCAGAAGCGATGATCTGATCCTCTAGGCCGCCCGGAGAAGATGCACCCTCAACCTTTCCAAGGTCCACCCCACCACGGCGGAGATCGGAAAGAAAATCCCGCTCCTCCGGGGACCGGGGCGCAGAGCCTGGGGCCGCCTCCACCTGTGAAACAGACCCATCCTGCGCGTCGGAGGATCCGCCGGTGGGACGGTTCTGTTCGGGGGCGGCAGGGGAGCCGCTGGCGCTCCCCGAGTCGGAGGACGCTGCGGAGCTGGCCGCCGAAGTGGACGCGACAGAACTTGCGGAGTTGTCTACCGTGCTGCCATCGCCACAACCGGCGAGGAACAGCGAAGCACCCATGGCAAGAGCAGTCAGGGCCTTAGCGGCGGTACGTCGATCGGCGTGGCGGGATGCGGCAGTCACGATTGGTTCACACGTCCTAGAGCGATATCGGGCTAATTAAAGCTGGTCGAGGAGCAGAAGCACCATTGATTCCCAGGCGACGGGGCGGGGCAGCACACCCCCACGCGAAGCGGCTCGGCCGCTTCCCCGTTTGCGGACCCGGGTGGCTTAGCGCGGCGGGTCGAGCTGGATTTGGTCGTTGATGAACCGGATCTTCCCGCGCTGGAACTGTACTTCTTCACCCCCGGGGACACCGGCCTGGTCATTGGTCGGGTAGCCGAATCGGCCGTTCTCCCACTGCTCCTTACCCCAAGCATCGTAGATGGGGCCGTTGAGGATGTAGTGAGCACCGGTCGGCGCGGACCAGTAAATGGAGCCCTTCTCGAAGCGGCTAAACTTGCCGCCGTTGATGTTGAGCTCGCCAGTGGTTGGGAATCCTAGCGGGCTGGTCGGGCCGCCAATCTCCATGTACTTCTGGGCGATGAGGCCTTGCACGTAGTTGAGCTGTGCGGGTTGCCCCGGGGCACCGTTCTTTCGAACGATCACACCATTCTCGAACTGCTGAACAGCTCCACCCTCGACTGCCTTTTCAGGGCCGGTTGGGAAACCGAGCGGTCCATTCTCGTAACCAGTTTCACCCCACTTGTCCATGATGTCTTTCTTCACATCAACGGCACCGGTTTCGGGAGTCCAGTAAATGTTGCCATTCTCGAACTCAACGTACCGGCCACGTCCGTTGGCAACGCTCACCTCCTCGCCCTTGGGGTAGCCCAGCCAAGAAGTCGTGGCACCCAGCTCTGAGTAGCGAGCGCCGATGCGACCCCACAAGAAGTGCGCATCCGTTGCGGGGGACCAGTACGCACGCCCACCGCGGAAATCCTGGATCTTGCCGGGCTCGTTGCGGGTCTTGTTCGGAGCACCGTCGTACTCCGGGGAGATGCACTCGCCGATCTGATCCCGGAACTGCCCTGCCCGGGCACCGATGGCTCCGCCGGCGACGCATGACGCGCCCCGGTCCTCGGGTGCCAGCTTCAAAGAGTCCGCAATGTGAGGCCAAGCCTGGGTCATCTCGAACTGCCAGTACGGCCAGTTGTGCGTGCCGGAAGGACGGAAGGCGGTAACGAGGTTCAACCCCTTGCCCTGGGCCCGGTTGACGAAGGTCTGGCTAGTCAACCGGGACATGATCTCCAAGCCCATGCCCGTGGTGTTTGCCGGAACGCCGGGCAGCACGCCGGGGGCGTCATAGGCACCGGCGTTGCCGTTACCACTGGAAATGTAGACCGTCTTGCCCTTGAGCTGCTCGATGCCGAGCTTGGGATCGTGGTCCACCCAGTCCTGGGAACCATAGGGGCCCCACATCTTCTGGGCGTCGTATCCACCGCCGTCGTTGGTGGCGTAGCCGATGGCCTGGGGCATACCCGGGCTGGTGGTGTCCAGGTAACCGGACAGGGAGCCGACGAACTGGAACATCTCCGGGTGCCGCTCGGCAATATTTACTGCGGCGGTACCACCCATGGACAGGCCCACGATGGCCCGCTGGTCGGTGGATCGCCAGCCCTTGGCCAGGATCGGGGGGAGTTCGCGGGTGAGGAAGGTCTCCCACTTATAAAACTTGCCGTTGTCCGGTTGCTGCCAGTCGGAGTAGAAGGATGACTGTCCACCGACCGGAAGCACGACGTTGACGTTCTTGTCCGCATAGAAGGCGGCGATGTTGGTTGCCAGCGTCCATCCGGATTCATCGTCGCGGGCCCGGAGGCCATCGAGGGCCCACACTGTAGGGAAGCTCTTGTTCGGCTGGGAATACCAGTCACGGGCCAACAGCATTTGAACCTTGATCGGACTACCGGGCATTGCTACGGACTTAATGTAGACGTTGGCCCAGCGGTCGGTGATCCACTCGACTTTCTCCACGTCCACTCCGGGGGGCAAACCGGGTAGATCCTGGTCCGTTGTGTTGATCGGGGTGCGCGGCGGCGGGTTGCCGGGGATCAGGTAGTCGGTACCAGATCCCGGAGGACGGGAGGAACCCGCCTGCGCTCCGGCACTCGGCGCCATTGGAACAGCCAGCGCGAGAGATAGTGGCAGCGCGACGGCGGCTGCTCGCGCCCGGCGAGAATAGCGGGAGTATGTGGCGGTCAAGCGCATTCGTTCACTTTCCTTCGATCAACGTCTTCACAGTTCAACTGGCCGTGACTGGGCGGTTGTTTCACTGACCCTTACAACCTCCACCACCCTCCTGAACGTTACGTTCTCAACGGCGCAACAGCCCTGGAGAGTCTAGCGATGCAGTCGGTCGGCGCACTTGCGGCAGAAGCGAGTTCCCCTCGCGCTTCTGGTCCACACAGCCTTATTTTGAGTAGGCCAGTGCTACAAGAACCAAGTATGACAGGTTTTGGCTAGAGAATAACCCCGACACTCCACAAAGCTCAATGCTTGGTTGAGAGTTCGGGGTAATGGATTGGCGCGAGTTTGACGCAAGCGTGGTTTCCGGTGCGGTTCGCGGTAGGACTCGCTCCGAGCGGTATCGGACTGGAGTACCGGCGCTATGACTGCGGCGCGAAGGCTTCGCCGATGCTCACGGGGCCGGAGAAGCCCAGGCAGCCGGTGGCGCACCCAAAGGGGGCGGGAGCCCCGCCAGCATCGAGGGCGGATAGTATCTGCGGGCGAGCACGCTGTAGTTCAGTGCGCCAATAGGGCCAGTTGTGTACGCCTGTCAGCGGATAGCTAGTAGTAACACTGGCGCCCGCCAGACGGCTGGCAACCTCGAAGCGAGTTGTGGAGTTGTGGGACATCCATTCCAGGTTCACGCCTACAGTCACCCCTAGGGGGTCCTGGATGAAGTCTTCCCGGGTGGTGGGTATTCCGGTAGCGGCGGAAAGGTACAGGGGCATCCCGGCGAAATTGGGCGCGTGCCACATCGGGTCGTTGCGGAATCGAGCCGGATCAATCGGGGACCCCCACATATCCCCCACCCGGGCACCAGGCGAAGTGTCATTCATGGCGATCTGGAGACCGGTGTACATCCCAGGCCAGGTCGGGTTGAGGTAACCGGAGATAGAGGTTGCTTGCTTGAATTGGTTCCGGTGCCACGCTGCCAGGTTCATCGCCGCAGTGCCGCCCATCGAGATTCCGGCCACGGCATTGTTCGCCGGGGAAACCTGGAAGTTTTGCTTGAGGTATGCAGGCAGTTCCTGTGTCAGGAAAGTCTCCCACTTGGGGTTCTTGGGACCGTTAGACCCGCTGAAGGGTTGTTGCCAGTCCGTGTAAAACTGGGCAGCTCCACCAACGGGCATTACTACCGTTACATTATCGTCGGCAAATAAATCGACACCGTGGCCTAGCTTCGTCCACCCGCTCCAATCGTCATTGGCGCGCATGCCATCGAGGAGGTACAGACCGGCGTCGCCACCTTGAGCAGCAGGCTTGATCTGGACCTTAATATCTTGACCCATCGCCTCGGAACGAACGTTGCAATCCTGGAGCCAAGATTCATAGTCGGAGATAGAGCAACCCGCTCGAAGGATAGTCCGGTTATCCTGCGCGGAGGCTACCGGAGCGACTGCGGTCCCCACTCCCAGCACCGAAGCCGCGGCGACTACGGCTGCGCCGACCCTCTTTTTCAGGGCTGACCCAGTTCGTGGGCTGTGCGAACTGTTCCGTCGCTTGCCTAGGTGCCGAAGATGCATGAAACTTTTCTCCTCAAAGGTAACTGTCTGCGGGCAGATGTTACCAAAACGTAATTCAAACAGCCAAGTACCCAACCTGCGGCGAGCTAACGATAGATAGCTCGCTGAGGCTAACCACGCCCCAGTCCTTTAGCGTCGAAGTTCGAGCGGCGGCAACTCAGCCAACAAGTCATTCAAACGAGGTCCACTCCAGTGGTGTTACGAGAGTTTCGTCATCGGCCTCAACCCATCATGGGAATGACGTACACCGCGATACCAATCGTCACAAGCCACGCTACCGCCAGCAGCTGCAGGGTCCGGTCCCGCAGCGCGATCTCGTCCGGGGCTCCCCCGTCCCCCCGGTCCACGTCCGCCGCGTACCGCAAGATGGCCACGGTGAAAGGCACCATGGACACCTGGTACCACACCGCCGCGTGCCCGCTGACTTGCTGGGAAAGATCGAAACCCCACAGCGCGTAGCTCAACACCACGGCGGTTGCGGCCAAAGTCCACACGAACCGCAGGTACGTCGGCGTGTAGCTTTCCAGGGACTTGCGGATCTTGGCCCCGGACCGCAGCGAGAGCTTCAGCTCCGCGTAGCGCTTCCCTGCGGCCATGAACAGGGACCCAAACGCCGCCACCAGCAAAAACCACTGGCTCAGCACCACTCCGGCGGCCACGCCCCCGGCCATGGCGCGCAGCATAAACCCGGAGCTCACCAAGGCGATGTCAATCACCGGCTGGTGCTTCCACCCGAAGCAGTACCCCAGTTGCAGCCCGATGTACACGGCCACGACGATCGCTAGTCCCGGCCCAGAGCTTGCCAGGAAGGATCCGCCGACGGCCGCGAGGATGAGCACTACGGCCATGACGTAGGCCATGGATACGGGGAGCACTCCAGCCGCGATGGGTCGGAATCGCTTCGTCGGGTGCGCGCGGTCGGCGTCCACGTCCCTGGCGTCGTTGATGAGGTAGATGGAGGACGCGGCCAGACAGAACACCACGAACGCGATGAGGATATCCAGCAGCACCCGACCCTGGAACAGCAGGTGCCCGCCCGCCGCGGCGGGGGCGGCGACGACCAGCACGTTTTTGACCCACTGCTTGGGTCGCATGGCCTTGACCATCGCCTCGGGCAGGTTGCGGGGAGCCCGGGGGCCGGATGTGGCCATGGTGGTGCGGGTCTCGCGGCCGCGCCGGGAGTCCAACCCCGAGGTGTGGGGTTCGGAACCCAGTAGCGGCTCGGTTCGCTCGGTCACCGTCTGTCCTCCTTGTTGTGCGATGCTCCCCGTAGCCATCGGCGGGGTTGTGCCCCACCGGTGTTGCCGCCTGGGGCCGGGTGGGGCCGCCGGGCATGGTGCGGGGAAGCGAATTTCTTCAGGACGCCACTTTTACCTAGCGCCACCTCAGTTACCAACCCGAGGCCCGCACCGAGCGCTACATCTGTGGGGTAATGCACACCCAGCACCATGCGGGACAGCCCCATGGCGGGGATGCCCACCAGCGGCCACCGCGCCGACAGCGCCCGGGAAAGTCCTACGAGGCCGGCTGTGGAGCTGGTGGCGTGGGAGGAGGGGAAGCTCAGCTTGGAGGGCGTTGTCACGCCGATGTTGATGCGGGGGTCGTGTGGCCGGGGGCGGCGGATGATGCGCTTGAGGATCACGCTGGCGGCGTGCGCGGCAAACGCGCTAACCCCCATGGCCAGCCATTGCTCGCGGTTTCGGCGGTCCAGGGTGTAGCCGAGGGCTGCGGTGCCCATCCAGCCGAGGGCGTGTTCCCCGAAGTGGCTCATGAGCCGCGCAGTGGGCAGTACGCCGGGGCGGTCGGCAAGCGCGCGTTGGATGCCGAGGAGCACGCGGGTTTCCCCCAGGGGATCCCCGGCAATGCGGCCGTCCTTGGCCGCGGCGCTGCCGGTCACTGGGCGGACTCCCCTCGCGCAGTCTCACCACGCGCAGTCTCACCACGCACAGGTTCCCGCTGCGCAGGGGCCCCGGGCACCTGGGCGCCGCTCCGGGCCAAATCCGATCCGGGCTCGAAGACCTGGGCCCAGGCCTCCCGGCTGGTCAGGTAGGGGTGGGCCGCCCGGTAGGTGGTGCGCAGTTCATCGAAGCGGCGGGCCACTTCCCGCTGCAACTGGGCGGACTCCTTGGCCAGCGCGAGCATTTGCCCGCGATCCCGCTTGCGGTAAACCACGCCGCGCCCATCCGCCGTGGTCACGGTGGCTCCATCCACGCGGGACAGGCTGAACCAGCGGGCCTCGATGGGGGGCAGGTTCACCTGGGGGGCGTGGTGATGGCGGGCGTCCGCCGGCTTGGCGTTGTTGTAGAGTGCGCGGGCGAGAGTTTTCACTTTGGCCCCAGCGCTCAGGGGGATGCGGGTGAGGTTGGCGGGTCCCCCGCTGGCCGGGGGCAGGTCCGCCGCGGAGGGCACGACCACCGCGTCGGAGTAGTTCTTGCGCATCTTGTTGATGCGGGGCAGGGCCGTCTCCAGGATGTCGAAAAGGTGATCCGGCCCGGCCAGGAAGTCCTTCATCGCCTGGTTCTGGATGGCGACCGTGGAGTACTCCAGGCACAGCAGGTGCTTCGTGGTGGCCTTCGCCATGGATGCGACGATGCTGTTCGGGGAGCCCTCGTGCTGCAGCGCGGCGACGATCAGGCGGTTGCGCAGGTGGAAGTAGGCCTGCCAGTCGATGGCATCGTCCTTGTCGGACCATGCCATGTGCCAGATCGCAATGCCGGGCCAGGAGGCAGTGGGGAACCCGTGGTCTCGCGCCCGCAGCCCGAACTCGCCGTCGTCCCACTTGATGAACAGCGGTAGGGGTTGGCCGATGGTGTCCGCGACAACGCGCGGGATCATGCACATCCACCAGCCGTTGTAGTCCACGTCGATTCGGCGGTGCAGGTCCTTCGAGTCGATGTGCTCCCCAGAGGCGTTGCGCCCGTAGGTGCCGCGATCCCGCAGGGGGTGGCGGTAGAAGTCGTGGTCGTAGTGGGTGTGAGGAGCCGCGGTCCACATGAAGCGGCTGCGGTCGATGACCTCCCCCATGGTGTGCAGGTGGCTGCGCTCCTGCAGGTTGAGCATCTGCCCGCCGACGAGCATGGGGTTGCGGGCGTACCGGCTGGCGGCGAGGGCGCGCAGGACGGAGTCCGGCTCGATGGCGATGTCATCATCCATGTAGAGGATGTAGGGGCTGTCGGTGCCGCGCTGCGGGTCCCGGGCCTCGTACATGATGCGGGAGTACCCGCCGGATCCGCCGAGGTTGCCCTGCGGCACGATGCGCAGCCGCTGCCCGTAGTGTTCGGCGACGGCGGGGAAACCGGGCTCGTCGGCGGGGTGCTTGGTGCCCTGGTCCGGCATGATCACGGCATCGATCACGCGGTCTACTTCCGGGTCGCTAGACAGGGCTTCCAGGGCGGCGACGGCATCGGCCGGGCGGTTAAAAGTCGGGATGCCCACGGTGATGCGCGGTTCGGCCGGAGGAAGCTGCTCCCCGGCGGACAGTGTGGCGTACGCGTTGGTGGTGGCGTCCCAAATCTGCACTTCGGAACACAGGACCTGGCCTTGCGCGGGTCGGGTTGCGTACCAACCGGCGGAGTGAATGGTGGTCTCGGATTCGCAGGTGATGTCGAACCAGATCCAGCCGCCGTCCTCGAAGGGGGCCAGGGAGACGGTGAATTCCGCAAGCCCCCGGCCGCTGCTGTCCACGTCCACGTTGCCCCCGGTCACGGCGATACGGGAACCATCGATTTTCGAACGGTAGATGTCGATGCGGGCATCCCCGGTGAGGTCCACGCGCAGCTGCACCTCGCTGAGCTGGCTCCAGCGGCGCCAGTAGGAGGCGGGGAAGGCGTTGAAGTAGGTTTCGAAACTAATCTCCGTGCCCGCCGGGATCTTTGCCTCGGTACGCGAGAGCGCGGTGACGCGGCCGGGGGTAGCTTGCTCGTTTTCCACGATGTAGAGGGAGCGCACATCTCGGGGTTCGCCGCTCTTCGGCAGGATGATGCGGGTTAGACGGGTGGGGTCAAACTGGTTATCTAAGCTGCTGGTTGCGGACATGGTTGGGTGCGCCGACCTCCGTGTAGACACGCTCGTGGACAGTTGTGCGTCCATCATTATCCACGATGGGGGGCGGCGGGGGTCAGGCGCGCCGGGCGGGCTGGGCGGCGGGGAGATGTGGTGGCCTACGCGCGGGCCGTCGCCCCCATCCCTTGCAGAAGAGCGCGGATCTTGCTTTCCAGATCGTCCCGGATAGCCCGGACCTGCTCGGCGGTCTTGCCCTTGGGGTCCGGGATATCCCAGCGCACGTAGCGGTCCGCAGGCACCCCCGGTACGTCCTGAACGCCGAGTAACACCACCACGTTGGCCCGGTGCACGGTGCGGGGCACGAGCTGCTTTTGGTACAGCACGTCGGTGGGCAGCCCAGCTTCGTCGAGCACCTCGATGACCTGCGGGTAGATCTGTTCTTCGGTTTTCAGCCCGACGGAGCGCACGACCACGTCATCGTGGGCGAGGTGGTGGGTGATGCTCGCGGCCAGTTGGGAGCGGCCGGCGTTGTGCTCGCAGACGTAGAGGATCTCCTGGCGGGGATCGACGTGGATTCCGGCTTGCTCGATGTGGCGTTCGATGTTGTTGGCGGCCTCGCGTTCAACAATGACCGGCAGGAAGGTGGTGATTCGGGCGGTGGCGGTTTGTTCGGCGATGGTCTTATCGAGGATATCGTCAATGCTGCCCTCATCGAGCTGCGCCCCGTAGCGTCGATGCAGGTCGCGGCGGATGTTGCCGAAGACCAGCGCGTGGCGGGCGGCGGTGTTGTCCGCGGTCGTGGTGTGGTCGGTGTCCTTCCCGGTCATCGGTGCACCTTCTTTCTCGTCATTCTCTTATGGACCTCTTATGGACGCCCCTAGTTTACCTTTTGTTAACCTTTTCGTTTGGTTTTATTGTCTTTCCGTGGCTCACCTGGGTAGGCGCTAACCTAAGCGAATGGAACGCAGGCCCCCGCGCACCATGGACGAACCGCTGGACACGGCACCCCCTGGAAGATTCAGCGCCCCGACGAAGCTCCGCGACGACGAGGCCCGGCGCCGCCCCGGGATCATCACGGACGTGAGCTTCTTCCTGTTCACCACAGTGGCCATTGCCTGGCTCGCGGTCCGCTTCGCCTCGGACGCCTGGCGCTACAGCGGGGTCCACGTCCTCGTCATCGCAGCCTTCTGGGCGGTCGTCGCCTACCTCCCCCTGCCCCCGCATCCACACCTTGCTCACCCAGATCTACGTGCCCCCGTATTTCATCGGCCGAACGCGCACCTCCGACGACCTGCTCGGGGACCCAGTGAACCTCGCATTGAATGGGACGTCGCGGCAGATCCACGCGGCGATGACCAAGGCGGGATGGATCCTCGCCGACGACGTCACTGTGCGCTCATCCTGGGCGATCATCGTCTCTTCCGTGTTCAAGCGCTCCTACAGCCACGCGCCTGTAAGCCCGCTGATGCTCTTCGGCCGGCGGCAGTGCCTGGCCTACCAACAGGAGGTCAGCGGCAACGCCTCCCAACGCCACCACGTTCGCTTTTGGCGTTGCCCCGACGGGTGGCTTCTCCCCGGCGGTCGGCGGGTGCAGTGGCTCGGCGCAGGGACCTACGACAAGTCCGTGGGACTCTCCCTGTTCACCCTTCAGGTCACCCACAAGATCGATGCAAACATCGATATTGAGCGGGATTACATCGTCAGCTCGCTGCAGGGCGCCAACCCGGAGGTCCGGCTGGGGATGCTCAAGGACTTCTCCACCGGCTACCACCACCGCAACGGCGGGGGCGACGTCATCCGAACCGATGGCGATCTGCCCGTTCTCGATCTCACCGCGATTACCCCCGCCGGGGCAGCACCCCGCACCCCGGAATCAGCCGCGCAGGCGGCCGAGCAGTTGCCCCTCCCGGTCATTCGGGCCGGACTGGGTTACCCCATTCCCACCGATGAAGGGGGCGTAGCTGCACCGGATCCGGATTCGCCGACGGACCTCCCCGACGCCAGAACTCAACTGGACCGACTCCTCGGCCGCCAGCGCCCCGTCGCCATTACCGTTGCCTGTATCTGCGCTGCGGCGATGTCGCTGTATGCGTGGGTGGAGTTGCTGACCAACATTGCGCTACTGGAGGCCGCCGTGGACCCGGCCCTGTCCCCCGGGTCCTCCCGGGAGTCCACGGTGTTCATCGCCACGTTGGTCGCGGCCTACCTCTGCATCGTCCTGCTGGCGGTGCTGACCTACCGGGGCCGGTCCAAGCCCCGGGTGTGGCTGATGTTCGTCACCGCCCTAATCGTCGGGACCGATGAGGTCGTCCAGTGGACGGGCTTATCGGAGAGCGGATGGCCGGCCGTGAGCTACATCAACCTCCTGGCCGCCGTGGTCATCCTGCTCACGCTCACCACCCCGAGCGCCAGCGCGTGGAGCCGCGGGCGGTCCTTGGGTTAACCCCGCCGCCTCCCCCTGCCTGCGGCGCCTCCTCCTGCCCGCGCCTCCCCTAACCGCGCCGGCGGGCAAATGCTACTCCTCCTGGTTTCGTTTGTTCCGCCTAGTCAGCAGCACCCCAACCCCGATCAGCCCCGCACCGACCAGCACCAGGATGAGGATGTTGGCACCCGTCATGGCCAACCCGCCGAAGCGCCCGGCATCGGTTTGGGTTCCGTTCGCCCCGGGCTGATCCGGGTTCGCCGCGGTCTCCCCGCCCGGGCTAATCCCACCGTCCCCGCCCGGGCCGCCGCTTTCGCCGACGGGGCTTCCGGGCCCGCCTCCGGGGAGGTCGGGGTTCTGCACCGGAATGGGGATGGGGGTGACGGGCGCGGTGGGGCTGCAGCCCCCGATCTTTACCCGCACCTTGTTGCTGGGCACCCCTGGGGTCTCGGTGGTGGTGAACTCCGGGTAGCCGTCAACTAAAAGGTAGGCGCGGTTATCTGCGGAGTCGACCCCGGTCTGTTGCCCGCCTGGCTGTTTGTCAGTACCGCTGAGCACCTCCACGGTGAAGGTCCAGGTGATGGCGGCATCGGGTCGACCACGCCGCTCCTTGGCAGCCTTTTTCAGCCCGCTGGCGGTGAGCACCACGCTGGCCACGTTCCCCGGTGCGGTGCGCACGGTGTAGTCCGTCCCCTCGGCGAGTTCCTGCTTCACGCCCTTGTCTCGGCCGCTAGTCAGGTAGACCTTGGAGCTACCCTCCACGAGGCGCACCTGGTCGGGCAGGGGGTCGGCCAGTTCCATGCGCTTGATGCTGTCCGCCGCGTCCGGGGCCGACAGGGCGGCGCTCACGCCGTAGTCGAATCTGTCTTTGGCGTTCGCGCAGGTCCGGGAGGCTGACTTGTTGACATCCAGGTGCTGGTCCTTGGCGAACACTTCCACGTCGTAAATCCAGGAGTCCGGGGCCGCACCGTCGCGGTGATCAGTCTGGGGGATGGTGACGATGAAGGGGGTGACTACGCTCGCGGCCGCTTTCTGCGCAGAGGCGTGGTCTTCTTCCACGTAGTAGGCGCCGACGGGCAGGTTGGGGAAGGTTGCGGTTCCTTCTGCGTTTGTGGACGCCACCAGCGGCGCGCCCAAGGAGCCCGCCCGCGAACCCCCGACGTAGTAGTCGGCGATACGAGTCTTGGCCAGCTTCTCCCAGCCGGAGTTCGTCCGCAGGTCCACGTCGTCCACCTTGCGGATGGTGAAAGCGATCCCCAGCATGGGCCGGAGCCCGCGTTCAGCGATCGGGTTGGTGGGGTCCCCGAATTGCTTGAGGGGGTCCCCTGCGGATTTGTGGATGCTGAGGGATCCGGTCCGGGCCCCGTCGATGGTCGAGGGGTATGCCGGCGCCTGCCCACCTTGGGCGGCGGCGGTCCCCAGCGGGTTCCAGCCGCCGGGCAGGCCAGCCCGGGAACCGGGCCGCAGGCCCGGCGCGACGGCCAGGACCAGCACTGCCGCGAGCGCGAGCGCCATGGCACGCAGGAGGGCAGGGGCGAGAGGGGGCCTCGTGGGCATGGTCATCGACCCGCCTTACCTCGGGTATTTTCCGGGCGATGCTTGCCGCCGGTGCGGGGGGTGGTGGCGGTTTCCAGGGTGGTGGCGTCCTCACCCTTCCCGACCGCCTGGGCAGCCTGGGAGCGCTTCTTACGCGCCCGCAGCATCCACCACAGCAACACCAGCAGCACCACTGCCGCAGCGGCGATCGCTAGCTTCTGCCACCATTGCAGGGGCACGGATCCGCTATTGAGAACGTCCTCGGCCTCCTTCGGGTCCATGGGTACCCGCTTGCCGGTAACGAGCAGGCGGTGGGAATTGACCCCATAGGGGGTGCAGGTGATGAGCGTGATGAGGTCCTGGCCGGGGACGGGGCGCAGGTTGTCGGTCTGTTCGGGCAGGACCACCCGGATATCGTCCACCTGGTACTTCAGGGTTTCCCCGGAGACGTTGATGTAGAAGGCATCGCCCTTTTTCACCTTGGTGAGGTTGTCCCACAGCGTGGCGTTGGCCAGGCCGGTATGTCCCGTGAGCACGGCGTGGGTGCCGTCGCCGCCGACGGGTAGGGAGCTGCCGAAGAGGTGGCCTACGCCTCGGCTGAGGGTCTCCTGGTCGGTTCCGTGATAGACCGGCAAATCCGAGTTGATGCTCGGGATTTTCACGCGGGCCATGACGTCTTGCAGGTCCAACTGCTTGAGGTACTGAGCGTACTCGGTGTTGCTCTTATCTACGCGGGCCAGCCAGGGGTCCAGGATGGGCCCCTGGGCGTGGTCGGTGTTCCACTGGTGGGCGCGCTCGAGCGATTCCCGCCGCTGCTCGGCCGTGGTGTTGTCCTGGATCTGCTGGGTGTAGGACTGCGCCGCGTTGGACTGCATCTTGTTCTGGATCCAGGTGGCGGCGACGGGGTAGAGCAGCAGGCACACCCCGGCGAGCATGATGAGGATCGCGACAACACGGTTCGCGCCCCGCTTGGACCCACGCTTCGCCCCACGCCGGCGCTTCTTATCCGCGTGCGGCCCGGCATTGGGAGACGGCGAGGTGGCTAGTTGTTGGGTCACCGCAATTCCTCACTTCACCGAGTGTGTCTTTGTAGGGGGTAGGTGCGTTGTCCGGGGTGCCTGGGCCCCCCGGACCGGACAGGGGCGCAATCGGCCGGAGCGTTGCCGACGCGCGCCCCGGTGACGCCTAGCTTTCGCCGCGGTCCTTGCGGCTGCTCATGTAGGCGTAGCCCGCGCCGATGACGATGATCAGCCCGCCGAGCACGAGCAGCAGGGTCACGCCCTTGCCACCGGTCAGCGGCAGGTTGAATCCGGCGTTGTCCTTGACGTTCTTCAGGTCCACGCTGGTCAGGTTCACGGGGCCTTCACCGCTGCGCAGCACTTGGAAGTAGGCGGGTTCCGCGAGCAGGGAGTGGCCCTCGGCGGCCTTCACCTCCACCAGGCAGTAACCGGACGGATCCGTTTGCCCGGCGGCGCCGTTGACGAAGTCGTTGACGTGCAGGCCGTTAATGGTCAGTGAACCGTTCTGGGTGGTCAAATTCTCCGCCAATTTCTCGCCGAGGTTGTCCTTGTCGGCGCAGCGGTACAGATCGAAGCCCACGCCATTGAGCAGGGTGTTGTTCTCGTCGGTCTTGGAGACCTTGACGTTGCCGAAGTAGCTTTCGGGGCCCTTGCCCGGGGGGATCACGCTGGGGTCATCGGGGTTGTCAGGATCCGGGTCCGGGGTATTGTCCCCTTCACCCTTGGCGATCACGAGGGCGCGGTTCTCGATCGGGTTGAGCGGCCCGGTTCCTTGGCTCTTCGTCACCGGGAAGCTGAACGTCGCGGTGGCCTTGCGGTTATCCCCTTGGAGGGTGTCCAGCTTGGCCAGGCCGGATTGGGTGAACTTGACCTTGGCTTGGCCGGGGGTGCTGGTATCGAGTGTGTAGTCGGATGGGTTGGCTTGCGTGCCGTCGCCGTAGGTGACCTTGGTGACCTGTGGGGTGCCCAGGCGGTCGGCGGGGTAGACGTCCACGAGCTCGGCCCGGGCCAGCTTCTGGGAGCTAGGCAGCTTGCCCGTCACGTCGTACTGGATGTTGCGGCCCTCGATCACCGCACTTTCGTCGATGACCTTCTTGGAGATCACGTCGGTCTGCTTCTGGTTCTTGGGGTAGACGTGGACGTCGTACATCCAGCTGGACCGGTCCTGCGGATTGGTCATCGGCAGCGTGACGTAGAAGGGCTCGGTGGTGATCTGGTTGCCTGCCGGCGCCGAGGTCTCCGTGACGCGGTAGAGGCCGATAGGTAGTCCCGCGACATCCGCCTGCCCCTGGGCGTTGGTGGTGACGTTCTTTGCTGTGCCGAACCCGCTCGGCTGTGTCGTGCCCTTGGCGATGTCTGCGGCCTGTACCCAGCCCTCGTTCTTCGTGAGGTCCACACCGTTGACCTGTTCCACCTTGAACACGGCGCCGGCCAGCGGCTTGCCCAGCCCGGAGGTGTCCCCGATGGGGGTGCCGTTCCCGGCGGGACCGGGGGTGTCGTTCTGGAACTTGTGGATGTGCAAGCTGGCTTGCTGGTTGGCGCTGATGGTTGACGGCGGGGCCGCAGGAGTCGCGCTCTGGGCCGTGGCGATGCCGGTCATCCCGGCGGTGGACAGCATTCCTGCGGCCGCCGCGATGGCGAGGGTGCGCTTGAGGGATTTCATGTAGGTCCTTTCAGTCCAAACGGTTGTTCCGCCTATGGGTCCGGGGATGTGCCTACGGGCGATACCGGGGTGGCGGTGCCTTGGATGGTGTTTTCGATGTGGTGGTGTTGCGGCGGTTGGAAGCAGTCATCCGTCTCGACAACCCTTGGGGTGCGATCTCATGGCCTTGACCTCTTTCATTTGTCTTTCGGTGGTTGTGTCGTTGTGGATTCTTTTTCTTAAGGACGCCCTCAGCGGCGCGTTGGATGGTGAGGGGTCCTTTCGTCCTTAGGTGGTTCGGTGGGTTCTGGTTAGGCTTATCGCTCCGATACCGACGACAGCGAGCCCGAGGAGCAGGTAGCCGGTGGCGCCGCGTCCGCCGGACTTGGGCAGGGTCCCCACGGCAACGGGAATCCTGACGGCCCAGGCGGGGTCAACGGCTTGCAGGGCGATTGGGGGGTCTTGGCTTGCCGCGACTTGTCCGGCGGGCGGGGCGTATTGGCTGGTCACCTGGATCCGGTCCGCGTGATAGTCGCCGTAGTTGGGCATGAGGCTAGCCGGGGCGTTCCATTGGCAGATGAGGGTCTGGCCGGTGGCGAGTGGGGTCTGCGGGGTGACCTCTACCCCATCAGTGATCGCGGTCATGCGGTTGGCAGCGTTGCACGTCAGCCCCGTTATGGGGAGCGCTGCTCCGGGCTGCCCGGTGCTGATGTTGAGGCGTTGGTCGTTAAGCCGGACGCTTGTCACGGGGGCCTTGCCGGTGTTTTTGATCTCGTAGGTGATGGGGAAAGTTCCGGCGCCTTCGAGAATCGCGGCGGCTTGGTCCTTTGTGTTCGCATCTGTACCGGCGATTTTCTTTGTCACGGAGAAGCCCACGGTAAGACCGCTGACGCAGGCAGCGCTGTCTGAGGTCTTGTTGCTACCGAAAGCCAGTTGCGCGTTGTTGTAGAAGCCCTTGGTGGCATCCGACCCAGAGCAGGTGAGGGCTTGGTCGTTAACAACGGTGGGATCGGTCACGCGGTAGACCACCACCACTTTCGCCCGAGAAGTTTGTCCGGCGGGGACGGGTTGCAACGCCGGGGCCCCGAGGGTCCACGTGTTGTTCGAGCGCGTCATCTCCTGGGCGGAGGTCACCAGCGGGGTTGGTCCATCTGGGACGACCGTGACGGAGTCCACCGTGAACCCGGGTGGCGTGCTGGGCAGCTCCCGCAGTTCGGTGGGGGCGCCAGCGGTGGTGGAGGGGTTCGTAACCTCCACCAGATACTCGGAGTTCAGCCGCTGCCCGTTTTGCTTTCCGACAATCCTGGGTTGAGCCGGCGGGTAGGGTTTCTTGGACAACGCGAAGTTAGCGACCTGGGCTTTGTTCTGCACGACACATTCCACACGGTCATCCTTGCCAAGGCCAGTGAGGGTGAACGCATTATTAGGCAAGTCTGAAGTGACCACGATAGATGAGCCACTGCCATATCCGATCGGGCGACTTAGGCCGGCTGCATCCCGCGCGGTGCAGGTAGCAGCAACGGGCATTCCCCCCTAATTTTGCGGGGCTAGGGCGAAACCGGAACGCATGGGGGTCTCCTGGATGCGGATGCTGCCGGGACCGGTTGTGATCGGGTAATTGAAGCTGGTTTTGCCCGCGTTGTCCGTGTTCTGGGAGACGTTGGACTGGGTCTGGCCGTTGACCTGGGCCCGGTCCGCCTGGAAGGTGAAGCCGGAGGTCGCGGCGTTGCCCTGTTGGATTACCTTTCCGCTGTCGTCCACGATCTGCTTGTTCACGATGACCGTGCCGAAGCAACCGGTGATAAGGCCGCGGATGTAGTTCTGAAGATCGGCGTAGGACCCCATCCGGTCGGCCTTGACGGAGAATGAACTCATGTAAGCCAAGGTGTCCGTCATCGCCCACGTCGTGCGGATAGGGTACAGCCTTCCGCTTCTGTCGTAGTACGGAATCCCATTCGCATCGTTTGTGATCGTGTCGCTGGCCTTCACGGGGGTCAGCTGGCCATTGAAGTCGTACCTCCAGTTCACCTTCGTCGTGTCCCGCTGCACGCCGGCTGGGGGTGTCTCACTGTAGAGAAAGTAGGGTTGCCGAGTTCCTGTGGTCTCAAGGTGGTTATAAACAGGGAAGGACAGACTGCCGACCACCAGCGAAAATATGCCCGTTCCTTTGGATGCGAGATCCTGGGCTGCGGCGCTGGACTTGGTCAGGTCCTCCCACGAGGTTTGAGTTGGGAAACCGGGCCCTCGTCTGTTGGCCTTGTACGGTTTTCCGTCGGTGATGACGATGACGGCGTCGTATCCCTTGCCCGCCATCGAGTTGAACCCCGCAGCAAGATTGGAGGCGCGCGCCGTGGTGGACCACGCATTTGGCAGATTGTTCACAGCATTTGTCGCCTGGGTTACTCCGGCGGCGTCCAACAGGACGGGCCCAAAGTTCGGATACAGGGCGGTGCTCGGGGAGCTATCAGAAAAGGTGTGGATACCGAAAGAGCTCCCCGTATTTTTAAGAGCGTTGATGACCTGCCGCGCCGCGTCCTGCATCTGCGCGGTTTGCCCTTGTGTGGTGTAGGAAGCATCAAAGAGCAACCCCACCTTTGTTCCACAGACGAAGCGAGGATCCTGAAACGATCCAGCCGCACCAGTACTCGTTCCTTGAGTTTGGGCTCCGGGGGTTGGGGCGGGTGCGGATGTAGTGCTTGGGGTTGCCTGAGACGGTGCAAGTACCGAACTGCTTGTCGATGGCTGAGATGTAGCAGTCGCGGTATTAGGTGCTAGGGCGGTAGTCGTCGGCGCCGTGGTGGTTGTCGTAACAGGGGCCGAGGTCGTCGTTTGCGCGGTGCTCGGTTGCGCAGAGGCGAGCGCCATTGCAGAGGCCACGAACCACACGGTGGCGAAAGCTAGGATAGACCAGATTCCCGAAAGCCTGCCTTGACGTGACATACGCATTCCTACTCAGGCGTTACTGAACGGGGCGCTAGTGAACTCGACCCCGGCTACGAAGACTGTCAGTAAAACCGGACGTTACAGCGACGTCAGTTAGTCACGCAATACTTGTACCGAGAAATGTATGTTACGGGGCAAAACGGACCCAAGGAGGGGTGAAGCTGGGATGAAATTTGTCTAAGTGTCACAAGGCAGACATCTAGCTTCACGCGAGATCAATAATTGACGCCGGGCTCGTAGCAGAAACACTTTCGAAACATCTCTGTAGTACGACGGACACCAGCACCACGACCACATGCGACTCCTCCGGAACGGAACCGCCGCGGTGAATTCGCTGGCGGGAGACCCCTTCGGAACGCTCGCAACCTGGCCGAAGCCGAGATGAGGCAATTCAACCATGTCCGACTGACCTGTTGGCAGTCTCGTCCCCACTAGAAGGATGTCTGACGCAGATTCAAGTCCGACTAAGGATTGGAGATCGATGAACGTAGCCGAAAATGGAACAAGTCAGGAACGACGAGATTGCCAAAAGGTTAATGGCTGCTGTCTGACTGCACCTTCGTGTGGGAAGCCACGGAGGCAAGCCACTCCCCCATATGGGGGATCTCGAATAATTGCGACGAGTGCGGTGTAGCTGCCCGTGGGGGCTACAAGAGAGTTTCGAGTTTGTTATCGAACATACTTAACGCAGAACCAATAGCCATGTGCATGTCTAGGTACTGATAGGTCCCCAACCTACCGCCAAAGAAGACCTTGTTCTTCTGCGTCTCTGCGTCTGCTAGCTCCCGGTACCGCAGGAGCATCTCCCTATCGTCTGGGGTGTTGATTGGGTAGTAGGGCTCGTCGGTGTCCTCAGCGAAGCGGGAGTACTCCTTCATGATTACCGTCTTGTCTTGGGGGTAGCGATCCGCCCGCTCCGGATGGAAGTGCCGGAACTCGTGGATGCGGGTGTAGGGGACGTCCGCGTCGTTGTAGTTCATCACCGGCGTGCCCTGGAAGTCCCCGGTCTCCAGCACCTCTGTTTCAAAGTCCAAGGTGCGCCACCCCAGTTGCCCCTCCGAGTAGTTGAAGTAGTGGTCTAGCGGCCCGGTGTATACAACGGGTGCCTGCGGGTTTTCCTCCCGCAAGGAATCGCACACGTCGAACCAGTCCGTGTTGATCATGACGCTGATGTTCTCGTGGTCCGCCATGTTGTCCAACCACTTCGCATACCCCTCAACTGGCAGACCCTCGTAGGTGTCGTTGAAGTAGCGGTTGTTGAAGGTGTAGCGCACGGGCAGGCGGGAGATGTTGCTCGCCGGTAGGTTCTTCGGATCGGTCTGCCATTGCTTGGCGGTGTAGTCCCGCACGAAGGCCTCATAGAGGGGACGGCCGATGAGGGCGATGCCCTTCTCCTCCAGGTTCTGCGCCTGCGCGGGGTCCAGTCCGTCCGTTTGCTCCTCGATGAGTTTCCGCGCTTCCTGCGGGCTGTAGTACTTGCCGAAGAACTGGTTGATCAGCCCCAGGCCCATCGGGAACTGGTAGGCCGTGCCCTTGTGCATGGCGAAGACGCGGTGCTGGTAGTTGGTGAAGTCCGTGAATTGGTTGACGTAGTCCCACACGCGTTTGTTGGAGGTGTGGAAGAGGTGGGCCCCGTACTTGTGGATCTCAATGCCGGTTTCCGGCTCGGCCTCCGAGTAGGCGTTTCCGCCGATGTGGGAGCGGCGTTCTACAACGAGTACCCGGGCCCCCTTCTGGGTGGCCGCGCGTTCTGCGACGGTCAATCCAAAGAAGCCACTGCCAACAACGATCAGGTCAAAGTGCGCGTTTTCGCTCATGGCCCCTGAGGTTACCCGGGGTTATTTGTGCAGTCCGGTCCAACTCGCGAGGCGGTCCAAGAGCGGCATTGCCCAGCCGGCCAGTTCGAAGCGCCACATGATGTAGGCGATGAGGGCGAAAACGATCCAGATCAGCACGAGCGTGGCGGCCGCCATTGCCGCGCGCACGGGGGTGGACGCCGACTTGTACCAGCCTTCCAGCTTGTCGTATTGCTGCACTGCCCAGGTCAGCAGGCGGTGCGACCAGTGGAGTTCCAGCGACAGCACACCGAAGCCGATGAAGACGGTGAACCACCCGGGCCCTGGAAAGGGGATGGTGATAAGCCCCACGATGACGATGAGCCAGCCGAGGAGGAGGGTCAGGGGGCGGACGAGGTAACCGTGCTTCCTGTCCTTCAGCCCCTCGTGGTGGCGGCGGAGGGCCTCCACTTTTTCGAAGACCCTGTCCCGCATGCTCATGTCTCCGCGGTCGGCGGCGTCTGGGGTGGTGGGCATAGTGCCTCTCATCCTAAGGATCTGCCCCGTCTGGCCGCCCAGGCGGTGCCCACCTCCGGTGCCGCCAAATCCACCTTCTACGTCATCACACTGAGCACACCTTTTCGGATAAGGCCAGGTCGTCATCGTCACCGCTGCGGTGTTGATGTTCTAGAATTTCGTTCCGGACGCCAGGAACGGCGCGCACCGAGACCTCGACGCGAAGGGAACAGGATGGACCAGTGGGGCACGCATAACGAGCAGGGCTGGGGCGACCCCGCGAAGAAGAACAATCGCCTGGTCTTGCCGATCGCCATCGCCGGTGTCGCCATCCTCGTCGCCGTCATCGGCGGTGTTGTCTGGTTCACCCGCAGCGAGGACACGCCACAGGCCGACCCGCAATTTCAGGCGACGTCGCAGACCCCGCAGACCAGCGCCTCCGGTAGCGCGCTGCCCTCCCCCTCGGCCAACACCCAGAACCCCCAAGGTGGTGGCGCACCGTGCACCTTGGAGGCTGTCCACCAGAATGCAGCGCTGTCTTCCTTGAACGTCATCACAGTTTGCGAGGGCAACTTCATGCACGCGGGGAAGCGGGGTAGCGATGATTCCCGGATCCTGCGGTGGACCGGAAGCCAGTGGGAGACTTTACCCACCGATAGCCGAACGTCCGACTCGGGCTTCCCGTGTCATACCCAGAGCCAATTGGACAACGCCGGTGTCCCCCAGAATGTCCGGGAGGGCATCACGGTCTGCCGCAGCTCCGCAGCAGCTGATGGCGCCGACAGCAGCAACGCCAACAGCAGGTACGTCACCCAGGCAGGGCTGGGCGAGCAAAGCCCGTGGAATGTCTCCAGCCCCGCCTGCGACGGGCGCAACATCCTCATCGTGGAATCCGTGCATGTCCCCGGCAACGATCGCGGGGGCATCATGACCCAACTGGGGATCGCCCTGAACAGATATCATGGCAGCCAGTTCACCTACCCGGGCCAGTGCCCCTCCCTGCGGGCACAGATTGATGGGCAGGACATTTACCCCGTCTACTACGATTTTGGCTCCGACCGGCAGGCCATGTGTGAAGCCAAGGGCCGCCAAGGCGGGAACGCCCGCACCCTCAACACCGCTGGAGACTTCACGGATCCCTGCTAGCACTGTGCCCAATTGCCTCCCTCGCCTCCTTCCGGGGCGGCCGGTCGAGGGGTGTGACAGCCGAAGGCGTGGCAGCACGTGCGAGCAGCGTGGGGACCAGTCCCCACAACCGTGGTGCTGTCCTCCTCCCAGCTGGGAACCTGTTTTCCGGGCGCTAGGTAGAGATGGCGTCCGGAAGAAGTAAGGGACCAGGAACACAGCGGCGCGGAGAGGACCACCGGGGATCATGCAGCAATGGGGAGAACAGCCCGTACCCAACTCGGAGGGCGAGGGGCAGGCCCACGGGCAGGTGACGGCGCAGGGTCGGATGAAAGCGCAGGGTCGGGGGCCGATCCTGCTGGCGGTGGGGATGATCGCCGCATTGGGGATCGCCGCAGGCGGGGGATGGTACTGGTGGGACCAGTCCGGAAAGGCGGACCAACGCGCCGCGAACTTCCAGGCGGAGGCGACCAGCAGCTCCTCGGCAGCTGGAACGGCGGGGGCAGCTCCATCGGCCGGCAATGGCAGCGACGGCAATAGCGGTGCCGGTGCCGCCTCCGGAGCACACGGCGGGTCGGGAGCTCAAGGCGGGGCCACACCGGAATGCACCTTGGAGTCGCTGCACACGAACGGGCAGCACGCTGAAGCCAACGCCATCGTCGCTTGCGAGGGCAACTTCATGTACGCGGGGATGATGGGCTCGGACGTGGTCTCGCTCTACCGCTGGAGCGGGCAGCAATGGGAAACCGTGCGCCGCGACGGGACCTACGCGCAGACGGGAAACACCTGCTACCGGCAGCAGACCATCGACCAGATGGGGGTACCCGAACAGGTGCGGGCCAAGCTCGGCATCTGCGAGAAGACGGTGGCGGCGAACGCGGCATCGGCGCGCGGGTCCGAAGACAACAGTGGCGGGGGCAGTGGCGGTGCGGGTGATGGTGCGGGTGATGGTGGCGCGGGCACAAGTGGGGACCGGGGCGGTCGATACGTCACCACCGCCGGGTTGGGGGAGCAACGGCCCTTCGAGATCGCAAGCCCCGCCTGCGACGGGCGCAACATTCTCATCATGCGCTCGGTGCACGCTGCGGGAAACAACCGGGGCGCTATTCAATCCAAGCTGGGGATGGCGCTCAACCAGGTCCATGGCACCCAATTCACCTACCCTGGGCAGTGCCCATCATTGCGTGCGCAGATTAATGGTGAGGACATCTACCCCGTCTACTACGACTTCGGCTCGGACCGCCAAGCGATGTGTCAGATGAAGGCCAGCTCCGGCGGCAACGGCCGAACGCTCAACACCGCCGGGGACTTCACGGATCCCTGCTGAGTCGGCCGGGTGGAGGTGACGGCGTGAGGCGGCTGGCTCCCCTGCCCTGGTCCCGGCCCTTCTCTCCCCTCCACTGGCTAGAACCACTGCTCCAGGACCTGAGCCACCCCGTCGCTATCGTTGTCGGCGGTGATGAAGTCTGCGGCTCGTTTGACCTTTTCCGCCGCGTTTCCCATGGCTACCCCCAGGCCAGCCCAGGTAAGCATTTCAAGGTCGTTCGGCATGTCCCCAAAAGCGACCGTCTCTTCCCCATCCACGCCGATCTGTTCGGCAACCCATTCCAGGGCCGAGCGTTTGCTCACACCTGGGGCAGCGATTTCCACCAGCCCTCCATCCCAGGAGTAGGTGACATGGGCGATGCCTGGGTCGATGCACGGATTGATGAGGTCGAACAGCTCGCTCGAACTCAATCCGCCCCCACGGACGAGGAGTTTCACCGCTGGCTCACCGATAAGCTCGTCGAGCGGCTGGACGTTGTGCTCTTCGCTGAGCCAGGCGTGATCGTAGTTCTGCTCGACGGCGAAAAGTTCATCGGCGCGGTCGAATGCGCTGCGTCCGACCCGCTCGACCGCGAAGCCCACTCCCCCAATTCTTCTACCAACCCGGGTGACCTGTTCAACAACACGATCTAGCACCAACGGTTCCAGGGCTGCCGCGCGGACAACCTTATCGGCAGCCGAGTCATAGACCACCGCCCCGTTTGCGCAGACGCACAAGGGGCGCACGGACAGTTGGTCTAGCACGGGTAGAACCCAACGGGCCGGGCGCCCCGTCGCCATGGTGAAGACCGTACCCGCGTGGCGCATATTCGCTACGGCCGCGCGGATGCGCGGGGTCACACGGTCATGGCTGTTGAGCAGGGTGCCGTCCACATCGCTGACGACGAGAAGGGGTGCCGGGCGATCCAGTGGGTTGCCGGAGTTCATGGTCCGCTATCGTGCGCGCCGGGCCCGGAACCACTGTCGCAGGGGAAGCGTCAACCGAGCTATTGGCCCCTTGGCGTTCTCACGCTCCGCACGGTCGGCAGCGTCCCTTTGAACTTGCAGTTCAGCTGCGCGGCGGGCAGCTTCGGCACGATCTCGCTTTCGCTTTTCCTGGGCTTCGCGGTCCTCCACTGTTGCGGCCTCCAGCGTCGGAGCGGAGCCCCCCATGCTGGCGGGAACCCAGAATTCCCCTTTGGGCATTTCTCCGTAGAGGCCTACAAACCGTTCCTGCACCTCTTTGAGCGTTTTCTGCATGGCGGCGTGCAGGCGTTCGGTGGTCTCAGCGGAGTTGGCGCTAACCTCTACCGGCTCCCCCACGGCCATGACCAGGTTTACTCCCCGGGGGCGCCACACGGGCTTGCGTCCCTTGGTCCAGACCCGCTGGGAGCCCCAGATGGCCAGGGGGATCAGCGGAACACTGCCCTCGTACGCGATCTTCGCCGCGCCTTGTTTAACTTCCTTGATTTCAAAGGAACGGGAGATGGTGGCTTCCGGGAAGATACCGACTAGCTGTCCTTTGCGCACCCTGCGAATGGCCTCCGCCATACTTTCGGCCCCCGCAGCCCGGTCCACGGGGATATGTTTCATTGCCCGCATCACGGCACCTACACCGCGGACGTCGAAAATTTCTTTCTTTGCCATGAACCTCACAAGCCGGCCTCCCTGAGCAAAGGCAGGAATCCCCCCGTACACGAAGTCCCAGTAGCCCGTGTGGTTCACGGCGATTACACCGCCGCCGTTTACGGGGATCCGTTCGGGGTGATAGACGTGCACCTGCAAGCGCTGCACGAGGGCCATCCAGGCCTTAGCTGAGGGGATAATGATGCGGCCGTAGAACAGCTCGCGGGATTCGGGGTGCTTAGCCGGTTCTTCGAAGGAATCAGGAACGTGGAAGTGCTTGTCAAACACGCGGGTGGGCTCTTTCTCTATGTCACTCGCGCCTTACAGCGATTGGCGCGAGGTGGTCATGTTGTGGGAGAGGTCAACGTGTGGCCGAAGTAGGTTCCCGGGGACGGGCGGTTCGGACGCCATGTTAGGTCAGGGGTTTGAGGACGTCCTTGCCGATGAAAGGTTGGAGCGCCTGGGGCACCACTACGGATCCATCTGCTTGTTGGTGATTTTCCAGAATGGCGCTGAGCCACCGGGTTGTCGCTAGCGTGCCGTTAAGGGTGGCTGCGATATGCGTTTTACCTGCGACATCCCGGTAGCGGGTTTTCAACCGACGTGCCTGAAACGTGGTGCAGTTGGAGGTGCTGGTCAGCTCTCGATAGCAGTTTTGCGTTGGGATCCACCCCTCCGTATCGAACTTCCGGGCCGCACTGGAGCCCAGGTCCCCGCCGGCGATGTCGATGACGCGGTAGGGGACGTCGATGGCGGCGAGCATCTCGCGCTCCATCTCCAGCAGCTTTTGATGTTGTTCGCGGGCATCCTCGGGTGCGCAGTAGACGAACATCTCCACCTTGTCGAACTGGTGGACTCGGATGATCCCCCGGGTGTCCTTCCCGTAGCTGCCGGCTTCGCGGCGGAAGCAGGAAGACCACCCGGCGTAGCGCAGCGGCCCGCCAGACAGGTCGATAATTTCCTCGGCGTGGTAACCGGCCAGGGCCACCTCGGAGGTGCCGACGAGGTAGAGGTCATCGGCCTCCAACCGATAAACCTCATCGGCGTGGGCGCCGAGGAATCCGGTGCCCTTCATGATCTCGGGCCTGACCAGCACGGGCGGGATCATCATCGTGAAGCCGTGCTGCACCGCGGTGCGGGCGGCGAGCTGCAGCATGGCTAGCTGTAGCAACGCACCGTCGCCGGTGAGGAAGTAGAAGCGGGCCCCGGAAACTTTGGTGCCGCGCTTCATGTCGATGAGGCCCAGGGATTCGCCGAGCTCCAGGTGGTCCTTGGGTTCGAAGTCGAATTCGCGGGGGGTGCCGACGTGATCGAGGACAACGTAGTCCTCTTCCCCACCGGCCGGTGCTCCTTCTTCCACCACGTTGGAAAGCTTCATTTGGAGAGCTTCTACGTCGGCCGCGGTCGCAGTTTGCTCCTCTTCCAAGCGCTTGACGGCGGCGGCCTTTTCGCGTCCCTGTTCGCGCAATGCGGTCTTTTCGGCATCCGTGGCGGTGGCCATGGCCCGGCCCATGCTTTTGCTGAAGTTCTTCTGCTCGGCCCGGGCGGCGTCTGCGGCGACGATGGTGTCGCGTCGGCGTTGGTCGGCGCGGAGGAGCTGGTCCACCAGGTCCGGGTCTTCCCCGCGGGTGCGCTGGGAGTCTCGTACCACCTCGGGCTGTTCGCGCAGGAACTTCAGATCGATCATGCCCATCACTTTAGCGGTCGCGTCGACCTGCTGGGTGGGTGCGCGGGGTAACTGGAAGTGCCGTTTGCAGTACCCTTACACCCATCTGTTTGTCATCCCGTGTTCGCACTTGTTTGACCTGTCAGCCCTCCTTGATCTTCGAATGCGCCGGAAAGCCGCTATGAACCGACACCCTTCCCCCCCGAGTCCTCAGGCCATGCGTCGGCGACGACGCAGCACGATGGTGGCAATTGTTGCCGCTTTGTGCGGCGGCGTGGGCGCCGGCGCCTTTACTTATGCTGCCCCGGAAGGTTCAACCCCCGTTACGCCGACTCCTCGTTCGGGGCCGGCGGCTCAGCCCGCGGTTAAGGCGGCCGCTTTTTCGGAGGCAGACCGGGGGAATTGCGTGACGTGGAGGCCGGGTCAAAATGGCGTGAACACTGATTTTGAGACGGTGGATTGCGCCCAACCGCACCGATTCGAGGTCTCCGCACGGCAGGATTTGTCGACCTATCCGACCAGCGAGTTTGGCCCCAAGGCGGCGCAACCGGATTTGGCCCGCCAGCAGCAGTTGACGGATGAATTGTGCGTGGGGCCCACGATGCAATACCTCAACGGGAAATTGGATCCGCAGGGCCGCTACCGTATATCCCCGATTCTGCCCCCGGCGTCCGCATGGGAGAAGGGGGACCGCACGATGTTGTGCGGTGTGATGGTGCAGGACGATACCGGTCGAAGTGTGGAGGTGACTGGTTTAGCCTCTCAGCAGGATCAGGCACGGGCTTTCGCCCCGGACACGTGCGTGGCTGTGGAGGAGGGCAGCAGTCGGCAGGTGCCGTGCGATCAAAACCATTCCTGGCAGGTGGTCTCCACGGTGAATCTAGGGGAAAATTTCCCGAATGGGTGGCCACCAATCCAGGCGCAGAATGAGTTCCTAGATAAGGTGTGCACGGACGCGGCCCGTAATTACCTGGGTGGGGATGACCAGTTGTATTACTCCACGCTTACTCCGTTCTGGACAACCCTTAGCCAGGTCTCCTGGGATGCGGGCTCCCGCACGGTGAATTGCGCTTTGACCTTTGGGCATAACGGGGGTGGTTTTGCGGCGTTGAATGGGGATGTACGGCAGAAGTTCACCATCGATGGTCAGCCACCTGCGCCGATGCCGCCGCGCAATCCGGTCCGCCAGCCGGGGCGCTAGAAGAGCCGCGGATGCTGTTGGGGTAGGTTGCAATGCCGATCTCTGTAAGTCCGGAGGATTTTGAAGATCTTGTGGACGCCGCCCTCCGGCGCATTCCCCGGGACTTATTGCAGCACGTTAACAACGTGGCGCTGGTGATCGAGGATTACAACCCTGATTCGCCGTTCATTCTGGGGCTTTACGAAGGCGTGGCTCTAACGGAGCGGACAAGTGAGTACACTGGCGTGCTGCCGGACAAGATCACTATTTACCGCGAAGCGCTAGCAGGTTACGTGGATAGCGAAGAGGATCTGGTGGAGCAGGTCGCGGTGACGGTGATTCACGAATTGGCGCACCACTTCGGCATCAGCGATGCCCGGTTACACGAGCTGGGCTGGGCTTGAGGCGAATCCCGGCAGGGGCCGTGGACGCAAACTGGACGCGGACTTGACGCACGATTGAGGGAAGGAAGACAGCCAGCATGTTGGTGCTGAATCTCTACGAAATCGACGAGGCCACGGTGGAACAGTTGAGGTCCTCCGAGGACCCGGCTGACCTTGCGTGGGAGGTCGCGGAAGAGGGCGATGAAGAGACAACAGATTTTGACAAACAATGGATGGACGCGAAGGAGATCTTCGCCGATGAACCGGCAGTGACCCGAGCGTTTGGGGTCGACCCACTGGATGAGGACGAGCAGGTTTTTGTGTTCAGTCCGCAGGAGGTTGCCCAACTGGCAGAAGAGCTGGCCGCGGTTGACGTTCATAAGCGGGAAGCTGAACGTATGGACCGGGCGAGCGAAGATACCGAGGGGGATGACCTCGTTATCAAAGCCGAATGCGTATTCCGCGCGACCATTAACGTCCGTCATTGACCCAACCCTTCGAAAAACTTTGCCTGACCCCAACTGACGATATCGAAAGCCCCATGCCACCGCTGCGCACGGAATTCGCCCACAGGGCCTTGCCCAACCCCGGCTAGCGCGCCTCCGCGCGGCACCAGCTCCACGAACTGCGTATTGGCAAGGTAACTAGCGAAGGCGAACTCCGGATCCACCGCGCCCAACCATTGCGCCACCAAACGGATTACTGCCCCGTGGCTCACGATCGCCACATGCGGGGCCGATAACACCGATGAATTCTGCGCCCCTCTGCTAGCTGCTGCCCCATGATCCTCCCCCAGCGCGTCCTGCGCCCCCATTGCCTGCGTAGCCGCCCACAACCGGACGAGCGTCGGCACATACCGCTCCAGAATCTCCCGTCCGCTGAAACCTCCCGGTACCGCCGTGTCCAGATCCCCGTGCATCCACTGGCCCAGGAACCCGTGATAGATGGCGTGCGAATCCTCGTCGTTGCGCATCTCCATGTCGCCTGCCGCGATCTCCGACAGGCCGGGCAGCGCCCCCAACGGATAGGCGGCACCATCCCGCCGCGCTATCCGGTCAGTGGGTGCCTCCATAGGCGGTACCGCGCATCTCGGCTCGCCGCCAAGCCCACTCGTCCCCGCCACATCCTCGCGGCTTGCGCCATAGACCTGCGCAAACGCGGAGCCTGGGGCCGAGCTCACCAGCTCCCCTCCGGACTGCTCAAACCCACAGGCCAGCAGCGCCGCGGTCTGTTGGGCTCGCGCCGCCAATGAGGAGACCACCAGCAGCCGCGGTCTCTCCTCTACCCCGGCCCCCTGCCCCAGCAGCTCCGCCAGGCCCCTTCCGCAGGCCACCGCCTGCTCGCGCCCCAGCTCCGTAAGATCCGCCCCCGGCAGCGCCGTGTCCAGGGCATGAATCGTATTGGACGTCGTCTGCCCGTGCCGAACGAGGAACAATCTCCCGTCGGCCGCTGCTGTATCCCCCTGAGTCATCGTTGCTCCCGCGCGTGGTTGTTGGCGTCCTCAAATGATCCGGGCATCAACCCCCGCACCCAACCCCGAGAATCCGAATACGGCGGCGGCGGATTGCCCACCGGAGTTTCCTGCGGCCAGGACCCCAAAAAGGTCAACCGCTCCGTCCGGCGGTGAAGGCCGGCCAGCGCCTCCGCCACGGCCTCGTCCTCAATGTGCCCGATTAGCTCCATATGGAACACATACGCCCCCATCCCCGTGCGCGTCGGACGGGATTCAATCCGGGACATATCCACGGAGCGGACCGCCAGCTCGCTCAACGCCGTCCACAACGCTGCCGGACGATTGGGCAAGGTGAACACGATGGCGGTGCGATCCTGGCCCGTCCGCTCGCTACTCGCCTGCGCATTGCCTACCAATACAAAGCGTGTATTGGCCCCCTTCACATCTGCAACCCCCGTGGCCAGTGGCTCCAAACCGTGAATCTCCCCCGCCCGCGCCGGAGCGGCCGCCGCATCCACCTCCCCCGCCGCCACCGCCGCAGCAGCCGCACCATTAGACGTCGCCGCCACGAACGGCACCCCCGGCAACTCCGCCGACAACCACGAGCGCACCTGCGCCATCGCCACGGGGTGGGTAACAAAGGTGCGAACATCCTCCCGGCGCGTGCCTGGGCGCACCACGATGGAAAACTCCACCGGCACGTCCCGTTCCCGGATAATCCGCAAACCCCCGGCCTCCGGCTCCCACATCGCCTGCGCCAGCGCATCGAAGGTTTGCGAAACCGGCCCGTCCACGCTGTTCTCCAGCGCCACGCACGCCAACTGCGCCTCCCCCCGCCGCACCGCCTGCAGCGCCGCCCCCGGGCTATCCACCGGAACCAACCGCGCATCCGCCGGCACCTGCCCAGCCGCCACAAACTCCTGCAGGGCCTGCTCCGTGAAAGTGCCCCGGGGGCCGAGATACGCAACCGTGGTCGCCGGTTCAACATGCATAATTGTCACCCTACCGCCGCACAAGAGCAGCCGACGCGACGACGGCAAAAGCGCCCGCCTACCGCGGCGGTAAGCTAACCCCATGCCCGCCAGCCCGGCCACCACCGCCGCCGAACGCCGAGCCCTGCGGTGGGAAATCCTGCTTGTCCTAGCCATCACCTTTGGCGCCTCCGGAGCGCGGGCCGCACTACGGCTGATCGAGGCGCTGGCCCGCCCGGAACGGTTGGACCGCCAAACCACCACCCTCAACGGTGCGCAGAGCGCCCTCTGGTGGCTCGACCCCGCCTTCCAACTCATCTCCACCGGGGTCCTCTGCGCCTGGGGTGGCCTGGCCATGTTCCTGCTGCTCCGGCACGTGCCCGCCGCCGTTGCTCCCCTGCGGCCGTCGCCCGCCGGAACCCCAATCCGTCGCCACCCCCTGCGGCCCCGGCGCGCCGACATCCTCCCCGGCATCCTCCTCGCCGCCGCCATCGGGCTTCCCGGCCTGGCCTTCTACCTCGCCTCCCTCCACCTGGGGCTCAGCAAGCACGTGGACGCCGCCGGCATCAGCGCAGCCCTCGGATCCGGCCCCGGCGGGCACTGGTACACCCTGCCGCTCGTGATCCTCAACGCCTGGGCCAACGGTTTCGCCGAGGAACTCGTGGTAGTCGCGTGGCTATGCACCCGGATGCGCCAACTGCGGGTCCCCTGGGGATGGGTCTTCGCCGCCTCCGCGGTGCTGCGCGGCAGCTATCACCTGTATCAGGGGCCCTCTGCGGGGGTGGGCAACGTTGTGATGGGGCTGGTGTTTGTCTGGTGGTATCGGCGCACCGGGAGGGTGTGGCCGCTCATCGTTGCGCATGGGCTGATAGATACGGTGGCATTCGCTGGGTCCGGCCTGCTGGGGCCGGTTGGGGGGTAGGCAGGCCGTTAGTATAAGCCCATGGATTCTCGCGACGATTTCGCCCGCGACCGCCACGGCAGACCCCTCACGGACCGCTACGGGCGGCCCGTTCACCGGCGCTCACCCGTGCCGCCGCCTGCCGGTTCGGGGCGTCATCGCAACGAAGGAACCCCGCCCGATCGCCGGGGAACACAGCGCGGCCGCACCCCCGATACCTCCCGCCCCAGGCCCGATCTCACGCCCAGGCCCGCACCCGGTTACCGGCCCGACCGAGCGCAGCGGCGGGGTGACATTCCCCCCACCCGCACACGCCGGTCCGGTCGGCCCGCGCCGAACGCCGCCCAGCCCCGTCCCCGCCCGCCGCGGTACGTCCGTTCCCCGCTTCCGGACGCCAACTCCACCCAGCGCGGGGCCCCCAACCCTCCCCCCGCGGCCGACCGGCGTAGCGGCCCGGACCGCTACCGGGATCCCGCCGGGCGGCCCGCTCCTCGCCGCGACCTGCGCAACGCCAGCGTCATGGCTCCCTCCCGCCCGGACAGCCCCCGGCCGGGTGCTTCTCGCCGGAACACCGCCGGCCCGGAGGCAGGGCGCAGCCGCTCCCGCAGCTTCGGCCGGGCTGTGGCTGCGGGCACCCTAGCCGCTGGTCGCCGGGCCCGTCGCTTCGGACCGTTGAAGATTCTCGGCTTGCTGCTGGCGGCAGTTCTCGCGCTGATCGTGGGCATGGGGCTGTGGGTGGACAGCAACCTGCAGCGCACCGATGCGCTGGCGCAATACCCGGAGCGCCCCAGCTCCTCGGGCACGAACTGGCTGCTCGTCGGCTCGGATTCCCGCGCGGGCCTCAGCGATGCCGACGGCAGCCGCCTGACCGCGGGGGAACTCAACGATTCCACCGGCCGCACGGACACCATCATGCTCGTGCACATCCCCACCGGCGGCGGGAAACCCAAGATGGTCTCCTTCCCCCGCGACAGTTTCGTGGACATCCCCGGGGAGGGCAAGAACAAAATCAACCAGGCCTTCGCCATCGGTGGACCCCAGCTTCTGCAGAAGACCATCGAGCAGAACACGGGCCTGCGGGTGGACCACTACGCCGAGATCGGATTCGGAGGCTTCGCCAATGTGGTGGACTCCGTTGGCGGCATCGACCTCTGCCTGGACCAGCCCATCAACGACCCCATGGCCGGGATCAACCTCCCCCAGGGCTGCCAGAAGATGAACGGCCCCACGGCCCTGGGCTACGTGCGCACCCGCTACACCTCCGACAACGGCGACCTGGACCGCGTCGAGCGCCAGCGCAAGTTCTTAAGCGCCCTGAGCGACAAGATCAGTTCGCCGGGGACCCTGCTTAACCCCTTCCGGGCGCTGCCGGTGACCAACGCCCTGTCCAAGTCCCTCACCGTGGACAAGCACGACCATGTGTGGAGCCTTGGGTGGCTGGCGCTGGCCATGACCCGCGGGGCAGATCAGGTGACCGTGCCCGTCGCGGGATTCGAGGACACCTTCGCCGGCAACGCCGTGCTGTGGGATGAGGCGGGGGCTAAGCAGTTGTTCGACAGCATGCGGTAGGGGCCTGGGGCTTCGGTCGGGGCCGGGGTTTCGGTCGGGGCCGGGGGCTAGCGGATGGTCACCTCGCGGGAGATGATCGTCTGCTTGGCCTTGTGCTCCTCCCCGGTGAGCTGCCCCTCCTCTTCGAGGGCGGCGGCCAGCAGGCCCTCCACCGTCTCCAGCCCGGCCTTCCAGTGCTGCGCGGGCTGGGTGTTGTCCACATCCCACACGGGCACGAGGATTCCATGGGTACGGAAGGCACCGGCGAACTTGGACCCCTCCCCCAGGTGCAGCTTGCCTGCGGCGTGGACGCGGGCCAGGGCGTCCAGCAGCGCGCCCTCCTCTGCGGTGTGGACCCAGCGGATGTGCCCTCGCTCCCCCGGGTCGATCCACCACGCGGCCCCGGTGATCTGGGCGCCCACGCGCTCCGAGGGCAAGACGGACTCGTTGGCTTGGTTGAGCGTCGCCAGGACCTGTGGGTTTTCGCGGTGAGCTTCGGTGAGCCACCAGTTGAAGTCCTGGGCCACGGCGATCTCTGCGGAGGTCTCGGGCGGTAGAAGGTCCCGCAGTTGCGGCTCGCTGCCGTCCGCCACACCCACGTCCAGGGATTGCCCGGGTTCTGCCGAGCGCAACCAGTTCAGGGTGAAGGCCAGGTCGCGGTTGGGGTTGTTGCCCCGATTGTTCGTTTGCAGGGCAGCGAAGCATTCCCCGCCGTCTTCCGCGCTGCGGCGCAGTCCGGCTACGGCCCCGGGGAGCACGGTGACGATGTGCACCGGCGCCGCTATGCCCTCCACGGAAGCCGCGAAGTGCGCGGAGGGAACGAACTCCTGCAGCGCCACCAGGTCGGCCTCCATGGCGTAACCCCCATAGGGGCGGGGGTCCTTTTCCAACTTGGCCCGTTCGGCGGCGCGGGCGGCGAGCTTGGCCTGGCGGCGGCTCATGCCTTCCGGCAGGTTGTCTTGGTTCTTCTTCTTTTTAGCCACGGTTGGACAGTGTAGTGGCCAGTTGGCGCCCACTGTCTGCTGCTGCGGCATCTCCCTGGCCGGTGAGCCCCAGCTCGTCATCGCGCCACATCCGGGCGCGTCCGGGGTAGTTGGTGGCCAGCCAGGTCACGCCCCGGCGGGCGGCCCAGCGCACATCCTCCTCGCGGTCCGCCGTCCACAGGTAGGTGCCGTCCCCGTAGCGCCCGATGATGTCCGGGCGCACCTTAGCGCGGGTGACGGACAGTCCGTGGGCATCGATCACCTGCAGCGCCTGCAGGGTGGGGTTGAGCATCCGCTGGTACTCCCGACGCAGCAGAATGCGGTGGATGGCGGGGTTAATCATGCGGAAGCGCACAAGAGATTGCGGAGAGAAGGAGATGAGGTGCACCGCCGCGCTGGACTCCAGGTGGGCCCGCCGAAGCTCCTGGTCCAGGGCGTATTCCACCCGCGGTCCGAAGCGATTGGGGTGCTTGGTCTCGATGAAAATCTCGGGGGCATTTCCGGACGCCGTGAGCGCCACGCGCGCCGAGTGGCGCACATCTTGGAAGAACTCCAGAAGTTCACGGAGGGTGAGCACCCGCGCCGGTTCTTCGGGCGTGCCAATGTTCAACTCACCCATTTCGGCGAGCGTCATCTCGCTGACTACCCCGCTGCGATCGCTCACCCGGTCCACCGTGCGGTCGTGCATGCAAACCAGTTCGCCGTCGCGGGTCAGGCGGATATCACACTCGTAGCCATCGGCACCCCGTTCGGCCGCCAGCTCGAATGCGGCCAAGGTGTGCTCCGGACGTTCCCCGGAAGCTCCCCGGTGCGCGACAATTTTCATACCGCCCAGTAGTAGTTGGCGACATGGGGTTCGGCATCCCCAAACCGGCCCTCACGCCCACAGTTATCAACCTTTCTTCTGCAGTTTTCCGCCACGTTAACTCGGCGCTAATCGCGCGCCACCCGGGCTTAACCCGCCGTCCGGGCCGGCCGCGCCGCAACCCCCGCTCAGCGCCTCGCCCCGGCGGGCTTTTGGGGCTGGCCCTGGGACCCAGGCAAGCAATATATGCTGTTGTGGTGCAGACCAGCAGTCCGGAACCCAATGTGACCCGCACAGCCCTGGTGTTCGAGGGCGGCGCCATGCGGGCGGTCTATTCCGCTGCAATGGTCGAAGCCCTTATCGAAGCGAATGTGAACTTCAGCTTCGTGTGTGGCAATTCTGCGTCCACTGCTCACGTGGCCAACTATGTTTCGCGCGATATCCGCCGGATGCGCCACGCATTCACGGAATTCCCCTCCCATCCGGAGTTCGGCGGCTGGGGCACCTACCTGCGGGGGCAGGGCTTCTTCAACGCGGATTACATCTACGACCAGGCCCATTTGCCAGATCACCCCCTGGCGATGGATTGGGAGACGTTTGCCGCCTCCCCGGTGAACTACCGCATCTCCGCATTCGAGGGGGTGACTGGGGAGACGGTGCATTGGGGCCGGGAGCACATCCACTCCGCCCAGGATTATTTGCTGCGGGCCCGGGCCAGTTCCACGCTGCCCGTCATTATGTCCCCGGTCCACATCGATGGCCAGACGTGGTTCGATGGGGCCTTCGGCCCCACCGGTGGTATCCCCCTTGATTCCGCCGAGCAAGAGGGCTTCGACCGCTTCGTGTTCGTCATGACCCGCACCCGGGGCTACCGCAAGGGCTCTGCGCGCTCGGGGTGGTATCTACGCCGGGCTTTGTCGAAATACCCGGCGCTGGTGGAATCCTTCATTACCCGCCACACCCGCTACAACGAGACCCGCGAGCGCATCTTTCAAATGGAACGGGAGGGCTCCGCCTACGTGTGGGCCCCGGAGCGCATCAGCATCACCAACGGCAACCGCCGAACCCGCCCCCTTATGCGGGCGTACGAGGCGGGCCTGGCCCAGGCCCGCCGGGAGATGCCCCGAATTCGGGCTTTTTTGGGACTGGAACCGCACGTCCTCTAAACGGGCGGCTACTTCAACCCGGCCTTTGCCATGACGTCCGTGAGCACGCTGGCGGAGTGGCGGAACTGCCCTGCCTCGGTTTCGTCCAGATCCAGCTCGATGACCTGCCGGATCCCGGACCGGTTGAGCACGGCCGGGGTGCCGATGTAGATGTCCTCAAACCCGTACTCCCCCTGCAGGAGCGCGGAGACCGGCAGGGCCACGTCGGCGTTGTGGAGGACACCGCGGGTGATCCGGGCCAGCCCCATGCCGATGCCATAGCTGGTGGAACCCTTGGCCTGAATGATCTCGTAGGCCGCGTCCCGGGTCTCCCGGAAGATCTTGCTCACGTCCTCGGCAACCTCGGCCTTTTCTCGCAGCCGCTTGGCCAGCGGCACCCCGGCCACCGATCCTGCGGACAGCACGGGCAATTCAGTATCGCCGTGTTCCCCGATGACGTACGCGTGGACGGAGGTGGAGGACACCCCGAAGTACTGCCCCAGGGAGTAGCGGAATCGGGCGGTATCCAGCACTGTGCCGGAGCCGATCACCTGGGCGCTGGGGAGTCCGGATAGCTTCCAGGTGGCGTAGCTCAGAATATCCACGGGGTTCGTAGCAACCAGGAAGATTCCAGCGAAGTTGGCCTCCATCACCTTGCCCACGATCCCGCGGAAGATTTCTACGTTGCGGGCCACGAGGTCCAGGCGGGTCTCCCCTGGTTTCTGGGCCACACCGGCGCAGATCACCACCATCGCCGCATCCGCGCAGTCCGCAAAGCTGCCCACGGTGATGCGGGTGGAGTGTCCGGCCCAGGGAATGGCGTGGTTGAGGTCCTGAACGTGGCCCCAGGTCTTGCGTTCGTCGATGTCAATGATGGCCAGATGGTCACACAGGCCTTGGTTCACCAGCGCGTACGCGTAGGCCACGCCAACGTCCCCGGCCCCGATAAGAACGATCTTGTTTCCTGTTGTGGGCGCCATGTGCGCCATCCTACGACGGTGCTGGAGCGACCGCTCGGCGAGCGACGCACCGGGGATGCTCCACCGTGCTGCAAAATTCAACGTTCCGAAATTTATTCTTTTTGCATGCACACTCCCCAGCTAGCGCCCATTATCGCGCACACAACCGGCCCGCAAGCCCGCGGTACTGTGACCTTCTGCACAACTTTTCCTTGCAGCCACTCCCGATTTTCACCACACTGGAGTTAGCAAAAGGCGGCGCGCCCAGTAGACGGGGGCTGCGCCCAGCAGACGGATGCAACGCTCCTCCGCACGCGCCGCTCAACGAAAATCGAGACAGGAGCTTTTTCACCGCTATGGCTAAGTACGAACTGCCGGAACTGGATTACGCCTACGACGCACTGGAGCCCCACATCTCCGCCGAGATCATGGAGCTGCACCACACCAAGCACCACGCCACGTACGTCGCTGGCGCCAACTCCGCACTGGAGGCCTTGGAGAAGGCCCGCGAGGAGGGCACCAACCCGGATCAGATCCGCGCCCTGTCCAAAAACCTCGCCTTCAACCTCGGTGGTCACACCAACCACTCCATCTTCTGGAAGAACCTCTCCCCCAACGGCGGCGGGGAGCCCACCGGCGAGCTGGCGGAGGCCATCAACCGGGACTTCGGTTCCTTCGAGAAGTTCAAGGATCACTTCTCCTCCGCAGCCCTCGGCCTGCAGGGTTCCGGGTGGGCCGTCCTGGGTTACGACCACATCGGCGAGTGCCTCGTCATCCAGCAGATGACTGACCAGCAGGGCAACATGTCCGTGAACTTCACCCCGCTGCTCATGCTGGACATGTGGGAGCACGCCTTCTACCTGCAGTACAAGAACGTGAAGCCGGATTACGTTAAGGCCGTGTGGAACGTCTTCAACTGGGAGGACGTCGCCCAGCGCTACGCCTACGCCGCCAAGTAACGCAACCTGCGGTACCTCCCCTCACAGCACCCCGGTCTGGCACGTCACCCCATTTGGGCCGTGATTGCAGTAGCCCCCGGGGTTTTCGTGTAAGTACTGCTGGTGCTCCTCCTCGGCCAAGTAGTACTGCCCGTCCCCCATCTCCTCCAATAGCGCCACCTCGGTGGTCAACGCGCCGTACCCGGCGTCCTCAAATTTAGGACGCCAACGACCTAGCGCCTCCTCCACCTTCCCTAGCTGCTCAGTATCCGTGGCATACACCGCCGAGCGGTACTGGGTTCCGACATCATTGCCCTGCCGGTCCCCCTGCGTGGGGTTGTGATTTTCGAAAGCGATGCTTAGCAGCTCTTCCACCGTCACCACGCTCGGGTCGAACACGATGCGGGTGACCTCGGCGTGCCCGGTCCGCCCGGTGCACACCTCCCGGTAAGTGGGGTTCGGGGTGAAGCCCCCGGCATAACCCACGGACGTGCCCAGCACTCCGCGGACCCCCCAGAAGAGCTTCTCCGCCCCCCAGAAGCAGCCCAAGCCGAAGATGATGGCCTGCTGGCCGTCCTCCCACGGGCCGGTCAGCGGCGTGCCGAGCACGGCGTTCGGTTGCGGATTGGGCAACACTGGGTGGCGCCCGCCGGACAGGGCCTCCTCCCGAGTAACCCGATGGCCCCGATGGGGTCCGGGGGTGTTGAGGGCCTTGATGCGTTCCAAGAAGCTACTCATAGGAAATTGTTCTCCTTCGCGGTGTTGTGGACGGTGCTGTGTACATAGTCGCGGTGTTGTGATCGTGGTCGCGGTGGTGTCCGGGTGAGCCGCAGGTCAATCTGCACCCTGCAGCCCCCGGATTCCCGGGGCCCCGCGGCGTAACCATTCGCGCACCCGGCGCGAAGCGACACAGTCATCAGCGTTGTAGCGCTCCAATTTCTTCCGCGCGATGCTGCGCACAGCGGCCTGGGGCTCCGATTCGGCGGAGCGGACCGCCTGCTCGAACAGGCCGATGGCCGCGCGCCCGTCCACATCCTGCTGGCTGAAGGTGAACCCGGCCAACGGCGCGACCGCCTTGAGCCCTAGGGATTCCGTCCCCACCAAAGCCCGGCGGACCTGGGCGAACACGTCCGCCCATCGATCGGAGGCGATGAATGCCTCCACCTCCTCCACGGTGGGCATGCGCACCTCTACCTCAGCGGGCCTTTGCCGCTGCCCCACGGCGGACCCCCGGTCCTGTGCCTCAGCAATAGTTTCTGGCGCCTCGTCTCGCTCGGCCTCGGTAACGCGGGGGACCCGATAAGCCTTGCCGCCGTAACGCCGGGCGTAGAACCGCAGCCAGTAGTTCTCCCCCTGCGCGGCATACACCCAGGCCACAAAGGTCTTACCCGCCTGGTCGGCCCGCTTGCGCTGCTGCTGCAGCCAGTACCAGAACTCCGCGACGTGCTGCCCCTCGTCGCCCTGCGGGCTGAAATCGGCGAAAGCCAGGTAGCGCTGCCCGTCGAACGCTCCCCACAGGAAAGTCCCCCGTTCCGGGTGGGCTTCCATGTCCACGTCCACCTCCACCACGCCCGGCAGGGGTTCGCGGCTCTGGTCGCGCTCCGCCCCGGCCCACAACTTTGGATCCCCCCACCAGCGGCGATGGGGTCGGCGCAAGGCCACCTCCCCATGCAGCCACGCACCAGCCAGCTCGGAGAGCTCGCCCCGGCCCGCGGCCTCTAACTGGCCAAGGGTCCTGATCCCGTCATCGCGCAGTTGCCGGTTGCGATCACCGGGCAGCAGGAGGGAAATGTCCTCCCGTTGAACCAACTGAGCCCGGCAGTGGTTATGGAATTCGCAACTGCGGCACTCCTTCACCCTGGAGGGTATTGCCGGGATGGGTTCGGAAAGCGCGGCGGATAACCCGGGCAGGAGGGTGGAGGCGTCCACAAGAAAGCACCACCGCGGCCCCCCGGCGGCCAGACCAATAAAACCCACCGAACCGCTGGCACAACCCCATTGCTCCACAATGAGGTGGGCGATGGCCGCGCGTTGGGAATCGGCGCCGACGGTCTTGACCCGCCACGGCACCTCCACGGGGCGCCCCAGAGAAAGCGCCCCAATGTCCACCGCCCGGCACCCCTTCACCGAGCTGCTTCCGGCTGCCACTGCCTTGCCGCGCTGTGCCTCGTTACTGGACATGTTACCGCTGGACGTTTTTCCACCCCGCGCCGCGAGGGACTTTGCCACGGAATGCCCGCTAATAACGACCGGAAAGTAGGCGGTATTCGCATCAAATCCCACACCCGAATCCGCACGGACCAAAATGTCGGCCACGGCCGCGAAGGGCCCCGCCGCCAAATGCGCATTGGTGATCAACCGCGCCCCGGATGCAATGGCCTCCAGCGTGTCCTCCACGGCGGTGGGCCCAGCGGCGATATCCACGCGGGTGGGGACGAGTTTCTCCCCTATCCGCCGCCGCGTCGGCAACTGGGCCCACACCGCGCCCTTTCGACTGACCGCGGTGATGCTCCGGGACCACGCCTCCATGTCTCGATCCACATCCGCCGGTGTGAACATTGCCGGGGGTGTCGACATGCCCGGGGTGGTGCCACCGGACCTGCCCGGTCCGGGGGTTTCCCCACTATTGCCGGCTCCACGATTCCGTCGCTCCCGTTGCTCGTCAGCCTGGGCCCGGTGCCCCCGTTCCGCCGCAGCCTGGGCCCGGCGCAGCACCGCGCGGTGGCGGCAACCGTAGAGGTCGAAAGGCGTGATGGGCGGCACCAACCCGGGGCCGCTGACAGGGGAGTCCCACCCCGGGGCGAGCAACGGCGCTGCGCCGGGGAGCGGGTTGGTAGAAAGCTGGCCCAGCGGGGGCGGGCCCAGCGGCGTATGTAAAGCAGGCACAATAGTCGCAAGTCTATCGGCCCCCAGCCCGCCCGCAGACCCCCGGTTCAGCGGCAACTAGCGGCTAGTGGCCCCCGAGGGTGGCGGCCATTAGCTAAAGTAGACCAACGTACACCCGCCGGGGGCAACGATCGTTCGAGGAAAGACGCGAGAGACACACATGGGACTTCTCAAGAAGATGCGCAAGCGCCGCCAGGAGCGCAAGGCCGCGTACCGAGCCGCGAAGGTCAGGGCCAAGGCGGAGGCCAAAGCATCCACCAAGCTGGAACAGCGCAAGGAAGCCTACCTGCGCAAGACCGCCAAGCAGGTGCGCAAGTACGAGGCCAAGGAGCTCAAGCAGCGCCGGAAGCACGAAGAGAAGATGGCCAAGGCCGCCGTGGAGCAAATCAAGCAGGGCAGCCTGAACTCCAAGACGATCATGCGCTACGCCACCGCCACCCGCGTCGCCGCCCCCGTTGCCCTGCCGCTGCTGTACCGGGCGCTCAACCAGGCCCGCTCTGCCTCGGAGGGCTCTATGGCCTACCGCGCCGGGGTGGACCGCGAGGACATGGTGGAGTACAGCCAGGACGGCGCAGCCCACAAGGCCCGCATCAAGAAGGTCCGCAAGTCCCTGGACGATCACGGGGTGCCTAGCGGTTTTGCTAAGGACGTCAAGGACCGGATGGACGTGTTGGACGACGCCATCGATAACACCTCCACCATGAACGAGGATCAAACCAAGCGGGTTTTGAAGTCCATCGAGAAGGAACTGGGCCTCGTCGAGCGGCAGATCGCGGCAAAGCGCACCTAACCGCGCGAGTGGCAACCTCCCGATAGGTAACCGCGCCGAGCCCAAGGCAAACGGGAGGTGAAATCCTCCCGGCCGACAGGAAAAAGCGGTTCGCTTATGATCGAATCTCTGTATGACTTCGAACCCCGCCAATTCCGCGCGCCCGAAAACGGGTGACTCGCCCAACGGTCAGCCCCACGCCAACACCTGTGCGGGCGGCACTACCCCCGACCGCGGCATCACTCGCCGACGAGTTCTACAAGGCTCCGCAGTCGCCACCGCCGGCGTGGCCGTTGCCAGCGCCCTGCCCGGCACCGCCGCCGCCCACGCCCCTTCCGCACCCCCGGCACCACAGGGCCAAAAGCCCGGCGGCCCCAGCCCTGCCTTTGTGCACGGCGTTGCATCCGGTGATCCCCTGCCCGGCAGCGTCCTGCTGTGGACCCGCATCACTTCCCACCCCGGGGACCTGCCCGGCAAGAATCGAGGCACCCCCACCAAGGTCAAGTGGGAAGTGGCGCAGGACCCGCAGTTTCGCGCCGTCGTGGCGTCCGGAAACATCACCGCCACACCAGACACGGACATGACCGTGAAGCCAGAGGCCGCGGGCCTGAACCCCGGCACCGACTACTACTACCGCTTCACCATCACGGACGGCGACTACACCGGCCACGTCTCCCCCGTCGGCCGCACCCGCACGGCCCCGGCGGCCGGTGCGGACGTCCAGGAACTGCGGTTCGCCCTCTTTAGCTGCTCCAACTGGGAAGCCGGCTTCTTTCACGCCTACGGGGACATGGCCCACCGCGGGGATATCGACTACGCCCTCCACGTCGGCGATTACATCTACGAGTACGAGCGCGGCAACTACACCGGTAAGAGCGGCCCCGTGCGAGACCACGATCCCGCCAACGAAATCCTCACCCTCGCCGACTACCGCGAGCGCTACGGCCAGTACCACACCGACGTGAACCTGCAGGCCGCCCATGCCGCCTGCCCCTGGATCGTGACGTGGGACGACCACGAGACGGCCAACGACGCATGGAGCGGCGGCGCCGAAAATCACCAGCCCAATGAGGGCGATTGGGTTGCCCGCCGAGACGCCGCCATCCAGGCTTACCTGGAGTGGTTGCCCGTGCGGGCCACGCCGTTTTCCCAGGGTGGGCATCTCTACCGCAACCTGGCCTTCGGCTCGCTCGTGGAATTGAACATGCTGGACCTGCGGACCTACCGCAACAAGCAGCCGAGCTTCACCACCGCCCGTGAGGTGGACGACGAGAACCGGACCATGATGGGATCCGAGCAGTTCACCTGGCTCACCGGCAAGCTGCAATCCTCCACCGCTCGGTGGAACTTCATCGGCAACTCCGTGATGTTCACCCCCGTGCTCATCCCGCCGCTGGATCCCCAGACCAGCTCCGCCGTCACCCAGCTTCTGGGACTGCCAGAGCAGGGCATGCCGTACAACTTCGACCAGTGGGACGGCTACGCGGCAGAACGCCGTCGCCTCGTGCGTTTCCTCCGGGAGAAAGGCATCGACAACACCGTGTGGCTCACCGGGGACATCCACTCCGGATGGGCCTGCGACGTGCCCGTGGAGCCCGCAGCCTACCCGCAAGACGGCGTGGCGGCAGTGGAGTTCGTGTGCACCTCCGTGACCTCCTCCAACCTGGACGACATTCTCAAGCTGCCGGAAAACAACGGCCTGACGCTGACAGCCGAGGCCGCATTTACCAACCTCAACCACCACGTGCGTTACTTGGAATACGACTCCCACGGATACAACGTGGTGCAGGTAACGCCCGATTTTGTGCACACCGACTGGATTTACATCGCCCCCGACGGGAAACTCAGCCCCAATTCGAGCATGTATTACGCCACGTCGGCCCGGAGTTACCACGGCAAACCCGGCATCCAAATGCTGAATAGCCAGGTGGATCCCACCACCCACTCAGGAAGATAGAAAGTCCCGCGCACTGTGGTGCCAGGAGAAGAAGGGGTGCTCGCCGTTTCCCCTTCCTCCTCGCCCATCACGCGCCGGGAGAACTTACGATGAGGCAGCACCCACAAACCGCAAAAACGGTTTAACCACCTTTGTGACCTAAGGCTTTAACCCACACGCGTCACCTTGCGATATACTCCACTTAGTTGCACTTAACCGATCAACAGCAAAAGGAGATACATCTATGGCACGTCGCGAAGTAACGCAGTACTACGACGATATGGACAACTCGCCCCTGAACGAAAACGAAGTCAACGTCGTGGACTTCTCCGTCAATGGTGTGGACTACACCATGGACCTGTCCACCGAAAACCAGCAGAAGTTCCAGGACGCGGTCGGCCCCTTCGTCAACGTGGCCCGGCGCAAGGGCCGTGGCGGCAACCGCCGCTCCACCACGCAGCGGGACACCAACTCCGCTGAGCGCAACCGCAAGATCCGCGAGTGGGCTCGCAAGAATGGCGTAGAGGTTTCCTCCCGCGGCCGCATCTCCGCTGATGTGGTTGAGGCCTACCGCAAGGCCCAGGGCTAACAGCCAGCCGAAAACCCCCGGGTGTCACTTCCCCGGGGGTTTTTGCCATTCCACCGCGCACCACGGTGAGCCCCGGGGAGCAGTGGGCGGTACGCTGCAACCATGATGTTTTTGGAATACCCAGTGGCACTGGTCCTCAAGGGCTGGCACTGGCTGTTTAGCCACGCGCTGGGCATGGATACTTCCTCCGCGTGGGTTATTTCCATCGTCTTCCTGGTCTTTACCCTCCGCGGCCTGCTGATTCCCCTCTATATCCGGCAAATGCGCTCTAGCCGGCACCTGGCTAATCTCCGCCCCCAATTGCGGGCCCTGGAGCGGGAATTCGCTGATAAGAAGGACGCAGAGTCCCGCGCGCTGATGCGGCAGAAATCCAAAGAGATACGCCGCGAGGGGGAATACAGCGCAGCGGATGGCTGTCTACCCGCGTTGATCCAAATACCCGTCATTATCGGCCTGTACCGCCTGTTATTGCGCGTGGCCCGTCCCCCGGAAGGCTTGGAAGCCACCCAGCATTCCGCCGTGGGCCCCCTTTCCGGCGACGATGTTTCCACATTCCTCAACGCCCACATCTTCGGCGTGCCAGTGCCCGCCTATGTGTCCATGACCGCGGATAAGTTGGCCTACTTGGGGACGGTTCGCCCGGACGTCCTCCATCTGGCCCTTCCCCTGGCGATTTGCGCGTCCCTTTTCACCACGCTCAACTTCGTGTTGTCCATGCGGCGCAGCGTGAAGACGATGGATTATGGCTCCGCCCCCTCCCGCGTGATTACCCGCTCCATGTTCCTGTTTGGTCCGTTCGTACTGATTTTCCCCATCTCGTTTGCGCTCGTTGGGGCCGCGCCGGTGGCCATCCTCATGTACTGGGTGGTCAATAACTTGTGGACGCTAACTTCATCGCAGGCCATCCAGGCCTACCTCAACCGCACCACCCCCTACTCCCAAGAGTTCTGGGAGTTCACCGCGCAGCAGAAAGCTGAGTTGAAGCAGAAGAAGCATAAGAAGCAGGGGAAACACCGAAAGTAGATACCGGTGGGGTGATGCAGCGCCGTCGGCCGAGGCGGTGCCATAGGCTAGGGCAGCGCGCTAGGCCGGGGCAGCGCGCTAGATGCTGTAGCTCATGGGTGCGGTAAGCAAAAGCTGGCGGGCCATATCCCGGGCCGTTTCCAGCGGAACCGTGGTTCGGCACATCTTCGTCCCGGCCAGGCCGCCGTCGATGAACACCATGAGCTGATCCGCGAGTGTCCGGGAGGCGTAACCGAAACGCTCCGTGAGCAGGCAAGCCATCGTATCCCTACACCACCGCCGATGTTCCATCGCGGCGGTGCGAATCCGCTCCTCGCTCTCCGTCTCTGGGCGCGGGTATTCCCCGGCGGCATTTTGAAAGTGGGACCCGCGGAAGTTGTTCTTCGGCTCCTCCTTGATGCAGAGGTCAAAAAACGCAATGATGCGGTCTTCCGGGTTGGGCCTGGGATCGGCAAGTTCATGCCAGTCGCGCCGCCAATTGGCGTCCAACTCCTGAAGATAGGCGACCACGAGATTGTCTTTGGAGCCGAAAAGGGAATAGAGGGAGGCCTTGGCCACATCCGCCTCGCGCAGTATCCGATCGATGCCGATGACGCGGATGCCTTCCGTGGTGAACAGGTGGGTGGCGCCGGCCAGGAGGCGCTGCCGCGGGCCCGGGCGGTTGCGACGGCGAGAGGCGGAGGCGACCTTCGTGCTGCGACTGGGCTTGCCGACGGATCTGCTCTCCGCTTTGCCGCTACCCGTGCCGGTGCCACGGCCGGAAGCGGCGCCGGTACCACGTTCGGTCGCCATCAAATCTCCACGTTTGTGCGAATAGGTGCGAGGGGGAATCGGGGGAAGGGCGCGAAAGCGGGCCTCGCGCCGCGCTTTTCCCCACTACTTTACCCGGGGGCCCCACCTAATCGCGCGGCCGCACCACCATCATCGGGCATGGTGCGTACTGCAGCAGGGCGCGGGAGGTGGATCCCAGCAGCATGCCCTTGAACCCGCCGCGGCCATGGGATCCGAGGACGAGTAGCTGCGCGTCGCGGGCGGCGTCCTTCAGCGCGTGGATGGGGCGATCGCGCTCGACGATCTCCACGACCTCCACGTCCGGGTACCTGTCCACCAGCGGCTTGAGCTCCTCCGCCAGAAGGTCCTGGTAGCCCTCGACGAGGGAATCGAACTGCTCCTGGCTTTCGGCCAGGCCGGCGTAGCTCGCGTGGACGTGCATATCGCTCCAGGCAAAGACGGCGCGGAGGACGGCTTTGCGGGCCTGCGCCTCCCGGAACGCCATGTCCATCGCCTGGCGGGAGACGGTGGATCCGTCCACGCCCACGACGACCGGGCCGTATTTGTTCTCCTCGGTGACCTGCGTGTCTTTCCGCACGACGACGACGGGGCAGTCCGCGTGGGAGACGACGGCAGCGGATACCGATCCCATGACCAGCCCGGACAGGCCGCCGAGGCCACGGGAGCCCATGACGATCATCTCAGCACCGCTGGAGAGCTCCAGCAGGAAGTCGATCGGCGACGATTCCCTGACCTCGTGAGAAATCTGCAGGTCCGCGCTGAAGCCTTGGGCGATCGCGCGGGCGTTGTCGATCTTGTCGTTGGCCTCCCCCTCTAGCTCGTCGTAGAGCTCTTGCGGGGGGACCATGCCGTCGGCGTACATGAACTGGGGCATCGAATAGGCAGAGGCCAGCTTCAATGGCTGGCCTCGTTTCACGGCGGCGTTGGCGGCCCATTCGACGGCGATGTTGCTAGCTTCCGAACCGTCTACCGCGACGACGATGCACTTGGGGTGGGCATCGCCGACGGCGGTGGTGTTCGACTGTCCTCCAGGCTGTGCCATGGTGGCGTCCCTTTCATTTCCTTCGCGTTTATAGCGTGTTCGTAGCGTGTTCTTGCTCTCTTTTAATTATGGCAACCTGTCGGGGGCGGTGTCAGCTACCTATCAAAAATGTCGCGAAGGGAACACCCGAGTGAGGGGCTCACTGGGAGGGGACGCGCGCTGCCCCTAGGCTGCCGGGGGCTTGGGCGAGGGCAGCGACACGTCTTGCGCACCGGGGACATTGGACGGGAAGAGGAACGTGTAGATTGCGTTGAGGGCTTGGTAGACGATTCGTCCGAAATCCGTGGCGAAGAAATCGGCCGCTGCATGCACAATTCCGTTGATATCCATGGGGAAAGTATAAGGCGTTGATCAAACCGTTACCAATCCGTGCGGGCTTGAATCCAACGCGCGCGTGCCTGCATGCCGATTCCGCAGAGCCCGTGAGCGCACTGCAGTTTGTCTCGCGATTGATTCACGAGCAGCGCCATCGGCACCCCGACGACGATGATGCCGCTATAGAGCAGCGCTTCGCCGATGGGCTTGTGCGAGACGATCACGGCCGCCCCTTCGCTCCCAGCGACCTTCTGCGTCCGGGGCAGTTTGTTAATTTCTACCGACGCCCGGCCATTGAGCGAGAGGTCCCCGGTGTGATCCCCGTCCTTCACCAGGACGATCATTTAGTCGTGGTGGATAAGCCGCCTTTTTTGGCGACGATGCCGCGGGGGCAGCACATCGCGCAGACAGCTACCGTGAAGCTGCGCAACCAATTAGGCAATCCGGAATTATCCCCCGCCCACCGCCTGGACCGGCTGACCAGCGGGGTGCTGATGTTCACGGCTCGTCGGCAGGTCCGGGGCCTGTATCAGGCGATGTTTGAGCGGCGGATTCCGGAAAAGATTTATCAGGCGAGGACGCCAATTCCCCCAGCGTCCCATCACCACCCCATTGCGCAATTCGCCGACTGGCAAACATGGCCCGACCCCACCCCGGAGACCCCGTGGACTCTCAGCCACCGCATGATCAAGATCCGGGGCCGACTCGCCGCCCACCTCGAGGTAGACGGCCCACCAAACGCCGACACGCAAGTACTCGGAGTACGGGAAACGCAATACGCGGGCCAGGCCGCACTCGAGTGGGTGCTGCGGCCGCTGACCGGGAAGACCCACCAACTGCGACTGGCGCTACGCACCCTCGGCCTGCCAATTTTCAACGACGTCCTGTACGAACACCTAACGCACACCGCGTTATACGACCCGCAGGCCGCCCTGCCGTCTCCCCCGACGGTAGAGGACGAGGACTTCTCCCGCCCGCTGCAATTATGCGCCAGTCAACTCCGGTTTACCGACCCCATCACCGGGCGCACACGGGTCTTCACTTCCCGCCGCAGCGGAGAAGACGCCCCACAACGGTAAAAAACACCAGTGCGAAGACCCCCCGTAGAAACAGGCGGGTAAGGAACCCGCCCGGAATGATTCAGCAAGCGCAGCGATTATTCTCGTCACCGCCAGCGCAACATAGAGCACGTGCGTTCCGGGCTGTGGCGTATCCCCGTTGTGTGGGCATGAGGAAAGCAGGGAAGACAATCCCCCCGGGACGCGGTTGTATCCGCGTCCATGTGGGGATTTGTCTTCCCTGCTTACTTTTCTGTGTTTATGGCCGGCAGTGACCTACTCTCCCACACCCTCCCAGGTGCAGTACCATCGGCGCTGGCAGGCTTAGCTTCCGGGTTCGGAACGGGACCGGGCGTGACCCCCGCCGCTAACAACCACCGACACACTCAATTTTCTTTTGTTAACATGCCAACCCCCACACGCACCCCACACAAAAAGGCGGGGCACCACAAGGGCTGCTGTGGCATGCCAGACACTGCACAGTCAACGCGAGCAACCCACCACACACCACCACACCACCACCACAGCGGTCACGGCAGCACACAGCACACCATCATCCTCTTGTTCGTCTTCAGTACTCACCACGCACCACCACACGGGGATGCGCGGCACACCAACCCCCGGTATCACCCCGGGGTGGTGCATGTTTTGTGTTGTCGTCGGTTCATTAGTACCGGTCACCTCCACACCTCACGGTGCGTCCAGATCCGGCCTATCAACCCCATCATCTTTAGGGAACCTCAACAGAAACCTCATCTCAAAACAGGCTTCCCGCTTAGATGCTTTCAGCGGTTATCCCTCCCATACGTAGCCAACCAGCCATGCCACGGGCGTGACAACTGGCCCACCAGAGGTATGTCCGTCCCGGTCCTCTCGTACTAGGGACAGCCTTCTTCAAGTTTCCACGCGCGCGGCGGATAGAGACCGAACTGTCTCACGACGTTCTAAACCCAGCTCGCGTGCCGCTTTAATGGGCGAACAGCCCAACCCTTGGGACCTACTCCAGCCCCAGGATGCGACGAGCCGACATCGAGGTGCCAAACCATCCCGTCGATATGGACTCTTGGGGAAGATCAGCCTGTTATCCCCGGGGTACCTTTTATCCGTTGAGCGACACCGCTTCCACAAGCCGGTGCCGGATCACTAGTCCCTACTTTCGTACCTGCTCGACCTGTCAGTCTCACAGTCAAGCTCCCTTGTGCACTTACACTCACCACCTGATTGCCACCCAGGCTGAGGGAACCTTTGGGCGCCTCCGTTACTCTTTAGGAGGCAACCGCCCCAGTTAAACTACCCACCAGGCACTGTCCCTAACCCAGATCATGGGCCGAGGTTGAAGATGCCCAATCCGATCAGAGTGGTATTTCACCAACGACTCCACAACCACTAGCGTGGCCGCTTCAACGTCTCCCACCTATCCTACACAAACCGAACCAGACACCAATACCAAGCTATAGTGAAGGTCCCGGGGTCTTTTCGTCCTGCCGCGCGTAACGAGCATCTTTACTCGTACTGCAATTTCGCCGGGCCTGTGGTTGAGACAGCAGGGAAGTCGTTACGCCATTCGTGCAGGTCGGAACTTACCCGACAAGGAATTTCGCTACCTTAGGATGGTTATAGTTACCACCGCCGTTTACTGGGGCTTAAATTCTCCGCGTCGAACCCAACAAAGGGGTTCTAACAGGTCCTCTTAACCTTCCAGCACCGGGCAGGCGTCAGTCCGTATACATCGACTTCACCGTCTTCGCACGGACCTGTGTTTTTAGTAAACAGTCGCTTCCCTCTATTCTCTGCGACCACCACCAGCTCAAAACCAGTCTGTCACCAGCAGTGGCCCCCCTTCTCCCGAAGTTACGGGGGTAATTTGCCGAGTTCCTTAACCACAGTTCACCCGATCGCCTTAGTATTCTCTACCTGACCACCTGTGTCGGTTTACGGTACGGGCCGTGCGCACACTCACTAGAGGCTTTTCTCGACAGCATAGGATCACCACCATCCCCCACAAAAGTAGGGTACGCATCACGCCTCACCCATCATGCGCGGCGGATTTACCAACCACGCGGGCCACACGCTTACACCGTGAACATCCACCACACGGCGTGGCTACCTTCCTGCGTCACCCCATCGCTTAGCTACTACCACATCAGGTCCACACACACCCACACACACCACCAACCACCCACCCCACAAGGAGGCAGGCAGCCATAACAGCAGCATGCGCATGATACGCGTGTTAGTCTCCGCGTTTCACCATTGGTCGCATACACACGGGTACGGGAATATCAACCCGTTATCCATCGACTACGCCTGTCGGCCTCGCCTTAGGCCCCGACTCACCCTGGGAAGATTAGCTTGACCCAGGAACCCTTAGTCATCCGGCGGATGAGTTTCCCACTCATCATTCGCTACTCATGCCTGCATTCTCACTCGCACGCCGTCCACCACACGGTCACCCGGCAGCTTCCACCAACGCACGACGCTCCCCTACCAACCCACCCCACAACAGGGCAGGCTCCGCGGTTTCGGCGGTGTGCTTAAGCCCCACTACATTGTCGGCGCAGAACCACTCGACCAGTGAGCTATTACGCACTCTTTCAAGGATGGCTGCTTCTAAGCCAACCTCCTGGCTGTCTTCGCGATCCCACATCCTTTTCCACTTAGCACACTCTTAGGGGCCTTAACCGGCGATCTGGGCTGTTTCCCTCTCGACTACGAAGCTTATCCCCCGCAGTCTCACTGCCATGCTCTAAACCTTCACCGGCATTCGGAGTTTGGCTGATGTCGCTAAGATGATAGTCCCGCTAAACCAACCAGTAGCTCTACCTCCAGGAAGAAACACACAACGCTGCACCTAAATGCATTTCGGGGAGAACCAGCTATCACGGAGTTTGATTGGCCTTTCACCCCTACCCACAACTCATCCCCTCAGTTTTCAACCTAAGTGGGTTCGCGCCTCCACAACCTCTTACAGCTGCTTCACACTGGCCATGGGTAGATCACCCCGCTTCGGGTCCAGGACATGCCACTAAACACACTCGTTAGTATTCGCTTTCGCTACGACTACCCCACCACAGGGTTAACCTCGCGACATGCCGCTGACTCGCAGGCTCATTCTTCAAAAGGCACGCCATCACCCCACAGGGCTCTGACGGCTTGTCAGCACACGGTTTCAGGTACTCTTTCACTCCCCTCCCGGGGTACTTTTCACCATTCCCTCACGGTACTAATCCGCTATCGGTCACATCAAGTATTCAGGCTTACCGGGTGGTCCCGGCAGATTCACAGCAGATTCCACGAGCCCGCTGCTACTCGGGGCGCACATCCACGCAACACGACAGGTGCTTTCACGTACCGGACTCTCACCGTCTACGGCAGGCCATTCCAAACCACTTCCGCTAACACCCACACATCACGCCGCAGCCTGGTAGAACCACGAACAACACACACCCCACAACACCACACACGCAACCCCTACCAAGTATCACACGCGCATGGTTTAGCCAACAATCCACGTTCGCTCGCCGCTACTAGCAGAATCATTATTATTTTCTTCTCCTACGGGTACTAAGATGTTTCACTTCCCCGCGTACCCTCCACACCACCTATTTCATTCAGCAGCGGGTGACCGCACACAACCACGGCCGGGTTTCCCCATTCGGACACCCTCGGATCAACGCTTTCTTGGCAACTCCCCGAGGCTTAACGCAGCCTGACACGTCCTTCATCGGCTTGATGTACCCAGGCATCCACCGTGTGCCTCAAAAACAACACACACAACACTAAGACACACAACACACCCCCACACACAGCAGGGATGCGATGCACACAACAAGAATAAAGAAGATTACTCGCGTCCACTATACAGTTCTCACACACCACAACCACACCCCACACACACGCACAACCAGCGCGCGCGCACAAAGCGCAGCCACAAGAACACCACACACACGTGTCAGCGTTCCAGACACCCAACAGCAATCAACGACACACCCACTTGCCTGCTTCAACCGGTCCACACCCACACACCCCACCGAAGGGGCGTGCCGTGACATGTTCACACTGGATTTCAACCAAAAATATTAAAAACTCCTTAGAAAGGAGGTGATCCAGCCGCACCTTCCGGTACGGCTACCTTGTTACGACTTCGTCCCAATCGCCGATCCCACCTTCGACAGCTCCCTAACGAGTTTGGGCCACTGGCTTCGGGTGTTACCAACTTTCATGACGTGACGGGCGGTGTGTACAAGGCCCGGGAACGTATTCACCGCAGCGTTGCTGATCTGCGATTACTAGCGACTCCGACTTCATGGAGTCGAGTTGCAGACTCCAATCCGAACTGAGGCTGGCTTTCAAGAGATTCGCTCCCCCTCACGGGATCGCTGCTCACTGTACCAACCATTGTAGCATGTGTGAAGCCCTGGACATAAGGGGCATGATGATTTGACGTCGTCCCCACCTTCCTCCGAGTTAACCCCGGCAGTCTCTTGCAAGTCCCCACCACCACGTGCTGGCAACACAAGACAAGGGTTGCGCTCGTTGCGGGACTTAACCCAACATCTCACGACACGAGCTGACGACAACCATGCACCACCTGTATACAGACCACAAGGGAAACCACATCTCTGCGGCGATCCTGCATATGTCAAGCCCAGGTAAGGTTCTTCGCGTTGCATCGAATTAATCCACATGCTCCGCCGCTTGTGCGGGCCCCCGTCAATTCCTTTGAGTTTTAGCCTTGCGACCGTACTCCCCAGGCGGGGCGCTTAATGCGTTAGCTACGGCACGGGAATCGTGAAAAACCCCCACACCTAGCGCCCACCGTTTACAGCATGGACTACCAGGGTATCTAATCCTGTTCGCTACCCATGCTTTCGCTCCTCAGCGTCAGTTACTGCCCAGAGACCTGCCTTCGCCATCGGTGTTCCTCCTGATATCTGCGCATTCCACCGCTACACCAGGAATTCCAGTCTCCCCTACAGCACTCCAGTTATGCCCGTATCGCCTGCCCGCCCAGCGTTAAGCACCGGGATTTCACAGACGACGCGACAAACCACCTACGAGCTCTTTACGCCCAGTAATTCCGGACAACGCTCGCACCCTACGTATTACCGCGGCTGCTGGCACGTAGTTAGCCGGTGCTTCTTATCCAGGTACCGTCACCACCCACAAAGAGTGGCTTCTTCCCTAGCGAAAGGGGTTTACAACCCGAAGGCCGTCATCCCCCACGCGGCGTCGCTGCATCAGGCTTGCGCCCATTGTGCAAGATTCCCCACTGCTGCCTCCCGTAGGAGTTTGGGCCGTGTCTCAGTCCCAATGTGGCCGTCCACCCTCTCAGGCCGGCTACCCGTCGTCGCCTTGGTAGGCCATTACCCCACCAACAAGCTGATAGGCCGCGGGCTCATCTCATACCGACAAAACTTTCCACCATGCACACTAAAACATGGTCCTATCCAGTATTAGACCCAGTTTCCCAGGCTTATCCTGAAGTACGAGGCAGATCACCCACGTGTTACTCACCCGTTCGCCACTCGAGTACCGAAGCAAGCTTCGGCCTTTCCGTTCGACTTGCATGTGTTAAGCACGCCGCCAGCGTTCGTCCTGAGCCAGGATCAAACTCTCCATAAAAACCACAAACAGGCCCATGAAAAGCCCAAACCATGGCACAACAAAAAACTAGCCACCCACCACTTCACACCACCAACAACCCCCTCCACACAAGGAAGAAGACCATCAACAGCGCCGCGCTGGCAGGCACCACGCAACCAGACCACACCACAACCACCACCTACAACACGCAAGCAGCAGCCAGTGCAGACCACACACCACCACACGCACACCCACAAAAAGAGCACACGCACAGCAATGCCAAACAAACAAAAAATGCATCGTCAACGCTATTGAGTTCTCAAACACCACACGCACCAATATCGGCAACCCCATAGGAAGTTCCGATGCTTCGGCGCACAAGACCTAGACTGTAACAAGCTGGCAACTTGTTTGCAAACTCCGGGTGAACCGAAGCGTGCGACCAGCACAAACTTGTCTAGCAGTCAGCCGACGCTACAGCGTGCGCATCTCCATCACTAGCGGATCGAATCCCCCAGTGACCACGCCCCTCGACTAGAGGGGGGAGTGCGCGACACGTTTTCTGCCGCGCTGACCGGGACGAATCTACACACGCTGAGGTTGATGCACAACTGCTCAGGTCACACGCTGTAAACACGCACTTTCTGGACGCTCTCGCAGTGCTCTCCCGCCAGACCTAATCGCTTCTCGGGGCCGAACCCACCCGCCCTTCATGCCAGACCCAATCGCGCCTCAGGGCCGCGGCCAAGCCCGCCTCAAAATGGCCTCCACCTCCGCCCGGGTGAGCCCGAGCTTGCGACCTTCCCGAATCAGTGGGCCGACGTACGCTGCCTCTAATTCAGCGCGCCGCAATTCGCGTACTCTCCCCCGCGCCCCGGAACACACGAACATCCCTAAGCCGCGCCGCTTTTCCAGCACACCCTGCTGCGCCAGCAGATTGAGGCCTTTTCGTGCGGTGGCCGGATTGATGCGATGTGCCTCAGCGAGCTCGTTTGTCGAGTAGGCACGCCCATCTTCGACAAGCGTCCCCTCCAGGATGGCATCCGCGACAATCGCCGCGATTTGGCGAAATAGCGGTGGTCCGCCCTCATCCATGAAAACCGTCATACATCAGTACCGGACCTCCTCAAGTACTCCGTGGGCAACGAGACTTCCGGATCCCCGGCCGACGTATTGCCCGCCAAAGCCCTAGCGTGCCGCTACGGGCCCGCTCTCGCAGGGCCGAAAAACCACTCCGATGGAGTCCCGGGTTAGTTACTGGGTTAGCTAACCGTACCACCGGACTTTGAGGCATGCTGGAAGGGCACGTGACAACACTTAGAGAAATGAAACGGATATGACCCTTCATGATGGAACGCACGCAGATCTACGTGGATACCTCTTACCTCCTGGCCAGCTTTTACAACTCCTGGGACGACGGCGCGCGCCCGCAACTGGACTTAGACCTGCCGGAAGTTGTCGCCATCTTGGACCGGATGGCCACCGAACAACTTAAGCAACCCGTCCACCGCCAGTTCTGGTACGACGGCATCCCGGAATCTGGCCCCCACCGTTACCAGCGAGCCCTTCGATACGAACCAGGAGTACAACTACGCGCAGGTCAGCTCATTGAATTAGGAGATCGCCGCACCCAGAAAGCGGTCGATACCCGCCTAGTTGCGGACATGGTTGCGGCCGCGCTGCGGGGCCTGGTCTCGGACATCATCCTGGTTTCCGGAGATGCGGACATGCTCCCCGGGGTAGAGGAGGCCGTCAACGCAGGAATTCGCGTGCACCTCTACGGCTTCAGCCTGGATTCGATGTCCAAACCCCTTCGCTTCGCCTGCGACACCACCACGATCCTGGACCCTCGCGAGGACTTCCGGGACACCATGCGGTTGCAAATCCTGGAGGGTCCCATCGCCCCCTCCGTTCCCGGATCTGTGGACGCCAATCCACCCAGCGCCTTCAGCAATAACTCCAACACGGACCCCGGCGCTCCCGCCACTGCGGACCCCAGCGAGGCCAGGTCCCCTGCCCCCTCCCCGGCGACCTCCGCAGCCGCGTCCGGCACGACCAACGGTCACGGTGAAGACAACGAAGACAACAGAGACCGAGACCTCTCGGAGGACGCGGCCCAACCCTCCCCCCTGCAGGGAACCGTGGACGCGGTGCAGGCAGCTCAGGTCGCGCAGGCTACCAGCAGCACCCCGCCCAGGCAGGGCAAACAGGGCACACCCGCCCCCTCTACGCCGGGCGCCACTGGCACCCCCGGAACGGGTTCGTCGCCCGACGCGCGGGGACGGGCGTCCACAAGCACCGAGAACGGCGAGGCGCCAAACACTCAGGCACAGGCCCCGAGCACAGCGGGACACAACGGCGGACAGGCCGAACGGACCAACCAGCGCCCAACCCCCAACAGCCTGCCGAAAGTGGCCCCGAATCCGTCCATGATGGCCCCCAGGCGGAAGCTGCGCAGCCGCTACGTGCCCGTGCCCAACGAGGTGTGGACCTCCTCCGGCACGCAAAACCCCTTCGAGATCGGCCAGCAGTACGCGGTGTGGTGGTTCAAAAACGGTGCCTCGGAAACCCAGCGCAACGAGGCCCACCTGCTCACCGGGGGCGTGCTGCCCTCCGAGATCGACCACCCCCTGCTTCGATTCGCGTGCGATGTGCTGCACGAATACACGCTGTCCGAATTCCAACGCGTGGAGCTGCGCGACGGATTTCACACCGGGATCCGGGAGATCATGCTGGGCTCATTGAAGTAACACCCCCGGGGGGGGACCCATCCCGGGTCCACACCCCGACCATCCCCGGTTCTGCGGGGCGGGCGGTGTGTGAATATAGACCCATGATTCGACCGCGACCCCGCTCCGCCGGCACGCCCGGAAGCAACCCCACGGCCGCACCCGCCGATACCGCCGATAACGCCCCAGCAATCCCCGCGAGCCACACCACGGGCGCCCAAGCCCCGGCGATCGGCAACCTCGGCAAACCCTTCACTAAGGATGCCGTGGATCTGCGAACGACCCTTGCTCACATGCTCCTCGCCGGCGGGGCAGCCGCAGTCATCACCCTCGCCTGCTGGTTCGCGCTGGGGGCAACGAACCTGCCCTCCTTCAACAGCAGCTTCGTCACCAAGGCCCTCTCCACTGCGGCGACCGTCATCGTGATCGGCGCGGCTGCGGGCGCCTGCTTGGTGTGGCTGACCAACCGGCCCGCCAAGCGCCGCTACCTCCTCACCGCGGCGCTCTACCTCGTGCCCGCCGGGCTCGTCGTCACCACGCTCGCCATCCCCCTGGCCGCCACCAGCCTGTACCTGGACGGCATCAGCGTGGACCAGGCATTCCGCACCCAATACCTCACCCGCATGACCGACCACCTCGGCTGGGCGGACATGGCCTACCTGGACCAGCCCAGCTTCTACCCGGGGCTGTGGTTCTTCAGCGGGGGACTGTTCGCCAAACTCACCGGGATGGCCGGTTGGGCGGCATACAAACCGTGGGCGCTGGTCACCCTGTCCGCCACCGCCTCCATGCTTGTCCCCGTCTGGCGCCGCATCACCGGATCCCTGGTCATCGCGGTCGCCGTTGCGCTGGTCTCCACCGCCGTGACCCTCGCCATCGCGGCCGAGGAACCCTATGCCGCGATCGTGGCCATGGGGATGCCCGCGGCCGTTGTCCTCGCCCGGCGCGCCATGCGCGGGGGACACGGCTCCCTGCTGGGGCTCATCGTCTTCCTCGGCCTCTCCGCAAATCTCTACACCCTCTACACCGGGCTTACCGCGATCATCACGATCGCCCTGGCCATCTCCGCCGCCGCCGCGGGCAAAACCATCCGCCCCATCCTGCGCCTCGGTGCCGCCGGAATCGCCTCCATGACCATCGCCGCGATCGGCTGGGGCCCGTACCTGCTGGCCCTGGCCACCCGCCCCCACGGCCCCACCGGCAAAGCGCAGCACTACCTGCCGGACGCCGGCACCTTCGTTCCCACCCCCTTCTTCCAGGCCACGGCGCTAGGGGCGCTGACACTCCTTGGCCTGATCTGGCTGATCATGCGCTCTAAGCGCGGAGACGCGAGGGCCCTCGTCGTTGGCCTGAGCTGTTGCTACGCCTGGGTGGTGGCGTCCATGATCATGGCGCTGGTCGGAACCACCCTGCTGGGCTTCCGATTGGACCTACCCATTTCCCTGATGCTCGCCGCGGCGGGGGTGCTGGCCCTCGCGGACATCCGCATCGTGGGAGTGCGCCGGCTCTACCCCCAAACCGTGAAACCCGAATGGAGCCGGATCGCCACCCGCATCATGGCGATCGTCCTGGCCCTCGGTTGCCTTAACTACGCCTGCACCATCCCCATCAACCAGCGCGACCGCATCGACCTGGCCTACACGGACAGCGACGGCGAAGCCCATCGCGGCGACCGTTTCCCCGCGGACGCCACCCAGTACTACGCGAAGATCGATACCTTCCTCTCCCAACGCTTGAAAACCCGCGCGGGAAGCGTGATCCTCACCGACGAGAAGAGCTTCTTGGCCTACTACCCCTACCACGGCTACCAGGCGCTCACCGCCCACTACGCCAACCCCCTGGGCCAGTTCGAAAAGCGCAACGACGAGATCGAATCGTGGACGGATATCAAGGACCCACAAAAGATGTTGGACGCCATGGACAAAGCGCAGGCAGACAACGGCTGGCATAGCCCGGACGCGATCGTCCTGCGCGGCCAGCTATCCAAGGGCAAGGTCATCCCCAAGGAGCGGTTCAGCTACCTCATCGCCGACGATATCTACCCTAACCAACCAAACGTGCGCTTCCGTACCGTGAACTTCCACACCGAAGCGTTTGCCAGCGGGTGGGACCTGGGCCAAATCGGCCCGTTTGTGGTGGCTGTTCGCGAGCGGGATCGCGGCTGAGAATTTGCCCAGGGTGTGCAGGTGGGCTGCGCTGCCGTGCGGTGTTTGGGGCAGTAGTGACGTAGGATAAACACCCGTGTCACACGTCCAAAAGCAGCAGCGGAGATCGGTTCCAACCCAGAAGTCGAAAGGGTTGTTCAACACCGATACGCGGCAGGGACGCTCACGAATTAAGGCCCTTTCGGTCGTCACCGGCCTCATCGGGTTTCTTCTGTTCTGCGCGACCCCCTTCCTGCCGGTAAACCAGGTCCAGTCCTCCTTCTCCTGGCCCCAGGGCGGCAACCTCAACAGCGTCACCGCCCCGCTGGTCTCCTACTCCCCGGAAAATATCAGCGTCACGCTGCCGCTCTCCGAGGTGAAGGACCTCAACCCCGGCAAGACCACGGTGCTGTCCACCGTGCCGACGGATTCCAAGCAATCCACCTTGCGCGGCATGTTCGTGCGCTCCACCAACGACGGCCTGGACGTGGTCGTCCGCAACGTGGTGCCTCTGTCCGTGAACAAGTCGGAGCTGGCCAAGCTGCCCGATAACGCCGTTCTGCGCATCACCTCCGACTACCAGGGCACCCGCGTGTGGATCCCGGACGCCAAACGCGCCGACGGGACGCCGATGGACGGTTCTATCGGCGGGGATAACCGGCCCATGCTCACCGGGATCTACTCCGAGCTGGTGGACAGCCCGGAGAACACCCAAAAGGCCCAGGACGCCGGGCTGCAGGTCAACGTCAAGGTGGATTCGCGCTACACCTCCTCGCCGAGCATGGTGAAGTACGCCGCGATGTGGGTCGGCGGGCTGCTGACCCTCATCTCCCTGTGGGCGCTGCACCGGATCGACATGCTGGACGGCCGGCCTGGACGCGGGCGGATGCTGGCGAAGGGCTGGTGGAAGCCCCGCTGGATCGACGCGGCCGTCGGTTTTGTGCTGCTCGTGTGGTACATCATCGGCGCCAACACGGCCGATGATGGATACCTGCTGACGATGGCCAAGGCCTCCCACGACTCGGGGTACATGGCCAACTACTACCGGTGGTTCGGGGTGCCCGAATCGCCCTTCGGCGCGCCCTATTACGACCTGCTGGGGCTCATGGTCAACGTCACCGCCGCCTCTACGTGGATGCGATTGCCGGGGTTGATTGCGGGCTTAGTTACGTGGCTGATCCTGTCCCGGGAGGTGCTGCCGCGGCTGGGCGTGAAGATCAACAATCGGCAGGTGGCGCACTGGACCACCGCGGCGATGTTCGTGCTGTTCTGGATGGTGTACAACAACGGCACCCGGCCCGAGCCCGTCATCGCCGTGTTCGCTATCTTGACCTGGGTTTCTTTCGAACGCGCCATCGCCACCCGCCGGCTGCTGCCCGCCGCGGTGGGTACCATCCTCGCCGCGCTTGCGCTGGGGGCCGGACCCACGGGGCTGATCGCCGTCGCCGCCATGCTGGCTTCCCTGGGTGTGCTGATCCGGATCGTCATCCGGCGCCTGCCCGCCCTGGATGCGCCGAAGGGCTCCTCCAAATTGGCGATCGCGACCGCCGTGTTGGCGCAGATTGCGCCGTTCTTGGCCGCGGGCACGGCGATTCTCACCGCCGTGTTCGGTGATCAGACCCTCCGGACCGTTTCCGAGGCCATCGCCGTGCGCAGCGACCGGGGGCCCGCGATGTCCTGGTACGAGGAGTACTACCGCTACACCGCGCTACTGGAGCAGACGGCGGATGGCTCTTTCGCGCGCCGGTTCACCGTACTGATGATGTTCTTCTGCTTCGGCGTGGTCATTGCCTCCATGCTGCACAACCGGGGGCGGGTGCCGGGGGCTGCGAAGGGGCCGTCCACGCGGCTTGTCCTAGTCATCCTGGGCACGATGTTCTTCATGACGTTCACCCCGACGAAGTGGACGCACCACTTCGGCGTGTATGCCGGGATCGGCGGCGCGCTAGCGGGCTTGGCCGCGGTGGCGGCTTCCCATATGGCGTTGCGTTCGCGGCGGAACCGGGTGCTATTCACCGGGGCCACGTTGCTGTTGTTCGCGTTCACCCTGTCCGGGACCAATGGCTGGTGGTACATCTCCAGTTTCGGCGTGCCGTGGTGGGATAAGACCATCCAGTTCGCGGGTATCGAGGCATCTACGGTCATGTTGGTGCTGTCCCTGCTGGTGCTCGTGTGGGGTGTGGTCATTGGATTTCTTTCGGACGCCAAGACCGCGCGCGCCGAGACCAGCCAGGAGTTGGAGGACATCAACCGGGCTGAGCGCAAGCGGACGAAGCGCTTCGCTGGGGTGGCAGCGGCCCCGATTGGAGTGATCACAGCCTTCGTTGTGGTGTTCAGCTTGGCTTCCATGGGCAAGGGGATGCTCTCCCAGTGGCCCGCGTACTCCGTGGGCAAGGGCAACCTCATGAGTCTGGCGGGCAAGACGTGTGAGCTGGCCTCCGACGTGCGGGTGGAGCGGGATACCAACGATTCCTTCCTGCAGGCCGCCGATGGCAGTGGACTGAAGGATTCCCTGGTCGCGCCGGATAGCCGTGGGTTCGAGCCGAATAACATTCCCACCCGGATTAACCCACGCACCGGGGGAAATCAGTCTTCCTCTTCCATGCCGCAGACGAGTGTGTCCAACCAGCAATTCGTCTCTGCGGACGACCCGACCGGGGGCGGCACGGGGAACACGGGGAACTCCGGTTCCAACACAAACGGCACGAAGACGGACAACGCCGCCAAACCGAAAAATGAGCCCACCGGCTCCAACGAACTGGGGGATTCCGGTAACACCGGTGGCTTGCTGAGCGAGCCGGGTATCAACGGTTCTTACGCTTTGCTCCCCTTCGGGTTGGACAGCGCGAAGGTGCCCGTGGTTGGCTCCTTTACCGAGGGGTTGCAGCGCCCGGCCCAGACCACGACGAAGTGGTTCACCCTGCCCGAGCGTTCGGCTGACCGGCCGCTGATCGTGTTCAGCGCTGCCGGGGAAGTGGCGCACTTCGATATGAACGGGGTGTTCCAATACGGCCAGGAGCTGCGCGTGGAGTTCGGGCGCAAGGGCGGGAACGGCAAGTTCGAAAAGATCGGGGAGTTCCTGCCGCTGGACATTGGAACCGCACCGGAGTGGCGGAACATGCGTATTCCTATGGATAAGGTGCCGCCCGAGGCCACGGCTATTCGGATCGCGGCGGTGGATATGAACCTCACGCCCGACCAGTGGATGGCGTTCACGCCGCCGCGGGCGCCGAAGCTGCAGTCCATGAACGATTACCTGGGTTCTAAGGATCCGGGGCTAATCGACTGGTCCGCCGCGTTCCAGTTCCCTTGCCAACGGCCGTACTCGCACTGGGCGGGCGTGGCGGAGGTCCCGCAGTTCCGCATCTCCCCGGACCACTCCGGGCGGTGGATCCACACTTCCGTGATGGACTACTACGGCGGTGGTTCCGTGGGCATGACGGAGATGCTGGCCCGGGCCACCGAGATCCCCACTTATCTGCAGGATGACTGGCAGCGGGACTGGGGTGTGCTGGACCGCCTGCGCACCTACCGCAATGGGGCGGGCGAGGAGCCGAAGCAGGTCCAGCTCCAGGAGGAGACGATCACGCGCTCCGGCCTCTGGTACAACGGCCCGATGAAGTACAACGGCAACTAGGGCCCCCTCCCCCCCTCCCCTTCGCCGCCGTTTCCCCCGTTTTTAACGCTTTCGTGCCGCAAAATCCCCGATCCGTGACACTAAACCGGTAAAAACACCACCCCTGGCCGACCACCAACGCGGACCAGCCGCCAAGCACCGGCACTTCGCGCCTACCGCGGCGACACCGGTCCTCATCGGCAGCAAAACCGAAGCCTCCCTTTGTACCGCTTTTATGCCGCCAAACCCCCAACTCGCAACACCAAACCGATAAAACGGGGTCCTAAACCGCCGTGCCCTCCGATTATCCCCGGGTGCCGCTGGCCGCCGTGCCCGCCGGCGCAGGTGCGGAACCGGCAGGTGCCGTTCCTCGCACATTCGGAGCGGTTGCGGCTGCACCGTTCCCACCCGGGTTCCCATGCCCGGCTTTCCCGCCCCCGGCGTTGCCCGCATTCGCAGGCTGCGCCTTCTCGGCCGCCTTGGCCAGGTCGTTCAGAGCGTTGGGATCCACCTGCACCTGGCCCTTCTGCAGCTTCGCACCCCAGTTCTGCCCACCGGTGAGCTTCTGCAACAGCCCCAGCAACTGCACGACATCCATCTGCCCGCCGTTGGCCTGCACTTGCTGGATCAGCTGATCCACGGGGATCTTTTGACCCTGCGCGTTGAGCTCGTTGAAGGCCTGGGATAGCGCGGTGATGGCGCGCTGGATGTCCTCAGGCTTCACCGAGGAACCTTGAGCCCCGCCCTGGCTGGATCCGTTGTTGCCCGCATCGGCCCCGGCCCCCGCCTGAATCTGCGCGGCGCCCTGCGTCAGCAGCGTTTCCACGGGGATCCGCCCGCCGGCCACACCCAGCAGCAGCATGAGGAAGTCGCTGGGCAGAGGAATGTTCACACCGGTGGCGTGCTCGATGTCGTTGACAAGGTTCGCCTCATTACCCGCAGCGCCGCGCAGCCCCTCCAGCGCATTGGCGGCGTCCCCCGCGGGCGTCCCGTTCGGCATGGAGTTGGCCAACTGCTGAAGCTGCTGGTCAGACCCGTAGTAGGAGTTCAGGTCCACCTTGGTGCGCACACCGTCGACGTCCCCGTCACTGGCGTATTGCCAGAACGTCACTTGCTTCCACCCGCCCGGAATCTCGTTGGGCAGGGAATCGTCATAGTAGGCCAGCCACAGCGGCAGGTTGGAGAACTCCGTGGTGTTCCCCATCTCGTTGAGCCAGAAGTTGTAATAGGTGTAGATGATCGGATCGCGCCCGGTGAGGGTCTTGATCTCGCTGACCCAGTCCCGAGTCCAGGCCTGCAGATCTTCGGGCCCCAGCCCGCCCGTCTCTTCCATGTCCAACACGGGCGGCAAAGTCGGTTGAGCACCGGTTGCCAAGGACGCGGCATAGAACTGCGCTTGGGTGCGCGCGTCCTCACCAGGGCGGGCGTAGTGGTAGCTGCCGGGGGTCACGCCGGCTTCCTTCGCCTTGAGGGAGTCCGTGGAGTAGTAGGGGTTCGTGTAGCCAGTGCCTTCGGTGGCTTTGATGAAGGCGAACTTTTGCCCGCTGGCGGCCAGCGCTTGCCAGTCGATGGCGGCACCGTCGGGGTGTTGATGTGAGGAGACATCGACGCCGTCGATTGCCCAGGAAGGCACGGGTACCACGTCAGTTGCGACGAGCGCGGCGACGGTTGCTGCAGAACCGATGAGCGCAGCGGCGGTGATGCGTGCAGGACCGGTAGTGCGCGCAGAACGGCGCCAGGGGAGGGATAGCATGAGTCACACCATACCCAACAGTCACAATTTTCACATCTATCACATTTGTCACATCCCACCCCGTTGGGGTCCTCATCCCACACCGCCTCGAACCCGGCACCACTCCAGCTAAGCCCGCGGAGGCCACTCCCCCTTCTGGCCGGTTCCACCCTGCGGCCAGCCCTCCGCCCGCCCATCACCCTGCGGCCAGGCGCGGTTCTGCCCATCACCCTGCGGCCAGTTTTGGGATCTTGCGTCACCCGGCGATGTCGGCCAATCAGGGCGCGGTTGTGGTGCATTGGTCTGGAAATTGGGTACGACGCCAGGCCTAGCGTCAAACCCAGCAGGGTGCCCAGCATTGAACGGACCATCGGGCCCACCCACTGGCCAACCGGACCCCCCACCTGAAACGCCGGGCGCACCTACCGGCCATGCGGGCCCTGGCACCGGTTGACTGATCCTCAAGTAAGTCGTGACCGCGGGGTACAACCCCTTACTGCGCTGTTCCCGGGCCTGCTTCGTCGTCTTCGCCACCAGCGTGAGCCACACGATGAACAGCACTACCCACACGGCGATGTTGACGATAACGCCGAAGCTGGTGGGCCACTCCACGTTCCACAGTCCGTGAAAGACGAACGCGATGAACCCGAAACCGAGAATGTTGGCCAACCTCCAGGCCCAGGTGCGTTGCGCCGCGTACAGGGCCAACCCGATCCCGAAGCCCGCGATGGAGGTCAACATCGGATGCAGCCCAAACCCCAGGACGGTCCGCTGTAGAGCGGTGGAGAGGGCCCCGTAGAAGTCCGATTGCGCGTCCAGCAGTCCCTGAGCGGAGGCGTACAGAACGTTCTCGCTGATCTCGAACCCCAGGCCGACGAAGAATCCAGCGACAAGTCCGTGCCACGGTCTGTTCCACCAGGCACGTCCCATCCACAGGCAAAACCACACGCCGAGGGCCTTGGTGGTCTCCTCCACCCAGCCACCGGCGAAGCTCATCTCCAGCGCCGGGACCCCCAGTTTGTACGCCACCCGGGTTGCCGCGTCTTCACTGGTCAGCAAGGACAACATCACGGCCGTTGATGCACCCCACCACAAACTGAGGATGTACAACCGCTTGGGCGTGTTCTTCGCGATGAGCAGGAACCTCGCGCCGAACATGAACACCAGAATGTAAACCAGCGCAACTACCCACCCCACGACCAGTGCAGCCCAAGCATCGGCCCCGTACACCAGGGCAGACAACTGGGTAAAGGCAGTGCCGCATGTCGCCAACACGCAGAACACCAGGAAGATGCCAAACCAAACGTCCTTGAACAGGGCCAGTTTCGGGCGTAACTCGGGCGGGAAGCTTTCGTGATAACCCAAGGGCACGTGGAAGATGGCGTGCTTCCCGTCTGCGGTGCGCCCGTAGCGTTCACCTCCGGCACTCCCGGCCCCGGCACCTTCGGACGGCCCGGTACCCGCAGCGGTCCCTCCAGTCGCGGCGGAAGTGGAAGCTGGGCCCGGCCCTTCGCTCGGTTCCGGCCCCGAACCGATGTGTAGCGGCTTCGTCATTGCGGTTTCCCCTGAGCTCCGCCGATCAATTCGTAGATGAAGTTCTCCACCCCTCTGGCGTCCGGCCCACTCACTTGCACCGAGACCACCGTGCCACTGCCCGGCTCCCCCGAACCCTCGTCCACGAAGCTCACCATCCGGCTGTCTTTCTCCGAACTGGCAACCTCCGCCGCACGCGCCGACTGGCCGCCCTCCGGCTGGTGCTGCACCGCCGCCCCCGCGCGGACCCCCATTTCAGCACGCCCCACCCCTGCACCCCTCAGCCCACTCGCCCCACTCCCCACAACGGATACGTTGAAGTTCCCCGGCCCCTCCTGCGGCAGTTGATCCGTAGACCCACCCAGATCGGCCGCCGAGTAGTCAGTGAGGTACACCCGCTCCGCGCCGATATCGTCCATCAGATGGGGTTTGATCTCGCCAACGCTGTGGCTAAAGTCTTCCGGCTTCACCCCGCGCCACCCCATCGGATCCAGCGCCCGGATACTCCGCTCCACGGCATGCACGGGGTCATTCACACCGGCCATGCCAATGACGGTGGCCTTTACGTCCCCACAATCGAACTCCACCGAACCCGGCGCGCCGATTCCAGACGGCGGGGTACACCCGTCGAGGGCCTCGAACGTCAGGGGCCAGTCCCCGAAGCTCAACAGGCTCTTGTCGTACAGTTCGGCCTGGCCGGGGCTGGTGGTCTCGCGCTCGGGCAGGATGGCGTCCAGAAGAATAGGAAACAGCAGGAATGCCGCCGCCAGAACCAGGACAAGCACGGTGTACCGCACCCGCCGCCCGCCCTGTGTGGGCGCTGGCCGGAACAGCCCTTCCGGGTCTGCGCTGGGCGGGGGACCATCCGGCCGCGTTGTCATCGCCGCAGGACGGGAGGGGGAGATCACCGGCGGCGCCGAATTCCAAGAGGGGGGTTGGGAGGGATGCACCCCGTCAACTTTAACGAAGGGGCTCCCCCTCACGGACTCAGCGCGCTTCGCCGCCGTCCGCAGACACCGCGCCAACCGATGTCCCGGCCGCTCGCTATGGTGGGCCACATGACCGAACAAGGAACCGAACAACCCACGAAAAACCCTGAGCCGCAGGGCCATGAGCAGGACATTCCGGAGAACATCACGGAACGGCCGGCCGCGCGCCCCACCCCGGCGCAGGATCTTTACCGCTACGTCAACGGCCCCTGGCTGGCCAACCACGAGATACCCGCCTATCGCGCCGTCGATGGCCCCTTCCACACTCTGCGGGACCAGGCCGAGGAGGAAGTGCACGCCATTGTGCAAGCCGCCGGTCCGGACACGCGGATGGGTGCGCTGTACAGCTCCTTTATGGACCAGGACGGGGACCGCGGCATTGAGCAGACCGGATTGCGCGTGCTGGAGGAGGACCTCGCCCCCATCCGCGCCGCCGGGGACATCACCGAGCTAGCCGAGGTGCTGGGGCGGTTGGATGTCACCGGCGTAGGCGGTGTGGTCGGTTATTTTGTGGAGAAGGACGCCAAGAGCAGCAGCGTGAGCCTCTACCTCCTCCAATCCGGACTGGGCTTGCCGGAGGAGGCCTACTACCGCCAGGAACAGCACGCGCAGACCCGGGAGGCCTACCTGGTTTTCACCCGGGAGATGTTGGAACTGTGCGAGGAGGGCGGCCAGTCACTGCCCGGGACCTACGCGGGGGATCCCCAACGGGCGGCTCAGGCCATCCTGGACTTCGAAACCCGGCTGGCCAAGGGGCACTGGGACAACGTCAGCAGCCGCGATGCGGACAAGACCTACAACTCGACCGCCGTCGAGGAACTGCCGGATGGGTTCCCCTTCGCCCGCTGGCTTCGCGCCACGGAAGTGGATCCCTCGGTGGACAGCATCATCGTCAGCCAACCCAGCTACCTCCAGCACGTCGCTGACCTGGTGAGTAGCGGCGAGGTCGAGCTGGACACGTGGAAACTGTGGGCACTGTGGCGCGTACTGCTCAGTCGTGCTGCGGCCCTGCCGCGCCGACTCAACCACCGACACTTCGACTTCTACGGGCGCACGCTCTCTGGTGCCACGGAACAGCGGGATCGCTGGAAGCGGGGCGTTGGGTTGGTGGAAAGCCAGCTTGGGGAAGAAGTGGGGCGCGCATTCGTGTCCGAGCATTTCCCGCCGGAGCACAAGGCCAAGATGCTGCAGCTGGTGGACTACCTCATCCAGGCCTACCGCGAGCGCATCAGCCAGTTGCCGTGGATGACCGAAGCCACCCGGGGCAGAGCGCTGACCAAGCTGGAGCAATTCCGGGCAAAAATCGGCTACCCCGACAAGTGGCGGGACTACTCCCAGCTTGAGTTTTCCCCGGCGGGAGAGAACCTGGTTGCCAACATCCGCCGCGGCAACGCTTTCAACCACCGCTACGCCATCGCCAAGCTCAACAAACCTGCTGACCTGGACGAATGGTTCGCTACCCCCCAGACGGTGAATGCCTTCTACAACCCGGTGAACAACGACATCACCTTCCCCGCCGCTATCCTCCGCCCCCCCTTCTTCGACCCGGAGGCGGACATGGCGGGGAACTTCGGCGGGATCGGGGCAGTCATCGGCCACGAAATCGGGCATGGCTTCGACGACCAAGGCTCCAAGTTCGACGGGGAGGGAAACCTTAACTCCTGGTGGACCGACGAGGACCGCGCCGCCTTCACCGCATTGACGGACAAGCTGGTCGAGCAGTACTCCGGGCTCGTCCCAACCGGCCTGGCCCAGCGGGGCATCACCGAGCACAGCGTCAACGGGGAATTCACCCTGGGGGAAAACATCGGGGATCTGGGTGGCCTGGGTATCTCTGTGGTTGCGCTGCAGCGATACCTTGCCGACCAGGGGTTGGACGCCAACTCCGCACCGAAGGCTCCCGTGGAGGGCCTCGAGGGCGAATACACCGCGCTACAACGGTTGTTCCTCCGGTGGGCGCGGGTGTGGCAGACGGCCATCCGCCCGCAGATGAGCGTGCAGTATGTGTCCATCGACCCCCACTCCCCCGCGGAGTTCCGGTGCAACGTGGTGGCCAGTAACGTCGCCGAGTTCTACGAGGCCTTCGAGGTCACACCCGACGACGCCATGTGGTTAGACGAGGCGGATCGCGTCACCATTTGGTGATGGGTGGCTGGTGGTCGGTCGGCGGCGGCCTCGGCGGGGTTAGCCGACGGGGGCCTCGGCGGGTTCAGTCCTCCGGGGCTAAGAGATCCGGCTCGTGGATCTCGTCGGCGGAGGGGTCGTACTCCGCAACCTCGCACACATTGAACAGGGCCCCGCTGGGATCCTCCACGGTGGCCAGCCGACCAAACTCGGCCTCCCAGGCCTCCCGCACCACGGAACCCCCGGTTTCGCGAACGGCCTCCAAAGCCTCCTGCAGGTCCGGAACCCCCAGGTACACCGTCCACATCGCGGGTCCGTCGGTGGAGGGATCGTGCTCATCCCATTGGGCCTTCGTGTCCCACAACCCGGCCACCCCGGCACCCTCGATCTCGCCGATAACATAGCGGAAACCCTCGTCATCGCTAACCACACGCATATCCCAGCCGGTGAGCAAGTGATAGAACTCCACCGTCTCATCCCACTTGGACCCAACCAGCAGCTCGAACCACACCGGGGTTCCCGGCTCCCCGGCGGCTACCAACGCGTGCTCATCCAGGGGGCACTTCAACCCCACGGCGGCCCCGGCGGGATCCACCAGGAGGGCCATGGACCCGCGGTCCCCCAAATTCTCCGGAGCCAACACGCTATTCGCCCCGTGCTCCACCGCAGCATCGTGGGCCTGCTGCACATCAGGTGCGTACAGGGAGAGCCCCCAAATGGGGGAGCTGCCCTCCGGCACCTCCGCAATGCCCGCCACCGGCATTCCGTCGCGCAACGCCACGGTGTACCCCGGCCCCTCCTGCCGGTAATCCCAACCAAAAACCCGCTGGTAGAAAGGCTTGACGCGAGCCACATCGGTGGTGGCCAGGTCCACCCAGATGGGCATGCCGGGTTCGGCAATGATTGCGGGCATTACATGTTCCTCCACTTTTCCGGATCGAAGCCATCGTTAGCCGTGGCCTCATCAAAGTACTCCCCCAGGTCATCCTCCGAATCGGGGGTTCCACCGGAGTCACCCGCGACCACCCGGGCGGACCCCAACACGGAGCCAGTGGCCGTATCCACAACGCTGGCTACATCCCCGTCGCGCAGGACCTTGCCCCGCTGGGTGCACAACTGCCCATTGACGCGAACAGCGCCCTCCGCGATGAGCTCCTTCACTAACCCCCCGGTATCCACCAGGTTGGCGAGCTTCAGAAATTGCCCCAAGCGAATCTCCTCATCCCGGATAGAAACCCTGTGCGCGCTCACGTCGAGGGCGGGATTGTCCCCCGTGGAATCCGGGGGTAGGGAGCCCGCAGAGGGAGTGGCCTGAGGGTGGGCCGAATCGGGCCTGGCATGGGGTTTATCCATGGCCGCCAGTCTACTTTTCCGCCGGACACGGTGCCGTGGAGATGGTTCCGGCAGGACGGTGCCGTGGGCACAACGCCGTGGAGATGGTGCCGCCCGGACAACTCGGGGATTGCGGGCCTAAGCCAACCACCCAACACGCCACCCACGTAGCGCTCACCCGGGACGCCACCCACGTAGCGCTCACCCGGGCCCCGGGGGCCTAGGCGCGCAGGGCCACGTCCGTCGGGTTAATGGACCGCGGCAACGCGGTCTCGCCCATGAGCACGCGATCCACCTCCGCAGCGGCGGAGCGTCCCTCGGAGATGCCCCACACGATGAGGGACTGCCCACGCCCGGCATCGCCAGCGATGAACACGGGCGTGTCGGCGAAGTCCGGAGCCGTTGCGGTGGCCCGAAAGTTGCCATCGCGTACGAGCCGACCACGATCGTCCACCTCCAGGCCGAGGTCGGTCACAACCGGAGTCTGCTCAACCGATACGAAGCCCATGGCGAGGAGCACTAGGTCGGCTTCCATCTCGAACTCGGAGCCCTCGATATTTTCCAGCCCGTTTTCCCCCCTCTGGCATTCGGCACCCTTCAGGCCCGTGACCTTGCCGTCCTTGCCGAGCAGTTCGACGGTGTTAATGCTGAACTTCCGGTGACCGAGCTCAGCGCCCTTCTCCCGGGTAGCAAGGCCAAGCTTCTCAATCTCATCTGCGGACTCGTCACCCGTCACCGTGTATTGGCCCTCCTCATGTGCGGACGCCACCCGCCATTGCTTCGGGTAAGTAGGCCACGGAGTCGATTCAGAGCGCTCTTTTGGCGGGCGGGGCCCGATGTCGAATTGAGAAACTTCGGCCGCACCTTGGCGCAGCGCAGTGCCGAAGCAGTCCGTGCCCGTGTCACCGCCGCCGATGATGACGACCTTCTTGCCCCGGGCGTCGATCGGGGACAGCTCATAGTCCCCAGCGGCGTACCTGTTGGCCTCGGGCAGGTACTCCATGGCCTGGTACACGCCCTTAAGGTCCCGCCCGGTGACGGGCAGGTCTCGGCCGATCGTGGAGCCAATCGCTAGGACAATGGCGTCGAAACCCTTAAGATCCGCAGCGGTCGGCGAGATCTCCGTCTTAAAGATCGTGCCCTCCGCCCGCATCTGCTCCAGGCGCCGGTCGATCCAGCGCTTCTCCATCTTGTACTCGGGCACCCCGTAGCGCATGAGCCCGCCGATGCGGTCCGCCCGCTCGAAGACCGTGACCTCGTGGCCCGCGCGGGTGAGCTGCTGGGCGGCGGCCAAGCCAGCCGGGCCGGAGCCGACGATGGCGACCTTCTGGCCGGTCTGGAAGGACGGCATGACGGGCTTAACCCAGCCCTCCTTCCACGCATGCTCGGCGATGGTGACCTCCACGGTCTTGATGTTCACCGGATCCGTGGAGATACCCAGCACGCACGCTCCCTCACAGGGCGCGGGGCACAGCCGCCCAGTGAACTCCGGGAAGTTGTTCGTGGCGTGCAGGCGCTCGTGTGCTTCCTTCCAGCGCCCCATACGGACCAGGTCGTTCCACTCCGGGATGATGTTGCCCAGTGGGCACCCATCGTGACAGAAGGGGATGCCGCAGTCCATGCAGCGGCTGGCCTGGACCTGGACCTTGTCATCCGAGAACTCCTCGTAGACTTCGTTCCAATCCAGCAGGCGCAACCGGACGGGGCGGGTGGCCGCACCCTGCCGGTCATACTTCATAAAGCCTTTGGGATCAGCCATTACTTCACTTCCTCCATAATTGCCGCCGCGATGTCATCGCGGTCGAGGCCCTGTTCGGTGGCCTGTTGGATGGTCTTAAGCACGCGGTCGTAGTCCCGCGGCATGACCTTGATGAGGTCCTTGGCGTTGACCTCCACGGTGGAGCCGGTGAGGCGACGATGGGTGGCGATGATGTCCTCTAGCCACTCCAGCTCCTCGCCTTCTAACACCTCCTGCAGCTCAACCAATTCCGGGTTGATGCGATCGCGCACCCCGGAACCGTCGTCCAGGATGTAAGCAATGCCCCCGGACATGCCGGCGGCGAAGTTGAGCCCCACCTTGCCAAGCACGACGACGCGACCGCCGGTCATGTATTCGCAGCCGTGGTTGCCGATGCCTTCCACAACCGCGGTTACGCCGGAATTGCGGACGCAGAAGCGCTCGCCGACGGTGCCGCGGATGAACATCTCGCCGCGGACCCCGCCGAAGCCAAGCACGTTACCGGCGATGACGTCGCTGGCCGGGTCCTCCACGCCCTCGTTGTCGGCGGGCCGGATGACGATGCGCCCGCCGGACAGGCCCTTGCCCACGTAGTCGTTGGCATCCCCGTTGAGGGTCATCGTCATGCCCCGGGTGGTAAAGGCGCCGAAGGAGTTACCCGCGGAGCCGGTGAACTCCAACTGGAGAGTGTCCTGCGGCAGCCCCTCGAAACCGGCGGCCCGGGAGATCATGGAACCGGTCATCGTGCCCACGGAGCGGTTGACGTTGCTGATGGGATAGCTCAACTGGATGGCAACATCCTCGCCCGCGGCGGCCCGGCGCACCGTGTCGGCCACGTCCGCGCGGATTTGCTGGTCCAGCGCGCTGCTCAGGCCGTGGTCCTGCGCCTTGGTGCGGTGCAGGTCCTGGTACATGAACGGGCTGTTCGGGCGCTTGAAGATGGGGCTGAGGTCCAGCTTCGCAGCGGTCTTGTGCTGCACGGCCATCTCCCCGGCGGTGAGGCACTCGGAGTGTCCCACGGCCTCCGCGATGGAACGGAAGCCCAGCTCCGCGAGGTATTCCCGCACCTCCTGGGCGATGAACTGGAAGAAGTTCACGACATGCTCGGCCTGGCCGGTGTACTTTTCCCGCAGCTTGGGGTTCTGCGTAGCGATGCCCACCGGGCAGGTGTCCAGGTGGCACACGCGCATCATGATGCAGCCGGAGACGACCAGCGGTGCGGTAGCGAAGCCGAACTCCTCGGCGCCGAGGAGGGCGGCGACCATGACATCGCGACCCGTCTTCAACTGGCCGTCGCATTGCACGGTGATGCGGTCGCGCAGACCGTTCATCAGGAGCGTCTGCTGGGTTTCCGCAAGCCCCAGCTCCCAGGGGCCACCGGCGTGCTTAAGGGAGTTCAGCGGGGAGGCACCCGTTCCGCCGTCGTGGCCGGAGATGAGTACCACGTCGGCGTGGGCCTTGGACACCCCGGCGGCCACCGTTCCCACGCCCTGCTCGGCCACGAGCTTGACGTGGATGCGGGCATCGGGGTTGGCGTTCTTCAGATCGTAGATGAGCTGCGCCAGGTCCTCGATCGAGTAGATGTCATGGTGCGGCGGTGGGGAAATAAGGCCCACGCCAGGAGTCGTCACCCGGACCTCCGCAATCCAGGGGTACACCTTGTGCGGTGGCAGCTGGCCGCCCTCACCGGGCTTAGCACCCTGCGCCATCTTGATCTGGATATCCGTGCAGTTATTGAGGTAGTGGCTGGTTACGCCGAAGCGTCCGGAGGCCACCTGCTTAACGGTGGAACGCTTCCAGTCGCCGTTGGCCTCCGGCTCATACCGAGCCGGGTCCTCGCCGCCCTCGCCGGAATTCGACATGCCACGCAACCGGTTCATGGCAATGGCTAAAGTTTCATGCGCCTCTTGCGAGATTGAGCCATACGACATCGCGCCCGTTGCGAAGCGCTTTACAATTTCGCTCACCGGCTCCACCTCATCGATGGGGATGGCCGGCCGATTGCTGTGGAACCTGAACAGCCCACGCAGAGTTGCCAGTCGGGTGGACTGGTCATCAACTCTCTTCGTGTACTCCTTGAAAATGCGGTACTGCCCGGTGCGCGTAGCATGCTGGAGCTTGAAAACGGTCTCCGGGTTGAACAGGTGGTATTCGCCCTCGCGGCGCCACTTGTACTCGCCGCCGATCTCCAGCTCCCGGTGTGCCTGCTCCTCCGGCCGGGGCAGGAAGGCGCTGCGGTGGCGAACAGCTACATCCTCCGCGAGCTCCTCCAGGCCGATGCCGGAGATGGGGCTGAAGGCCCCCGTGAAGTAATCGTCCAGCAGTTGCTGGTGCAGGCCGGTGATATCCGCCAACTGGGCGCCCCTGTAGGAGGCGACGGTGGCGATGCCCATCTTCGACATGATTTTCAGCAGCGAGCTGCCACAGGCCTTGACAAAATTGCGCTGCGCGTCCGCGCCGGAGATGTCCCCCAGCCGACCGGCCTGTGCCAGATCGTCGATGGACTCCAGCGCCATGTACGGGTTAATGGCGTCCGCACCAAATCCGATCAACATGGCCATGTGGTGCACCTCGCGCGCATCACCGGATTCGATGATGAGAGAGGCGCGGGTACGCGTCTTTTCATTGACGAGGTGCTGGTGCACTGCGCTGGTCAGCAACAGGGACGGAATCGGGGCGCTGCGCTCGTCGGACTCCCGGTCCGTGAGCACGATGATGGTCTTGCCTGCAGCGATGGCTGCGGAAACCTCGCGCCGCACACGGGCGATGGCCTGCTGCATGCCGCGGCCGCCGTGGGCTACCGGGTACAGGCCGGAGATCGTCGCGGACTGGAAGGCGGAGTACTGCTCGTGCTGGCCGGCCGCCACAATGTTGGCAAATTCGGAGTTCAGCAGGATCGGCGTTTCCAGGTGCAGCCGGTGCGCGGCTTCCTTGCTGGGGTTCAACACATCCGTCTGCGCACCCAGGTGGGTGAACAGGCTGGTCACCATCTTCTCGCGGATCGAGTCCAGCGGCGGGTTGGTCACCTGGGCAAATCGCTGGGCGAAGAAGTCGTACAGCATGCGGGGGCGATCGGACAGCGCTGCGATGGGAGTGTCCGTGCCCATGGAGCCAATGCCCTCGGCGCCGGCGGCGGCCATGGGGCGGATGAGGGTCTCCAGGTCCTCCTCGGTGTAGCCGAAGACCCGCTGACGCAGCACGATGCGCTCGTGGTTCATCTCGATCTTCTCGGCCTGCGGCAGGTCAGCGGCTCGGACGAGCTGCTCGTCCACCCATTCCCGGTAGGGCTGATCGGCCAGTTGCCTCTTGATCTCCTCGTCGGGGATGATCCGGCCCTGGGCCGTGTCCACCAGGAACATTTTGCCCGGCTCCACGCGGGTGCGCTGCACTATGTCCTCCACCGGGATGTCCAGCACGCCCGCCTCGGAGGCCATGACGACCAGCCCATCCCGCGTCACCCAAACACGCCCGGGGCGCAGACCATTGCGGTCCAGCACGGAACCGATCACGGTGCCGTCGGTGAAGGCCAGCGCGGCCGGGCCGTCCCAGGCCTCCATCATCGTGGAGTGGAACTCGTAGAAGGCCTGCAAATCCGGTTCGATGGCGCTGTTGCGCTCCCATGCCTGGGGCACCATCATGAGCACCGCGTGCGGCAGGCTGCGGCCGCCGAGGTGCAGAAGCTCCAGGGCCTCGTCGAAGCGGCCGGTATCGGAGCCGGCGGGGTCGCAGATCGGCAGGGCCCGGTTGATGTCGCCCAGGATCTTCGAACGGATCTGGGATTCACGCGCGCGCATCCAGTTCTCGTTGCCGCGCACCGTATTGATCTCGCCGTTGTGCGCCAGCATCCGGTAGGGGTGCGCCAGCGGCCAGGAGGGGAAGGTGTTCGTGGAGAACCGGGAGTGCACGATGGCCAGCGCCGATTCCACCCGCGGGTCCTGCAGGTCCAGGTAGAACTCCCGCAGCTGGGGAGTGGTGAGCATCCCCTTGTACACCATGGTGCGGCTGGACAGGGAGGGGAAGTACACTGTGTCCCCGCCGGAGCCCTCCCCGGAGCCCTTGAAGCCCAGCTCCCGCTCGGCGCGTTTGCGCACGAACCACGCCCGCCGGTCCAGCTCGATGCCGCTGAGCAGCTCCCCGTTGTCGCCGTCGGCGCTGATGAAAAGCTGGTAGAACAGCGGTTCAGCGTCGCGGGCGATGGCGCCAAGGCTGGAGTTGTTGGTGGGCACTTCCCGCCAACCCAGGATGTTCATGCCCTCTTCTTCGACGATCTTTTCCACGTCGTGCATGGCATCCAGCGCGGCCATGCGGGAGTTCGGAAGGAAGGCGATGCCCGTGGCGTACTGGCCGGCCTCGGGCAGCTTGATATCGGAATCCTGCAGCACGGCGCGGTAGAACTTGTCCGGCACCTGGATGAGGATGCCGGCGCCGTCGCCGGTATTCTTCTCCGCACCAGCCGCGCCGCGGTGGTCGAGGTTGATCAAAGCCTGGATGCCTTTTTCCACAATGTCGCGGGAAACGCGGCCGTGCATGTCCGCCACGAAGGCAACACCGCATGCGTCGTGCTCGAACTGCGGGTCGTAGAGACCCTGGCGGGCAGGATAGTTAGTCATCATTTGTGGCCTTAGAGGTCGTCAGTGTGTCAGGCTCGCCGGCGTGGCGGGGGGGTGCCCGTGTCCGTCCGGTTCCATGGGCCCACCGTTGCGCTTGTCAGGGGGGTCCGCCCCTCGCTGGTTCGGTGGGGTTACGAGTTCACAGTGGGTTAATAGGTTCACCCACTCCCACCGACCTCGCAAAATTAGGGTTAGCTAACCGATCGGCGGCAGTGAGTGGACGGGTGCGGCCAGGCTCTTCTCTCCCGCCCGCGCTGCAGGAAAACGTTATTTTTGAAACACATTTTCGTACCCCAGCGATGATAGTTGCCCTGCTGCTTTCTGCACAGCCCCCGGCGCTGCGGGGCGGGGTTGACCCCGAAAAGCCGTACAGGGCCCATGATCTGCGCCACAATGGGGGCTATGACCACAACTGCTGCCCCTGGTTCCTCCACGTCGGCCACCCCTTCGCCCTCCCAGGGGGGTGCTACGGCCGCGTCGGCGCACACGTCCGGCCAATCCCGCACGTCCGACCAATCCCATCCCCCGAAGTATCCCACGCTCCTTTCCCCCATCCAGGTGGGCAAGCGGCAGTTGCGCAATCGGGTGATCATGGGCTCCATGCACACGGGCCTGGAGGATGATCCCGCTGATGCCCCGAAGCTGGCGGCCTTTTTCAAGCGACGTGCGCAGGGGGGCGTGGCTGCGATCGTCACTGGCGGCTTCCCCCCGACCATGGAGGGCAACCTAACCCCCTTCGGTCACCCCTTCACGGACGAGGAGACCGTTGCGGCCCACCGTCAGGTCACGGATGCCACCCACGAGGGCGGGGCGCTGGCCATCCTCCAGTTACTGCACTCGGGTCGTTATGGCTATCACCCCATGGCCGTGAGCGCTTCCGATACCCAGTCCCCGATCAGCCCCTTCCCGGCGCGCGAGATGACGGTGGAGGAGATCGAGGCAACCATCGCCGCCTATGCCCAGTCTGCGGTGAACGCGCGCGAGGCAGGTTACGACGGCGTGCAGGTCATGGGGTCCGAGGGCTACCTCATCAACCAGTTCCTCGCCGAGCGGGTGAATCAGCGAACCGATGACTGGGGCGGGTCGGTGGATAACCGCCAGCGTTTCCCGGTGGAGGTGGTCAAGGCCATCCGCGCCGCGGTGCCGGAAGATTTCATCGTGGATTACCGGATCAGCGTGCTGGATCTGGTGGAGGGCGGCCAGACCCAGGAGGAAATCCTCCAACTAGCGGAGAAGTTGGAGGCCGCGGGGGCGGACATGTTGAGCTCCGGCATTGGGTGGCACGAGGCGAAAATCCCCACGATCGTCACCTCTGTGCCGCGGGCCGCGTTCTCCTGGGCTACGGCGGCGCTGCGGGAGCGGGTGTCCATCCCGGTGGTGGTGTCCAACCGCATCAATACTCCGGAGGTCGCCGAGTCTCTTCTGGATGGTTCCTGGGCCCCTGCGGGTGGTTTTGCTCATAACGACGCCAACACCGAGCGCCTCCCGGGCACCCCCCAGGGGGATCTGGTGTCCATGGCTCGGCCGTTGCTGGCGGACCCCGACTTCGTCCGGCGCGCGGAGGCGGATGAGGCGAACCTGCTGAACATTTGTATCGCCTGCAACCAGGCTTGCCTGGACCACACCTTCGACAACCAGCGGGCTAGCTGCCTGGTAAACCCGCGCGCCTGCTACGAGACGGAGTTAGAGCTGCTGCCCGCCACCGACGTTAAGCGGGTGGGCGTGATCGGCGGGGGTGTCGCCGGCCTGTTCGCGGCGGAGGCGCTGGCTCAGCGGGGTCACGCCGTGGAGGTCTTCGAGGCGGCGGATAAGGTCGGCGGGCAGTTCCGGCTGGCGATGATGATCCCGGGGAAGGAGGAGTTCGTGTCCTCCCTGGTCGGTGTGCAGGCCCGCCTGGACAAGCTGGGGGTGAAAATCCACACGGATTCGCCGCGCAATGCCCAGGAACTGCTGGAATCTGGCTTCGACGAGGTTGTCGTGGCCAGCGGGGTCACCCCCCGGATCCCGGACTTCCCGGGTGTGCGGGAGGGCTTGGCCGGGAAGATCGACGGGGTGGAGGTGATGACCTACGCGGAGCTGGTCTCCGGGGTCAAGCGCGCCGGGCGGTCCGTGGCGGTCGTCGGTGCCGGGGGCATCGGCTTCGACGTCGCCGAGTACCTGCAGGATTACCGGGACGGCAAGCCGCAAGAGCTCAAGAGCTGGAACGAGCAATGGGGGGTGACGACGGATCCGGCGGCCCGGGCGGGATTGACGACAGCCCATCCCCACTGCGGTCAGCGGGAGGTGTTCATGGTCCAGCGGAAGATCACCCCGATGGGCAAGAATTTGAACCGGACCACGGGCTGGGTGCACCGGGCCACCGTGGTCATGGGTGGTGCGGAGTTGATCGTGGGCGCCGGGTACGAGGGGGTGGACAGCGAGGGGCTGCACATCACCGTTCCGGCTACGGATCCGAAGGCCATTAACAAGGCCATGAAGGACGCGAAACACATCCGCAACAAGGAGGAGCGCAAGGAGGCCCTGGCGCAGATCGAGCGGGATATGGCGGAAAACCGGGTCCAGCGCACGCTGGGCGTGGACACGGTTGTGCTGTGCACCGGCCAGGAGTCCGTCCGCCCCGACGAGATCTCCCCGGATGCCGCAGAGGCGCTCCGCCCGCGCGTGCACGTCGTGGGCGGAGCGGATGTTGCCGCCGAACTCGATGCGAAGCGCGCCATCCGCCAAGCGGTGGAGGTCGCCGCCCAGATCTAGGTGGGTTGGGTTAGTCCGGCACCCGGTCGTTGACCATCCCCACCGCCTGCATGAGCGCGTAGCAGGTGGTGGGGCCCACGAAGCGGAAGCCCCGGCGCCGCAGCTCCCTGGCCATCTCCACCGACTCAGGCGAACTGCTGGGGATGTCCTCCACATGGCCGGGTTGCTGATGCTCCGCGGGGGCGAAGGACCACAGCAGAACCGGCAGGCCAGCGGGAAGCCGGTCAGCTAGCCCGCCCAGGATCGTGCGCGCCGGGCTATCGGCTGGCAGCGCTTGCAGCTCTGGGTCCTCCCGGAGAGCAACAGTGGCCCGCGCATTGGCGTGCAGGGCTTCGTGCTTCAACCGGTTGCGGATCATCCCCTCGTCCGCGAGAGCCGCCTGCTTCTGTTCGTCGGTCATGGCGACGATGCGCGTGGCGTCGAAAAGAAAGAAAGCGCTGCGGAAGACGCGGCGCTTGCGCAGAATTGTGGACCAGGACAGGCCGGATTGGAACCCCTCCAGCACCAAACGTTCCAGCAGCCCGTGCTCGGTGATGACGAAGCGACCCCATTCCTGGTCGTAGTACTCCTGGAGGAGCTCGGAACTCGCCGCCCATGGGGGCCGCAATTGGCCATCGCTGCCGCGGACTTGGCCGCCGGGGGAGAGTTCGGGGCCGTGCCCGTTGCGCTTCTGGGTGCTGTGGTCGCTGCTGTCCATGCCTGGGGTCCGTGGCCTTTCCTGGCTTGAGCCGGTGATTCACGGCTGGTGGTGTTGTGTTGTCGGAGGCGGTGTCTGCTGCCCCCGCTGAAGCTGTGTGGGGCCCACCCTAACCACGGCAGGGACTACACGGCTCGCTGGCGCCACCCGAACCCGCTCGTTGTCCACAGAAGTGCCGTTATCCACAACGGGGAGATAGGCATGAGAAAATCCCCGGTGGAACCTCCCTGTCATCCGCCGTAGCGGCGGGACGGGGAGCTACCCGGGGGTGTTCGAATCTTTCAGGCTGGTCGCCATGGCATCGGCAACCAATGCCGCCCGGCGAGCAACTCGTGGATTGCCGTTACTTGCGGCTTCGGCCCATGAAAGCCTTGGCGATCGCCAGGAAGATGCAGGCACCGACGAGGCAGGTCAGGAAGGAGAAGATCCAGCCACCGGAGCCGACGTCGAAGATCAAGCCGAGGATGAATCCACCCAGGAGGCCACCGATCACGCCAACGACGATGTTGGCGATAATGCCCATCTGAGCATCGGTTCCCATGATCTTAGAACCGATCCAGCCGGCGAGACCACCGATGATGATCCAGCCCAGAATGCTGAGGGGAGGGATGTTGCTATTTGCCGCTAGGATAAGGGTTTGCATGGAACTAATTATGACTTGTTAAAAAGTTCTACGCTAGTTAGTACCCACTTATCGCTTAAAGTTGCAGTTGAACGCGGCCAGTCCCCTGTACGCCTCCAGTGTCGTGTTCCACGACTGGGCGGTTGTTTTCGCCTCACCGCGGCCTGTCTCAGCTACTCTCAGAGCCGTTGTCCCCACTTGAGCCGCTCTGGCAAACGTCGTGCCCGCATCAATCCTTCTGGCGGCCGTTGCTCAACCGCTGCAGGAACTTCTCCGCCTCACTCGCTAGCTGGCGCACGACTTCCGCGGCTGGCAGCTCCGCGCGCAACAAGCTAATCCCTTGCCCCGCATGCAGTTTCAGGTCCCCGGCGAAATCTCCACCCTCCCCGCGGGCGGCGATGAGCTCGGCGTCGCTCACCTCTCCGCTATCAGACAACCCGGCATAGGCGTCCACGAAACCGTTACGCACCGTCCGGGTGGGCCATTTCTCCGTATCCCACTGGACCTGCTCTGCCCGGTCATAGATGTCCGTCAGCACGGTGTGCTTGGACCCGGTCTTCACCGCAGCCGCCTTCAGCTCCGCGCTTCCGGTGGCCTCCGGGCTGGCCAGCAGGGCCGTACCCACCCAGGCCGCGTCGGCCCCGGCTGCCAGCGCTGCGGCCACGCCCCGCCCGCTGCCGATCCCGCCCGCGACGGCAGTGGGGATGCCGGGCGCATGCACCTCCAGGTAATCCAAGGCGAGCTGCATCAGCGGCATCGTCCCGATGCGCCCGGTATGCCCACCGGCATCCGTGCCCTGGATGCAGATCGCGTCCACATCCGCGTCCAGCGCCTGCCGCAGTTGGGCTAGGTCGTTCACGCTGGTCACCACGCTGATCCCCGCCTCGTGAGCGGCAGCGACGTAGGGCGCCGGATCCCCAAAGGACAGGCTGGCCACCTTCGGCCGGGCCTCGAGCACGGCCTCCCACTGCTCGGGGTGATCCGCCAGGGCCCACAGCATGAGCCCAATGCCGTACGTGCGGGGGTCCCGCTGGGACTCGGCGCCGATGATGCGTTCGGCGGTCCGGGCATTGTCGATAATCCATTCCGGGCTGCTGCTGGCTCCTGCACCAAACATGCCCAGCCCCCCGCCCAGGGTGACCGCTGCGGCCAATTCTCCCCCGGAGCGCCCGGCCATCGGGGCGCCGATTATCGGTACGTCAATTCCCCATAGTGTGGTCAGTCGGGATGCCAACTGGGGTTCGTTCTGGTGAAGAGGTTCGCCAGTGGTCACGATCCTGCAAGCTCCGTCCTGTGTGCCCCGCGCCCGGCACCATCGACAACGTTTGACGGCAAACCCGGGACCGGATGCAAGCGAGAAATTCGATTGTTCGTTTCCACCCTAGGTGGCTTGGGCCCCATGTGGCCAGCCTTCACTCCACCAAAAGTCCCACCATTGCCTGGGCCATGTTGTGTAGTACTTCCCGTTGGGGTTCGACATCTCCGGTGAACATGACCGGTTCCACGGCCACATCCCATTGCAGCCCGGTTGTTATTGCGCGCAGCGCCTTTTCCGCGCCGGTTGTGTCGTACCCGCCGCGGATCCACCAGCTCACGGGAAGGCCCTGGGTATCGTCTTTGGCCTGGTCGAAGGTGCTATCGAAGTAGTGTTTAAGCGCACCGGAGATGTAGCCGAAGTTCGCGGGTGTGCCGAGGATGACGGCATCGGCCGCGCGGAGCTCATCGGCGTCCGGAATAAGAGCATCCCGCTCCACAATCCGCACCGATGCAGCCCCGGATTCCGCAATCTCCCGCTGGGCCGCCCGAGCCGCGTCCAGCACAACCGCTGCGATGCGCTGGCCCACTTCCGTGGGGCTGTGATGGACGACAAGCAGCGTTTTTGCCGCGCCCTCGGAGCTGTTTCCGCCGCCGGAGCTTTGCCCCTCAGCTGGGACGGATTTCCCCGGGTTCGTAGCGGCCGTGGTGATTCCCGATTGTGGCGCTGGAGTGGTCATCGTTCTTCTCCCCTGTGTTGTGTTGATGCTGCTGCGTTGACGCGCCCTGCCGATCGAGCGCTGTCCTTGTGTTCCCAATGCCTGGTGTTTCCAATGCTAGGAATGCTCGGGTTGTTTCACCGCCGTTTCGGGGGCCCGCCGCTTGTCGCCACCGCCTATGCCCGCCTATCCCCGCTTATCCGCGGGCGCTTCCCGATCCTCCCCCGGCCTTTCCCCCGTAATTACTTAGCCGAACAAACCTAAAGTGTGACCCAAATCGCCTGCTGGAGGCCATTTTCCATTGTCCGGCCCACCCTTTAAGATTACGGCCCTATGGCCAGTTCGAGATTTCGTCGCGACGTGGAGGGATTGCGCGGTTTAGCTATCGCGCTCGTTGTCGTCTTCCACATTTTCGTCGGACGAGTCTCCTCCGGCGTGGACGTATTCCTGCTGCTGGGGGGCGTGTTCTTCTTCTCCTCCCAGTTGGGCAACGCCCGCAACCCCAAGGGGCTCACGTTCCTGCAGTCCCTGTTGCGCATCATCCGGCGCCTCTTCCCGCTGCTCGCGGTGGTGGTGGGCTCCACTCTGGCCGCCAGCCTGGCCTTCATGAGCACGCTGGTGCACAACTCCGTGGCCGATGATTCCGTCGCCGCACTGGGCTACTACATCAACTGGCAGTTGGCGCTCTCCGGCCGGGAATACACCACCGCCCAAAATCCGGTGAGCCCTTTCCAGCACCTGTGGTCCATGTCCGCGCAGATGCAGATTTATGTGGCCTCGCTGTTACTGGTGGCTGTCCTTGCCTTCCTTTTTCGACGCCACTCCCGGCGCGCCCTCACAGTAGTCCTCATGGCGCTCGTGGGCGCCTCCTTCAGCTACGCCGCGGTGATGGCGGGTACTAACCAGTCGGTAAATTACTACTCCACTTTCTCCCGGTTCTGGGAGGTGGGCCTGGGTGGGCTCCTCGGGATGCTGATCCTGCCCCGGCGGGCGGACAACGGCAAACGCCTACCACCGATCATTCCGGACTTGCCGCCCCGACTACGGCAAGTCATCGGATGGTCAGGCCTAACCCTCATCATCGCGACCGGTTGGGTGGTCAACGGGGCCCAAACCTTCCCCGGCCCCTGGACCCTGCTCCCCCTGAGCGGTGCGGTCCTCGTACTTCTGGCGGGGCAGGGGGCGCACACCGTAGGAGTCACCCGGTTGTTGAATTCCCGGCCGCTGCAGTTCCTTGGCGGCATCTCCTACGCGCTGTACCTATGGCACTGGCCGCTGCTGATCCTCGCGGGCCAGTGGAAGCTGTGGCAGAGCCGCGCGGTAATGGGCGGATTGGCAGTCATCGTCGCCAGCGTTGTTCTAGCCTGGATCACAAACCGCCTGGTAGAGCGGCCCCTCCGGCAGAAAAGTCGGCCCCGGCGGTCCACGGTGGTCTTCGACCGGGAGTATCTGCGGGCCAGCTTCGCGAAGTGGCCGAAGGTGGTGTACTCAGCGGTCATTGTGGTGATCGCGGGTGCTGTGGTTTGTGCCCCACTGTTGGTGGAACGCAAACACCAGCTCGATGACGATCAACTGTGGACCGTGGCCCAGGACCGCACGCTGTACCCGGGGGCCCTGGCCTTCACCGAGGGGCGCGTGCCGCGGGGCAATCTGCCGCTGGTGCCGCCGCTGGAGGACTTCGAGGCGTTGCTTCCCCCGACCCAGCCCGATGGTTGTCAAATAGGTTTCGAGGGCTCTGATGTGGTGCTCAAACAGAACTACAACAAGTCCGATACCCCGTGTGCCTACGGCGACCGCGGGTCCAAGAAGACCCTTTACGTCATCGGGGGTTCTCACTCCGAGCACTACATGCCAGCAATGGACGAAGTGGGCAAGCTCAACCACATCCGCGTGGTCCCGCTGCTGAAGATGGGGTGCCCCGTGAACTCCACGGTTCCGCTGTGGACTGGGGAGCCCTATCCCTCCTGCAAGGAGTGGTCCAAAAAGGTGGTGGACTACATCGATAAAAATCCGCCCACCGAAGGCATTCTCATGACCTCCACCCGCCCCACCGACATTTGGGGAACCGGCCCGGAGACGGTGCCCAAGGAATATGTGGACCTCGTCAAGGACTTTTCCGACAAGGGCATCCACTCCTGGCTGGTGCGGGACAACCCCTGGCACATGTTCGACGAGAGCCAACATCCGTGGGGCCCCGTGGACATGCGCACCTGCGTGGGGGAAATGGAAGAGGGCCACCGAACCATGACCCCCCGGGGCCGGGAGTTCAAGGGCGTGGCCGACAAAAACTCCGTGACGAAGGAGGAGATCGCCAAGATCAACGAAGAGTGCGGTACGAAGCAGGACCGCTCCCTGAAACCCGTCAACCCCGCCATCAAGGCCTACTCCGGCATGGACGTGACCCACGTGGACCTGACCAACGCGATCTGCAAGGACGGCTACTGCCCGGCCATCATCGGCAATATGGTGGCCTACCGGGACGCGCACCACTTCACCAACGTCTTTGCCACCACGCTGGTCCCCGAGCTGGACCGGCAGATGTTCCCGAATGGCTAAGGCAGAGTACCGGGCCTAAACCTGGTCGAGGGGCTTGATCATGATGGATTCCACATCCATGTGCCGCGGCCGGTCCGCGATCCAGCGAATGGCCTCCGCGATATCCTCGGCAACGAGGTTCAACTTGTCCGCGTAAACCTCTTCAGCCCGCTGCTGGTCCCCCTTGAAGCGGTTGAGGGAGAATTCGGTGGCCACGCGCCCCGGATCCACCTGGCACACCCGCACGCCATCCGCAGCGAATTCCATGCGCATCACATCGGTCACCGCGGTCTGCCCAAATTTCGCCGCGTTATAACCCGCGCCGTTGCGATAGGCCGCCCGCCCCGCCATGGACACCACATTGATCACCTGCCCAGCCGCAGCAGCCTTCAATTGCTTGTAGAGCGCACGGGTGGTGTTGAGGGTGCCCAGCACGTTGGCCTCGTACATCCACCGCCAGTCGGCAGGATCAGTCTCCACTATCGGCTCCAGCCCACGTGCCCCGCCGGCGTTGTTGACCAGGAGATCCACCGCCCCGGCCACCTGGCGGACGCGCTCCGCGAAGTCGCTGACCGACGCCGGGTCGCTGACGTCCACCACCGCGAACTCCGCCACGCCTCCGGCCGCTCCGATCTCCCCGGCCACGCGGCGCAATTGCTCCTCCCTGCGGGCGGCGAGCAGGACGCGCCAACCATCGGCGGCGAGGGCCTTTGCCGTCGCCTCCCCGATTCCTCCGGAGGCCCCGGTGATCACAGCCCACCGGCCCTGTGCTTTTTCGCTTTGTGCTTGTGGTTCAGTCATGGCACCCCACAGTAGTGACTCGTCCCGGGAGCCGCCGGTCTGGAAATCGCTGTCCGGGAAACCGCCGGGAACTCATGGCCTCCCCTATCCGACTACTAAGCCAAACCCGCGTAATCGAAAGACATAACCACTGTGACTTCCCCTCTTGGAACCAGCCATCAACACGGCCACCGTGCTCGGCGAGAAACATCCGCAAAAACCCCCATCGCCATCGTGTCGGCTGTTGCCCTGTTGGCGGCCGGTTCCGTCCTCACCGGTTGTGGTGACAATTCCGAAAACCAGTCGGCGGAATCCTCCAGCTACACCGTGCCCCGCCCGGAAAACAGTGCCTACCCCTTGACGATCAACAATTGCGGCCGCGAGGTGACTTTCACTAAAGCCCCGTCCCGAGTCCTCATTCTCAACGGCGCTTCCGTGGGCGAGGTGGAAAGCCTCCTGGTTCTAGACCAGGACAAGGCAATCATCGGGAATGCGCAAAATTACGGCGTCTCCGACGACAGGGGCATGGTGCCACGCATCAGCGCCTTGCCCACCATCCCCGGGCAGAGCCCCGCCGGAGCCACCACCGCAGAGCAAGTCCTTGCCGCCAAGCCTGACATGGTCATTTCCACGTGGGCCGGTGGTTTCGACCCCGGAGCCGGGGCACCCACCAGAGATCAACTGGCCCAGCAGGGCATCGCCAGTTATGTCAACCCCGCACAATGCGACTCTGCCCAGCCCGGGGCCAGCGCGAAAAAGAAGGACGGCTCGCCCACGGGCATCAAGGACTCCTTTGATATGCTCATGGATTTTGGTCGGATCTTCAATGTGCAGCAAAAGGCTGCCGGGTACATCGAAGGCAAGAACAAAGCCATCGAATCTATCGCTGCGCACGGCCAACCCCAGGGCGATAAGCACGCCCTCATCGCCTATCCCGGAATGGCTGCTATGAACACCAACGGCCTACCCGCAGTGATGACCGGCGGGATCTACGACGACATTCTCGCCAAGGCCGGGCTGGAGAATTCCATTGAGGGGGACGCGGAAACCACCAAGACCCTCAACGCCGAAAAGCTAGCCTCCGCGAAAGTGGATGTGCTGGTCCTCGGGCAATTCTCACCAGCGGAAAATCCCGCAGAAGAGGCCAAAAAGCTTTTCGCCAAATACCCCCAATGGGAGGCCGCGAAGCATAACCGCTGGGTCAGCGTCTCGGATAGCGCCTACTACGGCCCGCTGAACCACATCGCGGTGGCCAAGATCTCGGACGCAGCGAAGCGCTAACGCCCGCCGAAGCAAGCCCCACCGCCCACCTCCAACTCTTTACCCTCTCCCCCTCCCCCCTCCCTCTACCCCCCCAACGCAGGAATCACCCATGCCCATTTCGCACGCCCGGAAGGGCCTGCTGGCCACCGGCTTCGGCGCCTGTGCCCTGGTCGCGGCCGCCTGTGCCAGCATCGCCCTGGGGCTTGTCCGGGTGCCTTTGCCCGCGGCCGTGGACGTGCTCAGCAGCCACCTATTCGGTTCGTCTTCTGCGGTCAACCGGGATCAGGTGGCCGTTTACGACCAGATCGTTTGGCAATTGCGTTTTCCCCGAACGCTCGCGGCGGCCCTGGTGGGTGCTGCGTTGGCCCCGGCCGGGGCGGTGTTGCAGGCTGTTGTGCGCAATCCGCTGGCGGAACCGGGGATCCTCGGCATAAGCGCCGGGGCCTCGCTCTGCGCGGTCCTGGCCCTCGCCTTCGGTAGCGCGTTATCCCTGTCGGGGGTGTTCCTCTCCGGCCCGCTGCCTCCCATCCTGGGCGCCCTGGCCGCGCTGGTCCTCATCCTCGCTCTGGCTGCTGGGGACCGGATGGTGTCCGGTCCGCGCGTCATCCTCGCCGGGGTGGCCGTGGGGCAGATGGCCCTGGCGGCGACGAGCTTTGTGCAGTTGCGGCTGGACCCCACTGAGGCCTCCGCCATCTTGTTCTGGCTGCTGGGCAGCGTGGCCGGGGTGGAGTCCACGGGTCGGCTCGTTATTCCCGCGATCATCGTCGCTGCAGCACTTGCCGCGGTGTTCCTGCGCGCCCGGGACTTAAACGTCATGACGCTCGGGGATGAAGATGCCCTGGCCCTGGGCCTTAGCCCCACGCGGGTGCGGATCTTCGCGGTCTTCGCGGTCGCCGCGCTCACCGGCGTGGCCGTGGGGCTCGCGGGCACCGTCGGTTTCCTGGGGTTGTTCGTTCCCCACGCGCTGCGCCTGCTCATCGGCCCGGATCATCGCTGGTTGTTGCCGGCCTGCGCGGTGTGGGGCGCGGCTGTATTGGTCGCCATCGACATGGCCTCCCGCACCATTGCCGGAGGCCAGGAAATCCCCTTGAGCGTCTTCACCGCGCTTGTCGGCGGCCCCTTCTTCCTGTGGTTGCTCCGGCGCGGCCGGCGGGGAGGTCTCGGGCGATGATAAGCACCGATCGCGATCGGTCGGAGGCGGCGGTGAGCGTGGATCGCGTCACGGTGCAGCGCGGTCGCCGCAAGGTCTTCCGCGAAGTCACCTGCGAGGCCCCTGCAGGCCGCGTCACCGCCATCGTCGGGCCCAATGGCTCCGGTAAATCCACCCTCTTGGGGGCTATCACCCACTCCCTCGTTCCTTCGTCTGGATCCGTTTCTTTCTTTGGGACGCCAAATACCTCGCGCAGCATGCGAGAGCTCGCCCGAATGCGTTCAGTGGTGGCCCAGCAGCACGACACCTGGGCCGGATTCAGCGTCAACGACATCGTGCGTATGGGCTGCGACGCGGGCCGGGGTCTTTTCGAGTTCTCCCGCCAATTTGATTCACGTCAGGTTCGGGAAGCCCTCGCCGCTACGCAAACTGCGTATGCCGCCGAACGGGACTTTGCCTCCCTATCGGGTGGTGAGCAGCAGCGAGTGCTCATATCCCGGGCTTTAGCCCAGCAGGCACCGATCATGGTGTTGGATGAACCAACAAACCATTTAGACTTGGCGTCCCAAATAAACATCATGGAGCTCATTGGTGGGCTGGACAAAACCGTCGTGCTGGCCCTCCACGACCTCAATTTGGCGCGTCATTACGCGGATCACGTAATCCTCCTCAGCGCGGGCGGCGTCGCGGCGCAAGGGCCCACGGCGGAGGTACTGACGGCCGAGCGGATCTCCCGTCTTTTCAAGGTCAGCGCGGATGTGGTGGCACACCCCCGCACTGGCCAGCTCCACTTTTTGTTCACCCCACCGCAGGACACTGCGGAGCCGCCATGACGGCTACCTGCAGCATTCACGAGAAGTGGAAACGAACCCCCTATTTCCCTCCCCTACATCTTAGGAAAGGACTCTCACATTATGCTCGATATTCACGGCAGCGGACTCGGAGCTGAAATCCACGGCATCGATCCCGCCAATCCCACCGGCATTGACGCCGGTGAACTCCGGGAGGCAATTTACCGCCACAAGCTGGTAGTGCTGAAGGACTTCAACCCCACCCCAGAGCAGTTCCTGGCGTTTGGGCGCCATCTCGGTGAGGTCCGCAAATACTACGAGCCGATTTACCACCACCCCGAATACCCGGAGATTTTCGTTTCCTCCAATGATCAATCCGCTGGCGGCGTACCCAAAACCGGCGCCTTTTGGCATATTGATTACCAATTCATGCCAGAGCCCTTCGCCTTCACCATGACACTGCCCCTCGCCGTGCCGGGAACGGACCGGGGAACCTACTTCGTGGATCTCACCCAGGCATGGGCCCAGGTGCCGGAGGAGCTCAAACAGCGAGTGCGCGGCACCCGCAGCGTTAACTCCCCGCGGCGCTATGTGAAGATTCGGCCCAGTGACGTCTACCGTCCCATTGGGGAGGTGCTGCAGGAAATCGAGGAGGTCACGCCCCCGCAATACTGGCCCACGGCTCTGAAGCACCCCGTGACCGGGGAGGAATACCTCTACATCTGCGAGGCCTTCACCGAAAGCATCTACCGGCCGGATCCCGCCGATGCACTCCCCAGCAGCCCCGAGGGGCGCGGTGCGGGAAAGGGCGAGCCGCTAAAGCCGGATGTTCTCACCGAGCTGCTGCACATCAGCGGCCAGTCGGCGGACATCAACCCCGAGACCCACCCCCTGGTGCACACGCAGCACTTCGGCGTGGGCGATGCCCTGCTGTGGGATAACCGCGTGCTCACCCACCGGGCCAAGCACGGCTCCACCCCGGGCACCGTGACGACCCACCGGCTGACGATGGTCGATGGCCACCCCACCCCCGGCCTGCCGGCATGAATGCAGTGACAGCGCGGCGGGGCAAGCCCAACCGGCACAGCCTACGGGCCCCAGTTTCGATCACTGCCGGGGGGCGCACGGGCATCGCGGATGCCGAGGAGGCCATCCCGGAGAAGCTCGTCGCCGGGACGCTGAAGCCCTACACGGCGAAAGGATGCCGGTACCTCCAGCACGCCTGCTACCTGGCCGGTGGACCGGAGTTGGCCGCGGTGGGGCGCTTTGGCATCCCCACCTCCGCCTACATTCAGGACACGGGGCACTTCAATGCCGCAGAGTTCATCATCGCGTACAACCAGTTGTTCTATTGCCTGCTGGCGGAGGCCGTGCGACGCGGGGATATCGCGCCCCTCCTGGGGTGGACGGCGGCGGACCTGCGCACCCGACAACTACCGGACGTGCTGATCCAGCGAAACGACAGCGAGTTCCTCGCACCGATCGATGCCCGCCAGTTCACCGGGGTAATCCGCGTGACGGGGATGCGTTTGGTACACCGGCGGCACCGGTACGTTCAGATGGACACGGCGGTGGAGTTTTGGGGCGGGGACGGTTCCCCGGGCCCACAGGCACCCCAGGGTGGCGCGGCTCCCGCAGAGGGCGAGGCGCCGGAAAGCGACGCGCGCGGCAGGGCCCGGGGAAACGTCACCATCGCCGTGCTGCTTCGCGAAGACGACTCCGAATCCGCCCCTCCCACGACCCACCGCCCGAAGGGGGCCCGGTGAGCGAACAACCCAGCCCCACTGGCGTGCTGCAGCGCGTGGTGGAACACGCCCGCCACCGGCCGGATTCCCCGGCCCTCTCCAGCACGGATGGCCAGCTCACCCTCACCTACCGTCAGCTAGTTCAGGTGGTTGAGCAAGAGGCCGATCGCCTGGACTCTCTGACTCCGGGCGGCACCCTCCACCCGGGGGATCGCGTGCTCGTTGTCTCCGATAGCTCCGCCGCGTCCTACGTTCGCATCCTCGCCTGCATGTGGGCAGGGGCTGTACCCGCCGTGGCGGATCACTGCCTACCGCAAGCGACGCTGGATGCCTACGCGGACACCATTGGTCCCCGCATTGTCCTTCGGGCCACTGGTGATGACGTCGCGGCCATCAGCGATAACGACACGGCCACTGGCGACCCCATGAACCCACCCCGCGGCGACCTCCAGGCCCCGCCGTTCCAGCCGGAGGTACCCCAGGCCATGCTGTTCACCAGCGGCACGACGGGAGCTCCCAAGGCTGTGGTGCTACCCGCCCGCTCCTTCCTGGCCATCCCCGATACCCTGCGGGCCCACAACGTGGACTGGATCACCTGGCGCCCGGAGGAGGTCACGTACACTCCCCTTCCCGCAAGCCACATCGGCGGTTTGTGGTGGGTGCTCAACGGCCTGGCCTCCGGTTGTCACACGGTCACCGGCCCCGCAGCAACGGCTGGGGCGACCGGCGCGAATGGACACGAGGATTTGCTGGCCACCCTGCACCGCTGGTCCGTGGCCACGGTGTGCATGGTTCCCACGCTGCTGGGACGGGTCGCCGCCAGCCTGCGGACTGCCACAGCGGGCAATCCGCCCAGATGCCCCAGCTCCTTGCGCCTCATCGTGTTCGGGGGATCCCGGGCGGTGCGGGAGGATGTCGCCGCGGTGGAGGCCTCCGGCGTGCGGACGGCCCAAATCTACGGCCTCTCCGAGACTGGGTGCACCGCGCTGTGCCTGCCGACCAGCGCCGATATGGCCGGGTCCGGCAGTAGCTCCCTGGAGCTCATCGACTCCGCCTGTGTGGGGACCCCCTATCCGGGCGTGCAGTTGTGTGTGCTTGCGGACCCGCTTGCCAAGCCCGCGCCGTTGCCCGAGGCATGCCCCCTACCCACCGACCCCTCACCCCTTCACCCCGGCAGCGATCGGGAGGGAACCTTGTGGATCCGCACCCCCGCCCGCATGCTCGGCTACTTCGGGCGCCCCCAGCAGACTGCAGACGTGCTGCACGAGGGCTGGCTAAACACCGGCGATCGCGTTGAGGTCCGCACCGTCCACCCAGATGGCCCGGTACTGGTGTACCTGCGGGGCCGGGTCAGCGAGCTCATCATCTGCGGCGGCGCCAATGTCAACCCCGATGATGTGGACGCCATCGCCCGCAGCGTCCCGGGGGTTGCGGATGCCGGTGCATTTTCTATTCCGGACGCCACCTTCGGCGCGCTCGTCGGACTGGCCGTCGTGCCCGCCGACCCCAACCTCGACGAGCGGCAACAGCGTCGGCTCCAGCGCAGCATCGCCGCAGCTTTCCGCGACCGGGCCGGCGCTGAGGCACGGCCCGCGCGCATCGTGATCACTGGCGCTTTGTCGAGGACGGCGTCCGGAAAAATCAGGCGCCACGAGCTGACGCGCCGCTTTACCGAACCACAGACTTTTCCCACCGCCAACCCCGACGAACCACGGGCCGCGGCGGTAGGGACCCAGGAGGACCCATGACCCACCCGACTGCCCGCGACGTTGTATTCCAGGCCCTCTACATCGACGAGGAGGACCTCGCCAACGGGGACCACACAGATCTGCGCGAACTCGGGCTGGACTCGGTGCGCCTTGTGCTCATCCTGCAGCAACTAGGCCTAGCGGAGCGGCCGGGGGTTGTGGAGCGCATGACCGCGGCCCCGACGATTGCGACGCTGCAGCAGCTGGCGGCCGAAACCCATGCGTGAGATCCCGCTGAGCGCATCGCAGGAGAACATCCTAGCCGGGTCCTTCACCAGCGAGGATCCGGGGGCCTACCTGGTGGGCAAGCGCTATGACTTCGCCGCTGGGGTCAGTGAGGAGTCGGTTCGCGAGGGGCTGCACCGGGTGTGCCGGGAACATCCCATCGTGCTGTGCGCAGTCCGCCGGGTCCCCGGTGCTGATGGTGGCACTACTTATGTGCTGCGGCGCGAGTTCGAACCCGCCCGGGTGGTGGGGCTTCGGTGCGAGGACCTGCTGGCTGGGTGGGAAAGCCACGGCCTGACCGGAGCGCAGGCGGTACCGCTCGTGGGCTTCACCGTCACCGTGGAGAAGGCCACTAGCCGCGTGTGCCTGGAGTTGCATGCCCATCATGTCGCGCTGGACGGCGGAGCCGTGGCCCTAGTGGAGGCCAGCCTCGGTGCAGCCTTGCAGGAGAGGGCGCGCGGCGACCACCAAGAAGCTGCATCGGCGGATGAGTCGCAGGACGCTCCGGCTGCCCTGGCCGCGGCGAACCAGGCCGAACGCGCCGCAAGTGTTGCAGCGGGCGGCCCGCAGGCGCTGGCGGCCCTGCGAACGGAGCTAGACCGACTTCCCCAGAACTTCGCCGCCGGAGCGACGGATGGGCCGGGCGCAAGCCGGGGTCGGCTGACCTCCGAGGCATCTTTCAGCGGCGCGGAGTACGTGGACCTCCTGGGCCTGAACATGGGCCTGGGCCTAGACAGCATGGCCACCGCAGCGGCCGCGGCCGTTCTCGCCGCGCGGGCCGGAACCTCAAGCATCCACGTCTTCCACACCGTGGACCCCCGCTTCCTCTCCGGGGATCTTGCTGCCGCGACTTGCCTGGTCAACACCCTGTGGTTCCCGCTGGATTTCCCGGCTTTCGTCAGCGGTGCTGATCTGGCTCGGGCCTGCGACCGAGGGATCGTCCGTTCCCGGCGGCGCCTATGGCTGCGGGAGGAGCGGTTGCGCCGGGAACTTCTGCGCCATCCCTGCGGCCACGGGCTAGCAGTCACGATGAACGTGTTGCCGGAACCGGTGGCCCCCGAACTGGACTGGGCACTCGAGGGCATGCCAGAGGTCACCGACATCGGGCCGGTGGAGGGCACCACAGTTCAGGTCATCAACAATCCGGCGGCACAACAATTGAGTATCCGGGTGTGGGAACCCGACGTCTCTGACTTATGGCCCACGCCCGCCTCGCCTGCAGAAACGGCATCCAGCTACTCGTCCACCGCGCCCGACCCTCTCCCGCCGCTAGCACCGCAGATCGCCGCGTACCTGCGCACATTCGCCGCGGATCCCAAGTCTCCCGCAGCCCAGCTCGCCGACGATTGGACCGTCCTGCCGGGCGGGCACGCCCCCGAACCGGCCGCAACCTGGCCAAATCTCATCGACCTTCCCCGCCTGCTAGACCAGCGCCCCGGCGTTCGGGCGTGGCTGTATGCCATGAACCGCGCGGAGGTACCACCCGGAGCCATCGTTGTTGTCCCGAGCCCAACTTCCGAGGCGCGGCCCGTCGACCTGCTGCTGGCCACGCACGTCCACGGCTGCGGGTACACCCCCTGTACCGGATCGGAGGAGGTGGCGGCTCGGCTGGAGGCGCTGAGAAACGCTGGGTTTGTTGGCGTCCACATGAACTCTTTGGACCCCGCCACCGCACATGTGCGCATCTACCATCCTGACCCGCCCCGAGGCGCGCCCAATTCCACGGAGCCCACCGCGTACATGCTGCCGACATCCGGCACAACCGGCGCGCCGAAACTCGTTCGGGTCAGCCACGCCAACCTCGCTGCCTTCCTTTCCGGGGCGCGGGCCCGCTACGGATGGCAGGAAGGGGACGTTGTGGGGCAGTGTGCCGCGCTGACCTCGGATATCAGTGTGGAGGAGATTTTCCTGGCGACCGTGTGCGGGGCCCGGATTGTGCCCCTATCCCCCGGCATCTTGGCGGACCCATGGGAGCTTGTGGACGCCACCCGGCGCGCGGGCCTGAGCATCCTGGACCTGCCTACTTCCGTGTGGCATGCGATGACCGCAGACCCACTGCTGCTGGAGGCTCTGCGCACCAGCGGGCTGCGGCAGCTCGTCATTGGCGGGGAGGCGGTGGATCCGGCAGCGCTTGATCGGTGGGAAGCGGTGATGCAAGCGGGTGAGGGCCGGGACGGGGATGGGGGCCGCGCCCACAGGATCGAGTTGTTGTCCACCTACGGCCCCACTGAGGCAACCGTTGTGGCCACAGCGGTGACGCTCGGCGGAATCGGGGATTCTGCCGCTTCGGGCCAGGAGGCGGTGGGTGATGCGGCCCGCGAGGCGGGGGCGGGCACCACTGTCGCGACCGCGGTCGGAGAACCCCTGCTGCGGGGTGGCGCCGTCGTGGCTTTCGGCGAGCTCCTCCTAGTGGGGGCTGCGGTGGGCCCGGGTTACGTCGGCTCACCAGCGCCGAGCTTTGGGGAACTCGCAATGCCGGAGGGTCCCCGGGTTCCGGTCTTCGCGACGCGGGACCGCGTCCGCTGCGAAAAGGCAGGCGGTCAGTACGTGTTCGCGGGCAGGTGGGACGAGGTGGCGAAGGTCGCCGGCCAGCGGGTGGATCTTTTCGACCTTCGCCAGCAGGTCGGGGCAATGGAGGGGGTCACGGAAGTCCACGCCCGGGCGCAGAAGGGCCGACTATCGGTATGGTTTTCCGGCGCCGCGAACATCGACGTCGACCTGAAAGCAAGGGTTCGCGAGCGGCTCGCCGAACTGCGGATCCCCGCCGCTGCCGTCGTGCAGACAGCAAAGCCCATCACTCGGGACGAGCGCGGCCGGGTACAAGAGGAATCGCTGGCGCCTCTTCACCCTGTGAACGAGAAGGCCACGGAGTCGACCGGGGTGGGCCTTGCCCACCAGGGCCCTGCGACGGAAGAGGGCGGGGTTGCCGCACGCCTGGCTACCGCCTGGTCACGACGGTTGGGCTGGGCTATCGCACCGTCGGATTCGCTAACGGATAAAGCGGTGCCCTCCCTTGAGCTCATCCGCCTATTGCCGGAAACCCGGTCCATCCTGGGGTGGCCGGTGGGGGTGCGGGATCTGCTGGCAGCGGACAGCGCGGAAGCACTCGCGGGACTCAAACCCGCAAGCGGTGCCACGGACCGCGCGGCCACACCCCGGAGCCTGGATCAGGCGGGTGAGTCGTCCGAGATCCACCTATCTGCTTCTCCCACTATTCACTCGAGTTCTTCCACTATCAGCGCGAGTACTTCCACTACTGGCGCGAGCGTGCTGGAGGCAGGTCGGCGCTACGACACTTCGCAGACCAGCGAGCCCGGCACCTACCCCGATGTGTGCGGGACCGCTGGGATGGCGGGCCCCGCCACGCTGCTGCTCGGGGCTACCGGCAGTGTGGGCTCGGCCGTGTTGCAGCGGTGGCTGCTTGAGCCCTACGGAAAGCTGATCGTCGCCCTCCGCGGGGACATCCCGAGAGGGGGCATGTGGACCATGGCGCGGCAACACCCGCACGTTGTCCTACTGCCTTGCTGCGGTACATGGAGCGCGGGGGCTGGGGGCGTCCTCAAGATATTGGCGGACCACCACATCACCACCGTGCTCAATTGCGCAGGAAGCGTGAGCACAACGGCGGGGCGGGCAGAATTGGATGCTGTGAATGTGGAGCTTCCCCGCTGGTTGGCGGAGTGCTGCAAACAGACCGGAGCCCGGCTGGTGCAGTTATCCTCCACGGTTGTTGCGGAGGAGTTTTGGGAGCCCCGTGTGACCGAGCCCGGGTGGGCCCATTTTGCCTATGCGGAATCCAAAATCATCGGCGAGATCGCGCTGAATTCGTATTCGAGCGCAATAGTTGTGCGCTTGCCGCGGGTGTTGCCTTCCACTGCTGGTGCGCATGCGGATGTGCTACTGGGCGTTCTGCGGGTGTGTTCCCGCTTGGGGTGCTACCCGGAGGTGGATATTGAGGAGGACGTTGTGACTGCCTCCGCCGTGGCGCAATGGCTTTGGCGAATGGTTCGTCAACTGCACGATGAGGGCGGGGAGGACGACCTGCCTGCGGGGGTGAGGGGCCCTGAGCTGGCCGGAGGGGCCTTGAAGTCGGCGGCTGGAGCGGGCTTAGGGTCGGCGCCTGGAGGTGGCGCGACCCTCGTGGTTCATCGGGGGTTGCGAGTGAGCTATCGGGACATCCTGCCCAGCGCCATTCACCCAGCGCTGTTGCCCGATGCTTCACCTCGTGCTCCTATGCTTCCGTCGCATTCTGCGTTACACGGGCAGGGCGCCAATGATGTGCGCGAATTTGCCGACCCCGACGTGGCTTGCGTTGAACTGCGGGAATGGAAGTCCAGACTCGATCGCAGTGGGCTTGCTCAAGAGGAACCGGAATTGTGGGGCTTGCTCGATGAATGGGTGGCGCTCGTGGAGGTATTCCAGCGGCGCCCCTGGGCGGGTATTCCCGCTCGGCGGCTGGGGTACGCTGGTTGGAGGTCTCTACCGGTGGGGGCGGACCTGCGCGTTCCGGACATCCTGCGCCTTGCCGGGGTTGGTTCTTAGCAAACCCGCCTCCCCGGTGAGCCCGGGCTTTGTCGTCAGGACCTTGTTCTGCGATCAGCATCTAGGAGCGTTGCACGCCCACGCTGTTCTATGCATACTTATATGTATGCCCAATAAGACGATCTACATCTCCGACGCCGACGCTCCCCTGGCCGACCGGGCCGCCGAGCTTTCCGGCGGCCTGTCCCCCGCGGTCGTCGAGGGCCTCAAACTGCTGGTAGCGCGCCGAGATGCCGAAGCCGAGGGCTTCGAAGAAATCCACGTGCGCGACGATCGCGATGGCGCATCAACGACTCGGATCTTCCACGGCCGACAGCTCGCACGCCTAGAGGTCTCCGAAAAGGGGCAACGGACGACATGGAATAGCTACGCCACCCCCAAGGGAGCCCTTGCCGTTGTCCGAACCCACAAGAAGGACTTCCTGGGGCTGGTACAAACCCTTGGTCCGGGGGAGATTCGCGGCACCACCGAACGGGATGACTTTCAACACCTCCGACGCGCTGCGCGGGATTTCCTGGGCAATACGAACCACCGATTCGCCGACGGTCGGCGGAACAGTTTCACCACGGCCCCAGAGTGGGAATTCACCGTGGACATCGCCAATGACCTGGCCCGCCGATTTGGAATCGACCCGCACCGGTTGAGTAGTGGGGTGTCCTCAAACTTCGGTGGGTTGTTGGACGAGCTCGACCGATTCTTCAGCTCCGGAACTTCCTCCAGCCAACAATCGGGCTTTGGCGCGGACGGGCGAGCCCAACGGGAAGGGGAAGGTTCCTCCGGGAAGGGTCGGGGCTTCAGCAACGTCATCGATCACACCAATGACGATTCCGAAGGTCTCGGAGCCGATGACACGTCGGCACCCGATGCAGCAAATGACCCGCAGCTTCAGGACGACTCGGCGCAGCACCCACCCCGCGCTACCCACGTTCCTTTGATAGACAGCACCTTGGAAGTGTTCGAGAACACCGAGGCCCTCCGACAAGCTGCATTCCGGGAAGCCAACTCTGCTGCGGACCGGTCCGGAAACGGCGGCGATTACGTGGGCCAAGTTCCGGCGAGCTTCGTCACCGCCACCGAGCGTGCCCTCAACCACCCCCCGGTGGAGTACTTGGATATCTAGATCGACAGGCACGCCCGCCCGGGGCCCAGGGAAACTCACGAAGAGTAGTAGGGCGGGCTGCCCGTGAAGAGACGGTGTTCCGGCACGCGTTGGCGACCGCCCACCGGCTACGGGAGGCCGGCCAGCGGATGACGGACGCGAAGATCATCGACGCCTACGAGTACGCCTATAACGTGGCTCAGGCGGTCGGGGCGGATCACCGCAGCCCGGAGATGCCCCCGCAGCGCGATCGGCAGACCATGGCCCGGCGGGTGCGTGGGTATGTGCTGTCCGGGTCAGAGAACAGCCGGGGGTCGGTGTTCACCGGCGCGACGGCTGGGGTCAGCGCCCGTGCTGCCAATGGCTTTGCCTACTTTCGGTCAAGACGGTGCCGTGAAGACGATCCTCGGACGTCCCAATCATCCAAATAGACTCCGACCTAGGGCTTAAATTTCCTCACTAATGATGGGCCCCGCAGCCCACTCTAAAATCCGCAGCCTCCAACTCCACCTTCACCTTCCGCTCGGAAAGGGTCGGCGACTGAATGGGCCGCACCCATCCACCCCCCGGCAAGAACCCCACCCCAGCTCTGACGGTTTGCCCAGTTAGCGTGCATGAGGCGGCCAGGCAGTTTATGGTGTCGCCTAGGGTTGGGAAACCTTTCCCGGCCCGGGACTCCTCGTACTCCTGTCGGCTCAGCCCTGGACGGTAGCGACCTCCGGGATATTGGAGAATTGCAATGACATCTGGCAACTCCGGCAACGGTAGCCCCGGCGGCGGCTACCCGAACCACAACTACGGCGGCGGTAACGCCCCCTACAACCCTTCCAACAGCGGGGGACCCGGTTACGGCGGCGGTCATTCGCACCAACAAGGCTATGGTCAGGGGTATGGGCAGCCGGGTTACCCGCAGCAGGGCCCCGGCCAGCAAAGCTACGGTCAACAGGGCCAGCAGTACGGCAGAGGCGGGCAACCAGGCCCCCAGTACGGGGCAGGCTACGGCCAACCGGGCCAGCAGAACCAACCGGGGCAACCCGGGCCGTGGGTGCAAGGTGGCAATGGTCCAGCGGCCCCCTACGGCAGCCCCAACCCCTCCAATGGCAAGGGCAATAAGACCCCGCTATTGATCATCGGGGCGCTCATTCTGGCGATCCTGCTAGTCGGTGGGATCTTCTTCCTCCTCAACCGCGATAAGGAGGATTCGGCTTCCCAGAACCCATCGAATTCTCCTACCACCAGTGCTGGAGCCATGAGCGATTCCCTGGAGACGAACGAAACGACTACATCGCTCTCGGACCCTGTTCCCCTGGGCCAAAGCCCAGATACAAAGTTTGCCAACTCCATCCCGCGAGGGGTTACAGGCTATCTCGAGAGCTGCCGCCTCATGCGCTACACGTGGGAACGCCCGGACAAGCCCAACGAGCAAATGCCCGGTCAACAGTGCACGGGCAAAACCGGTTCCCCCCTTGCCTTCCAGGAAGTCGATCTTGTCGACTACAGAGCTTACGGCGACGACAACATCGGGTTCTTCAAGTCTCAAGGGGGAATTATTGTCTCCGATACCCCAGACGACTTCGCGGCTTACGCCGAAACCGATCCGGGAGACTGGGGGCTCAATGTCGTGAACCCCACAGCGGGACACACTATGGAGATAGAGAAGGTCGCCGGGGGCGAGGAGGCTGCGAAGACGGTCCTCCGTTCTCTCGGGTACCAAGTACCCTAAAACCGAATGCAGCCCTGGCCCTGGATCTAACTGCCGATACGATCCAGGGCTCGGTCAATGTCCGCCAGAAGATCATCGACGTCTTCAATGCCGATGGACAGGCGCACCAAATCCCGCGGCACCTCCAACTGAGACCCCTGAACGCTGACATGCGTCATCGTGGCCGGATGCTCCACCAGGCTCTCCACCCCACCCAGGGATTCAGCCAAGCAGATCAACCGGGTGGCCGAGCAGAAGTCCGCAGCCACCCGCTCCTCGGCGAACCGCACGGAAACCATACCGCCAAATGCATCCATTTGGCGCCGAGCGGTCTCGTGCCCGGGATGGCTGGCCAACCCAGGGTAGAGGACCTGCTGAACCTCTGGACGTTGCTCCAGGTGCTCGGCAACGCGCAGCGCGTTGCCGCAATGACGCTCCATCCGCACACCAAGAGTCTTGATGCCGCGCGCGGTGAGGTAGGCGTCGAACGGACTGGCTACGGCACCCACGCCGCCGAGCAAGAAATTTAGGTCCGCATCCAATTGCCCATCGTCCGTCACAACGGCCCCACCGATGGCATCCGAATGCCCCCCGAGGTACTTCGTCGTGGAATGCAAAACCACATCCGCCCCAAGGGACAACGGCCGCTGTAGATAGGGGGAAGCAAAGGTGTTGTCCACCACCAACTTGGGGCCATCCAGGCAGGCTGCGATCGCCGCGATATCACTGACCGCCAGCATGGGATTGGTGGGGGTTTCCAGCCACACCACTTTCGTCTCTGGGCGAACAGCGGCTGCGACCTCAGCGGGCCGGGAAGTATCCACGACGCTGAACTGCACCCCCCAGGCAGCGAACACCGAGGCGATGAGGCGGTAAGTGCCCCCGTAGGCGTCGTTACCCAAAATGAGATGGTCCCCCGGCCGCAACAGAGCGCGCAGCAGCAAATCCGTCGCCGCCATCCCGGAGGCGAAAACCTTGCCAAAATTGGCACCCTCCAGGTGGGCAATGGTCTGCGCCAGTGAGGCCACCGTCGGATTTGCTACTCGCCCGTATTCGAACCCGCCACGGAGCTGCCCGGGAGCCTCCTGAGCAAAGGTGGTGGAGGCATAGATGGGGACGTTGATAGAGCCCAGGTGCGAGTCGGGCTCGTAACCGGCGTGGATGGCGGCGGTGTCGAAGCCGGGGCGTGGGGTAGTCATGGGGGATCCTCGCGGTCTACAGTTCTCAGTGGACTGGACCAGAATAGACCAAGCTGTCCATTTTGGGCGAAGGTGCCCCTCCCCGTACCCAACTGACCTGCTCTAATCCGCTGGTCCCGTCGCATCTCAACTCGCCGTTTCCCATCTCGTCCGTGAAGGCCCCATGCCCAATCCCACCTTCGACTGGAACTCCCCCGCCGACGTCGTCGCCCCCCTGCTCCTGGGCGCGGTACTGCGGCACGGTCCGGTGGCTATCCGCATCACCGAAGTCGAGGCCTACCTCGGCGAAGCTGATCCCGCTTCGCACGCGGCCAACGGCCCAACCCCACGGTGCCGAACGATGTTCGGTCCACCCGGCCACCTGTACGTGTACGCGAGCTATGGCATCCACCGGGCAGGCAATGTGGTGTGTTCCCCGGCGGGTACCGCCAGCGCGGTGCTGTTGCGGTCCGGGGAGGTGGTAGATGGTTACGACGCCACCCGCACCCGGCGCGGCCTCACATGCCCCGACGCCGGGCTAGCCCGCGGGCCGGGGAACCTAGGACGGGCACTGGGGTTGGACCTGCACCTGGACGGTGCCACCATCGCTCTTGCCGCGCCGAGTGAAGTCACGTACGGGAGCACTACGACGGGCCTCCCCGCCCCAAGTGGCGATGAAGCATCCACCGCTTTTGAGCTGAGCCTCCCGGGCTCACCGATCCCCTACCAGACGGGCCCGCGGGTCGGAATCACGAAGAACGCCGAAGCCCCGCTGCGGTTCTGGATCCCGGGCAACCCAACGGTGAGCCGCCGCCGATAACGGTGCAGCTCAACGCCCGTGTGACCCCGAGGAGTGACCCTGCCTGCAGCGGCCGCCCCCCTCTCCCGGGTAGGCCCGGCTGATTAGCATCGCCCGAGCCACTGCACCATCGCATCGCGCTCCGCCTGGGTCACCCACAATTGATACTTCGCCTTGATATGCACCTGTCGGGCGACGTACGCGCAGCGATAGGACTCATTGGGCGGTAACCACGTGGCCGTATCGCCCGCCCCCTTCTGCTGATTGAGAGAGCCATCGACCGCCAACAGGTTTTCCTCGTCGTTAGCAAACACCTCACGCTGTTCCGGAGCCCACTGCTGCGCCCCTTTCTGCCACGCATCATCGAGCGCCACGACATGGTCGACCTGAACGGCCTCGCTGGTTTGCGGACCCCGCTCGAAACGAATATCCCGCCCGGAGTAGGGGTCGTGCAGCAAACCCGAGGTGACCTTGCAGGGCCCCTTGCGCTGCACGTCAACCAAGTCCCGGCCCAGGACATCATTGCGCTGGTCACAGCCGTTTCGGTCCACGTCCTTCCAGCGCTGACCGAACTGCTCCCGCGAGTAACCCGTCTGCGGGGCACGCCCCTTGACCTGCAAGGAGCCCAACTCCCCCTGAGCTGCGACGACATTGGGCGCCCCCAGTGGCACCGGGCCCAAGGGGACGGGAACCTGAGCCCCCGGAACCGGAACTGGGGGAACCGGGCCCTGCGGTTGCTGTTGCTCCGCGGACCCCGCCCCCGTGGCATCCCCGCCGCTGCCATCCCCGTCACCGCCATCTCCGTCGCCGCCATCCCCAACCACTGGTGCCGCACCCGCCGGTTCACCAACCGCGCTATCCTGCGAGTTCCCAGAACCCCCCGGGACGGAACTACACCCAGTTGCGCCAATCAGAACACAACTCGCCATCACCGCGCTCCAAGCAATTGCGGTTGGGGTTCGACACTTCGGGGAGGAGTACGTTCTCATGAGTTCACAGGCTAGCTAGCGCGCGGGACATGGCGCCCTCACCTACAGCCACGCATGTCGAAAAGTACCGCAACGATCCGAGGGACCTGGACCCCCACCGTGGCCTAGACTGACCATGAACCCCAACCGCTTCCCAACCCCTCCCCCTCCTTGGACTGAAAAAAGGATCCACGCATGTTGACCTCCCTAACCACCCGGGCTAAAAACGCGGCCATCACCTTTCCGCAGGTGTACACCCCTACGGTCGCAGCGAGGATTGTCCGCTCACTAACTAGCGGCGGATCCCAGTCGGCTAAGGTCGGCCAGCCCACCTCCGGTGGGCTCGGCGCGCGGCACCACTACGGCGTGACGATCGGTAACCCAGGGCCACGCTACGCACCCAAGGCCCCGGCAAACGGGCGAACTTCCGGCATCGCCTATGCCCAGGCGGCGGCCGCACAATTGCCGACCGACGCAGCGAGTTGCAAGAGTTAGGGCCACTGGCGAGGATCCCCCCCACGACGTGCCCGCGACGCACTACGGCCGCGGGACGATGTACCGCCCGGCGCCGGGCACGATTTCCACAAGCATCGGCAGCGGGGCGAAAAGATCGCCGTCCGCGTAACCGTTGATCCCCGGCATATCGATAGCTACCGAATGGGCCCGGTGCAGATCAATGCCCTCCTCGCCGCGAATAGCGCCGGAGAAGATTTTCCCGAACTTCGTTGCAACCTTGGGTTTGGACATTTGGCCCAGGATGGTGACATCCAAGAGTCCATCGTGGTGATCCGCGTCCGGGCAAATCTTCATTCCTCCACCATAACTCCGCGTATTCCCCATTGCGCATAGGGTAATTCTCCCATCCAACACGCGCTGAGTATCCATACCTGGGTCCAACACCAGCCGAGTGGGAATGGAATGGAAGTTCAGGAACTCCATGACGATGGCCAGGTTGTAGCGATTTCGCCCCTTTGGCCAGGTAATTTTATTCGTCCGATCGCTTACGAGCGAATCAAAACCAGCACAGGCGATGGTGCCGAACCAGGAGTTCGAAACGGCGTCAATTCCCGATACATCTAAGGACGCCATATCCCCGCGCGATCCAAAAGCGCCGGCCTTGCATTGCGTCATTCGGCCCAGGTCCGTGGTAGTCCAAAATCCCGCCGCCACCACCTCGGCTGCCTTGAGGGGATCCGTGGGAATGTTGTATTCCCGGGCGTGGTCATTACCCGTACCGGCAGGAATGATTCCCAAGGGTTTGTCAGACTGAGCTTGCTCCTGCAGCGCCAACGAGATAAGGCCGTCGCCGCCGCACACCACCAGGGCATCGATGCGATCGTCGGCAACCATGGTCGCCGCCAATTCCCGAGAGGCCGCGGCGCTGGAACCCTGGATCGCCACCACGTCCACGCCGAGCTGGTTAAGGTGCCCCCGGGCTCGATCAGCAATACGAGTCGCGGCCCCCTTGCCCGCAGCCGGGTTCGTGAGCATGGCCACGCGTCTGATCGGGGCGGTTCCCACTGAAAAACTCATGGCTTACTGGCCCTCTCCACCCTCGTCGATAGCGGAGCTGACGGTACTCGCAGCGCTCCCCGAGGGGCTAACCGCAGGGCCGTTGCCCGCCCCCACCCGGGATTGCGCGGAAAGATCAAAGGTCTTGCCCGGGTTCAAAATCCCCTCCGGGTCCACCTCCCTCTTGACCGCGCGGAGGATCTCAATGCCCAGCGCGCCGATCTCGGCGTCCATCCACGGCAAATGATCCGTCCCCACCGCATGATGATGTGTGACTGTCCCGCCGTTATCCGCAATGGCCTGAGTGGCAGCCTGCTTCGCCGCCCGCCACCGGGCCTGAGGCTGGGGGCCAGCGGCCCCCACGATCGTGAAGTACAGGCTGCACCCCTCCGCGTAGACGTGGGAGACGTGGCACATGATCAGCGCCGGAGTGCCATCGTGGACTAGAGCCTTCGCCAGCGCCTCCCCCACCGCCTTCTTCAGCCGAGGCACATTGGACCAGTCCGTGGCTGTCTCCAGCGTTTCGCACAGGGCCCCGGCGTCCATGAGGGAATCGCGCAGCACGGGCGCGCCGAACCGGCCCTCCTCCCACTTGCGCGCCGGGCCCTCCCCCAAGGACTCGCCGCCCAGCCGCTGCATCAGCGCACGGGTCTCCTGGTGGCGGGATTGCGCGTGCTGCGTGGTGCCCTCGAACAGGGTGATGGCAAGGCACCCGGTGTGCGCCGACTCGTCCTGCTCGCCGATTTTGTCAGTGCTCGTGAGGTTGACGCTGGACTCAATCTCATCGGACAGGCGCAGCACAGTCGGTCCCGCCCCCGTCTGCTCCACCGTACGCAGGGCGCGCACACCGTCGGCGAAGGTGGCGAAACTGAAAGCCTCGTACAGCTTCGTCTCCGGGATGGGGTGGACCCGCAGGCGGACCTTCGTGATGATGCCGAACAGCCCCTCCGAGCCCAAGAACAGCTGCTTGAGCTGCGGTCCCGCAGCAGTGGCTGGAGAAGCCTGGCCGGGGTGAAGAATCCCCTTGGGGGTAACCACCGTTAGCTCCCGGACCATCTCATCGAAACGGCCATACCCCGCCGAGTTCTGTCCTGAGGAGCGGGTGGCGGCAAACCCCCCGATCGAGGCATAGGGGAAGGACTGCGGGAAGTGCCCGATTTGCAAGCCGTGCTGGGCTAGCAGCATCTCTGCGTGGGGTCCGGACAGGCCAGCACCGAGGGTGGCCAGCCCGGATTCCTCATCCACATCCTCGCATTGATCGAAGCGGGCAAGATCCACACTGAGGACCGCGCGATGATCCCCCGCCAGCGGGCTCAACCCCCCCACCACGGAGGTACCCCCGCCAAACGGCACCACTGCCACCGACTGTTGGGAACACCACCGCAGAACCGCCAGCACCTCCTCTTCGCTGCCGGGGGCCACCACCGCATCCGGGGCCGCGATGACCTGGTCCAGGCGCCAATCCACCAGGTCCAGGTAGCTCTTCCCGCGGGCCCGCGGGGCTCGCTGTTCCTGCTGGGTGGACACGTACTCGGCCCCGACGATCCCCTGCAACTCGGCGAGGTCCGCGTCACTGAGCTGTATGGGGCTTAGGCGCACCTCCGAGAGCTCTCGGCGCGGACTGGGTTCCGTCACCCCCAGCATTTTGTGCAGCATCTTTTTTACGGAGGCCGAAAGGTCCTTGGCCTCGTCTGGCGTGCCCCACAGATTGAACTCCATCGGAGGGGTGGGCATGGCGGTTTCGGTGAGAGCGGCGGATGTAGGCGCACTGGGATCGGTCATACCCCCACAATATGCGCCCGCTGACACTTTCTCGGGATAATGTGGCATACCTGCGCCCGCCACGCAATTCTGTCGCATCGCCGACCGTATGTCCGGCGGCCGTAGTAAGTTCGCACTCATGAGCCGCCGCAACTCCGCCATTGATCGCGCCACCGCCATCGCCAACGCCACGACCCGCAGTGCCCACCACGTGGCGGAGGCTTCTAACCGTCCGGCCTTCCGCGCGGAGCGGGCGGCCCTGTCCCCGCAACGCCGGGCGGATCTACTTGACCAACTGCGTGGGGGCCAGCGAAAGGGCGGACCCTACGACCTGATTGTCGTCGGTGCGGGGGTGACGGGTGCGGGGGTGGCCCTCGATGCCGTGACCCGCGGGCTGCGCGTGTTGCTGGTGGACAAGGTGGACTTGGCCTTCGGCACCTCTCGGTGGTCCTCCAAATTGGCCCACGGGGGGCTGCGCTACCTGGCCAGTGGAAATGTAGGGATCGCGCGGCGTTCCGCGAAAGAGCGGGGCATTCTCATGGAGACCACGGCCCCCCACCTCACCCGGGCGCTGCCGCAGGTGGTCCCGGTCATGGCCAAGTTTGGCGTGCTCAACAACGTCCTCCCCCGCCTGGGCTTCCTCGCCGGGGATGCCCTACGCATTGCTGCCGGCACCTCCGCACAGACCCTCCCACGATCGCGCACAATTAGCGCCCGAAAGGTCGCCGAGCTCTGTCCCGCTGTGGATCGCGCCGAAGTGAAATTCGGGTACGTCAATTACGACGGCCAGCTCACCGACGACGCTGCCCTGGTCACAGCCCTGGCCCGCACCGCGGCGGGCTATGGCGCAGATGTGCTGACCCACGCCCCCGTCACGCAGGTGACCTCCGAGCAGGGGTTGAGCCACGTCACCTTGCAGTTCGGGCCCGATACCAGGGACACAGTCACGGTAGCCGCAGCCGGGGTGATCAATGCCACCGGCGTGTGGGCCGGGGATCTGGATAAGCGCGTGACCGTCACTCCCAGCCGGGGCACCCACCTAGTCATCCGTTCCGAAAAACTGGGCAACCCCACCGGGGCACTGACCGTCCCGGTTCCCCATGCCACCAACCGGTTCTGCTTCGTCCTGCCCACGGGGCTGGGCCGGTGTTATGTCGGGATTACGGACGAAGCAGCGCCGCTCGCCGACGAACCGGAGGCCCCCGAGACCGATATCCACTTCATTTTGGACGTCATCAACCAAGCGTTGGACAAGAAGCTAACCCGCAGCGACGTGGACGGGGCGTTCGCCGGGCTACGCCCGCTGATCGAGCTGGCGGAGAACAAAGAGCACACCGCCGACCTGTCCCGGGAGCACGCCATCTTGGTGGAGGACGGCATGGTCACTGTCACGGGCGGCAAGCTCACGGAATACCGGCTTATGGCTGAGCAAACGGTGGATGCAGTGCTGGCGGATCCGACCATTGGCTCCCGCCTAACGGGCAAGTACGGGCCCTGCGTGACAGAGCGGACCCCTCTTTTAGGCGCCCCCGGTCTGCCGGATGTCGCTCCGGATTCCGCAGCGTACACGGAGCAGTGCGTGATACCGGACCCCGGCCAGCCGGCGCTCCCCGGCTCGTCCATATCCCGAGCCCGGATGAGCTTCGCTGTCACCCACGAGGGCGCCCGGACGGTCGGCGACATTCTGGATCGCAGAACCCGCATCGGGCTAATCCCGGAGGACCGCGCCGCCGCGACCGCAGCCGCAGAAGAAGTTCTCCGCGCTGCCCGCGTGGAGGGCGTCGGCCCCACCCCGGCGTAACCGGCGAGAAAATCCCCGGTAGCGGTGGTTCGGCTAGCGGAGCTGAGCGAGGATCGCCGTGACCGACTCCCCGCCTAAAGTTTTCGCCTCCGGCGCTGCCGCCGTGGGCGACGGCTGCTGCCAGGTTCCCAGCATAAGCCCCGGCTCCTCCGCTGCAGCTTGGGCCGCGGAATCCGAGGCACGCAGGTCCACCACCAAGGGGAATTCGACCTCGACGGAACCGTGCCCGGATCGCGTGCCGGTACCCTGCACCTGAACCTTGGGTTGGATGACACTGCCGTCCTTGGCACTCTCGCTCACCGGCCCCCGACCCGCGGAGGTAATAAGAGCGCCGATCGCCTCGGCGAACTCGGGACGCTGACGGGCATCAAAGATGTGGCGTCGGCCCAGCTCGCTGTGGCTCATCTCCCCCAAGAACCCGGGGCGTTTGGCGCCCTCCTGGTCGGCCTCGCAGTAGGCCAGGGGTACCTGGACGGTGGCCTGACCATCGGTGAACAACGTAACCTGCAGGCCCACTTTGCCCCGTGGATCCAGGACCCGGTAATCGCCGATCTCGGTCAGTGCGGCAAACGCGGCGGGGTTGGCGTCCACACCTAACAGGGCCTCCTGCTGCAGAAACAACCGCTGGAAATGGGGCTTATCGGGGGACAGATCGGCATCCGGGAAGATAACGGCCCGCTGCTCCTGGGCGGCCCCCGAAGACTGCATTTTTCTCGCTTGGTCAGCACTTTTTGCTGTCATGGCCACCACGCTAGCAGTGCACCGGGCGGCCACGACGAGCAAGACGAGGAACAGTAGGAAACCGCTCAACCCCTGCGCATTACCCACCAGCCACTGCTGCAGGTGAAAGGTGTAGTGCTCGGCATGCGGGTAGACGTAATGCGGGCCGAACAAGTTCGCCGCCAGGAACACGACGATCACAGCGGCCAAGACGCGGCGCTGCGGCAACCGCTCCGTGCCCACCGCCAGCGCCGCTAACAACGGGAAAACGAGCACAATCCCAGTCCAGTGGTGGGTGACGGCAATCGGGTTGGCCAAGCAAACCCCCAATACCACCAGCAACAGGGACACCACCCGATGCCCGCTTTTCTCCAACTTCCAAGCCCCCCACAACACCGCCGCAGCGACGAGGATGAAGCCCGGCACCATGATCAACCCCACCACGTGATCCGACAGTCCTGCGCGGGTCAGCAGGCCGCTCAGAGCCTGGTTCGGCGGATACGACGGGGGTCCGCCGCGATCGGACTTGAAGAACTCGTCCGTCCAGTAATAGAGGGACTCCGCCGGGCGCACAAGCGCACCGATGGCCGCCGTGAGAAAGAAGAACCCCGCCGAGCGGGCCACGGACCACCAGTCCTTGCGGGCGAGGAACACCAAAGCGTATGCCGCCGGGGTGATTTTGATGCCCGTGGCGATGCCCACCCCTACACCCCGCAGCTTGCGGGGCACGTAACCCAGCGCATCCGCCGTGACGAGCAGGATGAGGAACGCGTTGATCTGCCCGTAGATGAGGTGCGTTCGCACGGGCTCAATGTTGATCGCGAACCCGGCCAACCCGATGCTCCACAACACCCAGTTGCGCAAGCCCACCCGGCGGCACACCATCGCCAGGATCACCCATACCGCGGCAACGGTCAGCAGCGTCCAGGCCACCTGCATGTGCTTTTCCTGGATCCACTGCAGCGGCACGAAGGGCAGCGCGGCAAAGGGTGGATAGATGAACCGGAAACCCGAGCGGGTGGGGAAAGCATCGGAATACAACGGCTGCCCGTGCACCAGGGCGGAACCGGCGTCCTGAAAAACCCCCACGTCCAGCAGGTACTTCTCCTGCGCATGCTGCACGGCGAAATACCCCCCACCCAGCAGGCCCGCCAGGCCAAGCAGGAAAACCACCCACTGCCCTATGGTCAACAGTCCCCGGGTAAACGGCGGGAAGGTCAGTTGGTGGTGCCGGTCGATTGGCTGCAACAGGCTCGTCGGGGACCCGTGCGAGGCAAACCCATCGCGGGAAACCCCAGTGGGGGCGGCAGTGGACATGTGGTGAATATATCCCGGCTCCGGGACAACCACCGGACACGGGGGCCACAACCCGCGAGGCTAAGACTGGGCGAAGCTCTCCAGGTCCTGGGGCGCCCCGGCCAGGATGATCTCGTCCACATCGTCGAGGTTCAGCTCCCGAGTGTAGGGCTCCCAGGAGCCATCCGGGTGCCGGGCGGACACCACGAACACGCCGTGATCCCGCATCAGCCGATCCGGGTCGAAGCGAGCGCGGGTGAAGTACGTGGGCGGGGCCATTTTGATCATGCCGTGGTTCTCGTCGAACTCCGCGAAGTCCTGAAAGCGTCCGCCGAGGAGGTGGGCCACCCGCCGCCCGGTATCGCGCTCCGGGCGGACGACGTGATGGACCCCGACCTGGGTAAGAATCCGGGCATGCGCCTTCGAATCGGCCTTCGCCCAAATGTGGGGAATGCCCAGCTCCACGAGGTTGGAGGCGGTGAGGATGCTGGCCTCCAACTTCGAGCCGATGGCCAGCACCACCCGCTCCACCTGGTCCACGCCCAACTGCCGCAGGGCCTCGATGTCGGTGGTATCCGCCTTCGCGGTCTGGGTGAGCTCCTGCGAGCACACCTGCACCAGGCGGTCGCTGCTATCCACCCCCAGCACCTCCACCCCATGCTCTGCCAGCTCAGCGGCGAGGGAGGCGCCGAATCGGCCCAGCCCTAGCACCGCCACGGGCGGGATATCGATCTGACGCTTGCCGCGCAGTGCGTTGCCAAGGAAGTTACCCAATGAAAGGCCTCTCAGACGGTAGATCGTAGCGCCGCTTGCGGTTCCGGCTGGCCAGCGCTGTCACCAGCGTAATCGGACCAACCCTGCCAAGGAACATCAACATCATCAACACGGCCTGGGACCCAGCGGTGAGCTGGGCGGTGATGCCCGTGGACAGCCCCACTGTCCCGAAGGCGGAGATCACCTCGAACATAATCTGATCGCTGGTGAACTGAACATCCATAATCTCCACTGCGACCACGGAAAACACCACGAGAATCACTCCGGCTGCGGCGACCGTCATGGCCTGGCGAACCACCGTATCCTCGATCCGCCGGCCGCCGATCGTGGTGGCATTGTCCCCGCGAAATTCGGCGAACGCCGCCGCCAGCATGATGGCCACCGTGGTGATTTTCACACCACCCGCCGTTCCGGCGGACCCCCCACCCACGAACATGAGCATGTCGGTGATGATCAATGTCGCGGGATGCAGCTCGGCGTAATCCAAGGAGTTGAACCCGGCGGTACGGGGGCTGACCCCCTGAAAGAACGCGGCGAGCACCTTTGTATGCACCGGCAACCCCTGCATGGCGTGGGTCCACTCCGCCAGCCCCACCGCCACGGAGCCAACGACGATGAGGAACGCCGTACACCACAGGGTGATGCGGGAGGTCACGCTCAGCCGCATGGGGTGCCCGCCCACCCGGCGAAACCGCCAGGACCGCTTGACCTTGCTCACAAGCTCCGCCAACACCGGGAACCCCAGGCCGCCGATGATGAGCGCCCCGGCCAGGGGGATGATGATCCAGGCATCCCCCACATACGGCACCAGACTGTCCGAGCGCAGCCCGAACCCCGCGTTGTTGAACGCGGATACGGCGTGGAAGAGGCCCTCCCACATCGCCCGGCCCAGGCTCATCCCGTATTCCTGCCTGAACCGGATAACGAGGATCACCGCGACGATGAACTCCACGGTGGCCGTCAGCCGTAGGGTGGCGCTGATGGTGCGCCGGACGTTCCCGATGTTGCCGCTGCGCCCCTCCGCCGCTGCGTTCATCTGCTGGCGCAACCCCAACTTCCCGGTGAGCAGCATGCCCGCCAGGGAGGTCAGGCTCATGATGCCGAATCCCCCGAGTTGGATGAGCAGCACGATGATGACCTGACCGAATGTGGACCAGTGCGTGCCCGTATCCACCACGACCAGGCCCGTCACGCACACTGCGGAGGTCGCCGTGAACATGGAGTGAAAGAAGGGGGTGGCCTCCCCCGACGCAGAGGCGACCGGCAGGCTCAACAGCAAGGCGCCGACCATGATGAGGCCGAAGAAGCCGCCCGTCACCAACTGGGTCGGCTTTACCCGTGGGGCGCCGTTGCGTTCTTTCACCCGCAACACACTAGAACCGAGGCGGGGATGTGTCTATCTGCGCCTCCAGCCAATCCCCCACCTTGGGCCACAATTGCTTATTCTTCAACCGGAAGAAACCCATATGGTCCACCGGGCCGGCGATCTGACCATTCGGCCCCACCTGCACGTTCATCTTTTCCACGTCCGCGTTGGTCATGCGATCCGTCAACACATCAACGGCCCGGCGATTAGCCCACGGATCATCGCTAAACACGACACTGAGGACGGGGCCGCGGAGCTGTTCGTATCGGGCGGCGAAATCGTAGGTGGCGTCGTCAAAAAAATAACCGGGCTTTTTCGTCCACCCCGCCCATTGGCGCATCACGCCGAGCGGAATGTTGCGCCCCATCCCAAAGAGAGCCACGGGCACATGGCCCAAAATGCGAGCCGTAAGGGGCGTGATGACGTTGAAAATGGTCCACACTTTGACGCGCTCGCGGCGGCCGCGCACAAGGTTCGTGATGCCCGCGTGGCTGGCGATCATGACCTGCGCGTCCACGGGGGCTTCCCGCTGCCCCACCGCAGCCTGCCCATGCGCCCCCACCGAGTGCCCCACGGCGAGAATCGGGATGTCCGGGAATCGCCGCCGGATCCACCCGGTGGCGGCGGGGACGTCCTTAAGCATCCAATCGGCCATCACCATGTCCGGGTCGGCGCGATCCCCCGGGCTCTCGCTGAAGCCGCACCCCCGGAAGTCGTAGATGAGGGTAGGCCAGCCCTTTTCCTCGGCCAGGTAGGCGGCGAATTTGCGGTACAGGTTCATGTCCACGCCGGTCGCCGGGTGGATCACTGCGGCCGCGGCGGGGATGCGGGACTGTGCAGACGCGGACGTTGCTTTGGTCGGGTCCGCCGCCATGTTCTTCGGGACGCCAGGGACCTCCAGTGCGGGCGGAAGAAACAACTCACCGACCAAGGGGTGCCCGTCGGTAGCACTGAAGGTGACCTTCTCCGTGCGGGGAGCATCGCTGCGCGGTTCCGTGTTCGCCATGGCTTCGAGGGTAATGGCAGGTGGACGGGGAGAACGCCGGTTTCGCCGACTCCGGCGACAGTGCTGCACTTATAGTTATCTGCACTCGAGCGATAAGTGAGTTGTGACACAATCAGCAGTATGGGATTCGTCAAAAACCTCCTACACCCCTCCCGCCTCGCCGCGCAGGCCCTGTCCTCCCCACAGTTAGCCCGCCGCATGATGAGCGCCTGGACCCCGCTGTTCGGCTCCGGTATTCGCATCACCCACATCGAACCGGACTGGTCCGGGGGGCGGCTGGAGCTGCGGCTGAACTTCCTCAACCTCAACATGCACGCGGCTGCCTTCGGCGGCACGCTCTTCTCCATGACAGACGTGCTCTTCGGCACCCTGGTCAACCGCCGTATGGGCAAGGACTTCGAGGCCTGGACCCGCACCGGCACCTTCCAGTTCCTCACGCCCGGGCGCAACGGCGCCTACCTGGAGGTGGAGGTCAGCGATGAGCTCATTGCCTGGATCAAGGAATGCATCGCGAAGGACGGCTACTGCAATGTCCCCTACACCACCGTGGTGCGTAACCGCGATGGCTCGGTCGTTGGAATCGGGCAGCAAGATCTGCACGTGCGCCCCCGCGGCGGCGGGAAGCGAGCCCCCGTCCCGGAGCAGGCCCGGCGCCCACGGGGGCTGGTGCTGGAGGCGCTGGCCACGTCCCTGGTGTGGCAAGCCTTCCGGGATCACCCGGAGACCCTGACGGTCCTCATGAGCGAGCAGCGCCGCATCCCTGCGCCGGAGGAGCAGATGCGGCATGTGGCCGCCGCTGCGTTGGAGAAGTCCGAGATGACGCGCGAAGACCTACTGGGGATGGGCATTCCACAGGAACTGCTGCCCCAGTAGGTCTGGGTTCGCCCGGGATTGCGGTGGCCCCCGGGGGGCTCGGCGGGCGATGAAGTGAACGGTTTAGTCGACCGAGTTAAGCGACCGGGCCGCCGCACACCGGCCAGGCACCTGCGCCCTGCCCGGCAAGAACCTTCTCCGCGATCTCGATCTGCTGTTCCCTGGACGCCTGGTCCGCAGTCGGGGCGTACTGCCCGCCGCCGTACCCGTTCCAGGTTTCGGCGGTGAACTGCAGGCCACCGTAGAAGCCGTTGCCGGTGTTCGTGGACCAGTTACCATCGGACTCGCAGGCTGCGACCTGATCCCACTGGCTGGCGTTCGCGGCCGGGGCGGCAGCGGCCACGGCACCAGCGGTTCCGGCGGCCAGGGCAAAGCGGGTCAAGGTGGTCTTAACGGACTTACGCATGAAAGAAACTCCTGCTCGAGTACTTATTTCGCTTTGAAGCGGCCCTCGCGGGACTCGAACGTCGGGTTCGGCGCGTGCGGCCGCAGCGCAGCAAGTGCTACGAAGCTGGGGCGATGTACAAGGTGTCTGCCGTGCCAGGGAGGGGGATTTCTTTATCCGCCTGGGCGGATAGGTACGCCCAACTCCGGCACTGAGATCTCGGCCACGGAAGTTCCGGTGGCCACCCACGGCCCGCCAACCTACGCAAGCCTCCCCCACTGCGGTCAAGCCAAGACCGCGTAGCTGAAAGGATTTCCAGGAAAGGTTCACGCTCCGGCCAGGGTGTGCGCCCGGGCCATGGAGACGGGTCTAGCGGGCGTATCCCCGCACGTCAGCGGACTCGATGCGGGAGGGCGTAGCGTATGCCGTCGCGGCGGTGCAGATGATTCCCGTGAGCGTCACGAGGGTGCGCCAGTCCCCGTTGAGCAGGCCGCCGAGCACCACCCACACCACGATCGCCACCACGGCGAGCGCGATGACGGCCAGGCCGAAGAGGTGCTCGTTGCCCGTTCCGGCGACGGGGATGTAGAGCAGACCAGCGACCACGCCTAGAACCCCGGCAATCACCCCGGACATCACCGCCGGCCCCATCCCCAGGGACACCATGCCCGGCAGCAGGCCGACCAAAAGGTCCACCACGTACACCAGGGCGAAGGTCACCACGGCGGACAGCAGGCCGAGCATCACCAGGTTGACGATGACCTTCTTGGTATCGAACCGCCCCGCGATGAGGGACTGCTTCGGCGCCGCAGGCGGGGTGGCCGAGGGAGCTGGAGCCGCGTTGCCAGCCGGTGCGGCGTATTCCGGTTGATAGCCCTGCTGGTAGCTCTGGTAACCCTGCTGGGCGCGGCTGTCCCGGGAGCCGTATTCCCCGGAACGCCCGTAATCCTCGTCCCGGTAGAAATCACCACCGGAGTTGCCGTAACTATTGCGCCCGCCCTGGTAGTCGTTCATGTTCAGTTGGCGGGTTTGATCGTCGTAATTGTCGTGATTTCCGTTGCGGTAGCTCATCGGTTCATCCTTCGTAATCATCGCGGCTGGGATGGGGGAGGGCGGCGCGTCTACCTCTCGATACAAACACCGGGGGGAGGTGAACAACAAGGAGCGAAAACCAGTGGGCTCGCATCCACAGCGCCGCACAGCCGATCGGATCGTGCGGTCGATCGGGTCGTGCAGCCCAGGGTACCTAGTCAGTTGCCGGTACCGTGTGCCATTGGCCTGTCGATATCGTCCAGCCTGGCTGTCCCGCGCCCGTCCAGCAACACGTTTTTCGCCAGCGGGATTTGGTGGGAGGCGCTTTCCAGGATGTGCATGAAGTACCCGGCGGTGTTGGGGATGGCCACGATGTCCCCCGCGCAGACCCCTTGGGGGAAGACCATTTTCCGGCGCACAATCACTTCATCTTCGATGCAGTACGCACCGACGAGGTATGCCTCCAGGCCAATGTTGTCTCGTTTTCTTGGCGACGCCACCCCACCGGGCGCGATGAGGAGTGGATCCGCCAAGATGTCATCTGCCGTGGTCCGGCACTGGGTGCGGTTCATCTCGAGCCCCACGAGGCCCACGCCATCACTGCGAGTCTTGACGAAGGCCACGCGGGCCAGGATGACGCCTCCCCCGTCGAGGATGCTGCGACCTGGTTCGAGGTGCAGGCGCAGCCCCCGGTCTTTCAGCGCCTGGGCTGCCGACACGGCACCGGGCAGCTCGCCGGCCAGCAGTTGGACCAGCCAGGAACCCCGTGTCGGGCTTTGGTGGAAGGGGTAGGTGTTCCGCAGGGGGTCCATCTTCCACGTGAATTCTTCCTCGCCGGGGATGGCCACCCCGGCGTCCAGCCGGTCCTGGAGGTTCTGCCTGCGGGCGCAGAACTGATGCCACTCGTTGGCGTCATCCAGGTAGCTCATGGGCACGCCTCCGCCGAGGTCGACGAATTCCGGCCGGTGGCCCAACTCACGCACCTCGTCGATGAGGCCCAGGGCCTGGCCGAGCGCGATGCGCCGGTCCCCTTCCGAATACCCGTGCAGGTGCAGGTGCACGCCCACGAGGGAAACGTGTGAGTCCAGGCCGTCGCGGGACAGGGCCGCGAGCCAGACCCCGGCGCGTTCCCCGAAGCGGGTGGGCGGCAGCGTGTCGGGTTCCGGGGCTACGCGTGGGGCAATCTTCGCCCGAAGCTCCGGGGAGCCCTTGGCCAAGGCCCGGGCCCTTTCCTCGATGCGGCGGAGCTCGGCCACGCTATCCACGGAGATCACAGCCCCGGCGCGGATCGCAATATCCAGTAGCGCATCCGGCTTAATCGCGGCGGACAGGATGATCTTCTCCCCCGGGACACCCCGGTCCAGTACTTGGGTGAGTTCCCGTTGGCTGGCTACATCCACGCCATGCCCCGCGCGGTGAGCGGCGTCCACAAACCCCAGGGCCTTATTGGCCTTCCGGGCGAAGAAGATGCGGACATCAACCCCGGCATCGGCCCCAGCCTGTACGAGTTCCACGGCGTTGGCGGGCAGTACCTCTGGGTGCAGCACGTTCACCGGGCTTCCCCACTTTTCGACGAGCTCCGCGCACAGTTCCTGGTTCGCGCACAGATCCTCGGCCCACGGTTCCAGGCGGGCCGTCAGCGGCTGGAGGGCCTGCATGCGGCGGTCCAAGGTGCCCTGCTGCGTGCCTGTCTGTGCAGCGGCGCGCTGGCCGACAGCATGGGCCCACCTGGGTATTTCTGGGTGCATGGTGCGGTTGAGGGTGTCGTGGCCCAGAACCGTGCCCTCTACATCGCGCCCGACCACCGCAAGGCCGGGCTGGGCGGGGACGGAGGCATCCGGGTTTGTGAGTACACTCCCGGTGAGCTCGTCCTTTTCGAGCAGCCCACGGGCGCTCAGCCGCTGTGTGAGCGTGCCCTCCACGAGGCCCGGCGGGGGGATGACGGCATCCACGAGCGCGGTGACCGCGATGCCCTCGCCGGGCTCGGCCTTCCCGTCCATCCAGTGGTCGATCACCTCCGCAGAACCCATAAATCGATCATCTACCAGGCCCGCATCCGCCAGTGCAATTACCGCGCCCGCCGTCTGCGGTGGCGGGCCAAAAGCCACCCGCTCGAGCCTCCGGGTCAATCCGGTGAAGGCCTTGGCCTCGCCCTCCAGGAGGCGGCGACCCCCGTAGGAGGCCCGCTGGACGAGGGCGGGGTAGAGCCTTCGCAGCGCCTCCCCCACCGCCCAGGCCGCCGACGCCGGGGCCTTGCCGATGGCCACCAGGTAGGAGCGCCGGAATTCCTCGAGCGGGCTGTGCTGCTGCGGATCGGTATCCGTTCCGTTCAGGACGGCCTCCACCTGGTCGCGGGCCGCGGCGGGGGTCAATTGCTCACCCTCCCGCGGGCTGACGAGGCGACCCACGCACAGGAGATCCACGGCCGCCCGCGCCAGGGCCTGCCGAACATCCGCGAAGCCCTTGGCCTGCCGAATCTGCTGGCTGTAGCCCTCTAACTCGCGGGTGCACAACCCGTTCAGGCTTCCGCTGGGGTCCGGTTTGACCTCCATGAACCGCCCACCCCGACTAACCGGATAGATGACGTTGGGTTCCCGGGGCCCACCGGCATCTGGGGACCGGTGATAGTCCAGCAGGCCGCTGCCGTCCGCACGTTCGCGGAACGCTCCCCCGCGACCCTCGCTTAGGGCCATGCAGGTGTCGATGAATGTCAGGGCGGCGCCGCGAACGCCCACCGCTTCGCCCTCGGGGATCAACTCTAGGGGCACTTGGGATGGCGCCCCCGAATCCGTCGGGTCACCCCCAGTTGCGGCCCCGCGATACGGGCTGCCCACGATCGGGGAGGTGGCGTCCCCAAGGTCAAGAAGACCGGGACCCCCAACAACACCGGGACTCAACGCGCCCGGCCAACGATCGGCATGGCCGGTGCACAACAAGACTTCGTCATAGCGACGCTGCCCGGAGGCCCCGGTGATCTGCCAGCGCCCCGACCTCTCGGCGGTCTCGTGTGTTCCCTCTGCTGCCGCAGTCTGGCCGCCGAGCCCCACCGGGATGGGGGAGAGATCCGAGACGTACTCGGGGATGTGTTCGATGCGGCAATTCGGCGGTGCCGTGCGCTGGGCATGGCGGAAGGATGCACTGAGGAAAGCACCCACCTCGCGGCGCGGCGGGAAGAACGTGGAGCTGCCCCGCCACTGGTTAAGCGTCCCCAGGGCGGAGAAAACCACATCAGAGCGCACGTTCAACCGGTAGTAGCTCGGCTGTTCCTCCCGGTAAACCCGGCCCGCGCCAGGCTGGAACGGATCCCACACCTCCACCTGCAGCGATACACCGCGCCGCCGGGCCTGGCCCACCAACTCCTCCACGGCCCACAGCGCGCGGGGACCGCCGCCGATAATGCCCACCCGCCAGGCGGTCGAAGGCTCCCCCAAGGTAGTTCCCTCGTGGCGTTCCATTGCCGATTCCGCAGCCTTCTCCATGTCCTAATTCCTCACTACCTGCGACGGGCCGGCGCACTCGGCGACCACGGTGTCGACACGGCGTTGCAACTCCTGCGGGGCCACGCCGAACGTGTCTTGCACCCACTCGTCGTTGTAGACGGTGTCCAAGTAAGCGGATCCTGCATCGTGGAAGATGAGGACCGCCGAGCTGCCGGGATCCATTGCCTCGACCGCCCGCAGAGCCGCGGTAATGACCGCGCCCCCGGAAGCCCCCGGCAGGATGCCCTCGGTCGCCGCGAGTACGCGGGCACCCACCACGCTGGACACGTCGTCAATCCGATCCACCCGGGCGGGTTTCACGCTCAGGGAGAGATCCGGCACGGCCCCAGCCCCGAACCCGGGCAGGTGCCTATCGCCGCGTTTCCCGCCGAAGAGCACGGAGCCTTCCGCGTCCACCCCGACGATGCGGGTATCCGCCCCGATGGCCTCCGCATAGTCCGCGCAGCCGCCGATGGTGCCGGTCGTGCTCACCGCCACGAAGAGCCAGTCCGGGGCTCGGCCCAAGTCCCGCACGATCTCCCGCATCGTGCCCTCCGAGTGCGCGCGGCGGGCAGCCGGGTTGGAGTACTGGTCCAGGTTCACCGCACCCGGGATGGAATCCACCAAATCCCGAACTTTCTTGCGGCGCGCTACCAGCCAGTCCCCTGTCTCCGGGTCTGGCTCGGTAACGAACTCCACCGTGGCCCCCAGTGCCTCCATCATCGCCACGGTTGCACGGTTGACCCGCGGGTCCACCACGCAACGAAAGCCCCAACCGTTGACTAGGGCCTGGCGGGCCAGGGCGATTCCCAGGTTGCCGGAACTCGATTCGACGAGGGTGGCGCCCTCGCTCAGGGTGCCGTTGGCCACTGCGGCCTCCACCAGAGCAGCAGCGGTCCGGTCCTTGGCACTGCCGCCTGGGTTGAATTGCTCCAGCTTCCCCCAAAGCGTGACGGCGTCGGAGGGGTTTACCTTATCCAGCCGTACTAGGGGGGTATTACCAAGAGTGTCGAGAAACCCTACCTGCGTGGGCCGAGCTGTTGTCATGGCCGCCATGATACGGACGAAACGGCAGTCCCTTAGTTATTCGGCTATAAGTATGGTGCCCTACAAGCCCTCGGTTTGCGGATCACGTGCACCTTTTACACGGCCCACGACGGTAGTTCCTACCTCTTTAACGTGGGGTCCTGACCGACTCACAATGGCGTTCCGCAGAGCATCTGAAGAATCGCGCATTTAGTTTGTCAAAACCTTCATGCTTTGTTGGGAAAAGCACTACATTCACCGTCATGCGAACTCTAAAGCCCTCCCGAGTCGGCGCCGCCATCACCGCTGTGGCCAGCGCCCTTGCCATTCAAGCTGGCGTCTCCGCCCTCCTCGCTGCCCCGGCCGCTGCACAGCCCGAGGCCACCCCGGCAACTCCCCCCGGCGCCGTCAGCCCAGCGGACCCGGGCCTTGCCGGATCTACGGTCCTCGGCCAGACCGTGCCTTTCAACCCTGGCTTTGCGCTGCCCGAGACGCTACCGGGGGTGTACAACCCCAACGACCCCTTCTACCTTCCCCCCGCCAACCTTCCCACCAAGCCCGGTTCCCTAATTCGCACGGAGCCCGCACCGCAGCTGCTCAACCCCTTCGCCAACGGCGGGGCGGGCTCGGCCCAGAAGATTTTGTACAGCTCTACCACGGAAAAGGGCGACCCCGTCGCCGTCAGCGGTTTCACTATCGAGCCGGTGACCTCATGGCGCGGCAAGGGTCCCACCCCCACCATCGTCTTCGCCCCGGGCACCCGCGGCGCTGCGGATGTGTGCGCCCCCTCCCGGGAAGCCGCTCTGTTTGCCGCAGCGAACCCGAACAACCTGTCCGTGGGCCTGGACTACGAACTGCCCTTTATGTATCTGGCCAGCGCAATGGGCATCCGCGTGGTGGCCACGGACCTCATCGGGCTCGGCACCCCCGGCGCCCACACCTACGTCAACACGCGAGACGAAGCACACGCCACCCTAGATGCCGCCCGCGCCGGACTGGCCGCGCTGAAGCTGCCTGCGGATTCCCCTGTGGGGTTCTACGGTTACTCCCAAGGCGGGGGCGCTACTGCTGCAGCCGCCGAGTACGCCGAGGAATATGCCCCGGACATCAACCTCAAGGGCACTTACGCCGGTGCCCCGCCGTCCAACCTGTACGAGGTTGCCAAGGCCGTGGACGGCAACGCCATCGCGGGTGTACTCGGTTATGTACTCAACGGAGAACTCGAGCGGGAACCTCAGTTGGCCTACTTGGTGGACCAGGAATTCAACGAAAAGGGTAAGCGTTTCCTGGAGGAAACAGAGGATCGCTGCATCGTCGACACGGTCGGTGCCTACGGTTTCACCGACACTCGAACACTGACGAAGACCGGTGAATCGTTCAACGAGCTCCTCGATCGTCTCCCCGACCTGCGGGCGATTGTGGACGCGCAGATTCTAGGTAAGCGAAAGCTCAACGCCCCGATGCTGGTGATCAATGGACGGGCCGACGACACCATTCCATTTGGTCAAGCCCGGCAAATGGCCGCCGACTATTGTTCTACGGGCTCCGCGGTGCAGTTTGTCGCCAGCGAGATACCACCGATCCTGCCGAAATCGGCGGTTAACCACGCCCTCCCCCTTATCGAGCAGCTTCCGACCTCGTATGGTTACCTGATCGACCGGTTCAATAATGTTCCGGCCCCGTCCAATTGTGGCCAGTTCTAGGTACTGACCTGGGTGTCTAGGGAGTTTCGGGAGCCCCTGACAGCGCTTGGTTGGCCCCCTTGGGGTCGGCCTACCGCCCTTTACCAGGCCGGCGAGAGGAATCAAATGTGCTGGGGACGTCTTAAACAGGGCGCCCCCACACCCTCCCCGTGTAGGGGGCAGAAGCCCTCGAATAAATCCCTACTGACCTGCCCGGATAGGTTCATGCTGCAGCAACAGTGCATCGTTACCTTGTCTCTTCAGTGGCCCCGACGGTCACATCGCTCCACCGAATAGCCGGAGGGCCGGGCGGTAAAAGAGACAGGCTCATCGCGCTGCCCTCCACCCCCTTCCCTCTGGGTTTCTCGAGCGTCGTCGGGTTCACATTGTCCGCGCAATCGAGACCTAAGGAGACTAGGAACATGCGCAACGTGAAATGGCCCCAAAAGTTGGCTCTGGCCGGGGGCATAACGGCAGTGGCTCTGTCCGCCGGAGCTGGCTTGGCCCACGCTTCCGGGAACCCGTCGGCGGAACAGACCGGGAGCCAGACGGCAATCCAGCGGGAAGCTCAGCCGGGTGCTCCCGACGCCCAGAAGGACCAACCCCAGCCCGGGGCGGATCAGGGTGGCAAGCCGGACAAACCGGGCAAGCCCCACGGGGGCCACCGCGGCGGCCATGGGCATCACGGCCCGAAGCTCGACGAGGCCGCCCTGGCCCAGAAGTTGGGGGTGAGCCAGGACAAGCTACACAACGCTTTGGAGACCGTCCGGCAGAAACACCAGGACGACAAGCCCAAGCCCGGCGCGGAGCAGGGCCAGCCCGGCCAGCCGCATCAGAAGCCCTCCAAGGAGGAGATGGAGGCGAAGAAGAAGCAGATGGACCAGGAGCTTGCCGATGCCCTGGGCATCGATGTTTCCAAGGTCACCCAGGCCATGGATGAGATGCACCAGCAGCACGAAGCCCAGGAGGGCGATCGGGGACCGGACGGACCGAACGGTGGACCCAGTGCTAACCCCAGCTCCGGTGACCAGCCCGCGCAGACGGGTTAGGCCGGGGAGTTCCCGCCGCCGTCCTGGGGACGCACCCGGTAGAGGTGCTCGTTGACGAACTCGCCAACACCCCAGCGGCCGAGTTCGCGGCCGTAGCCGGAGCGTCCCACCCCGCCGAAGGGCAGGCCCGGCGCGGTGACGGAGTGCTCGTTGACGAAGGTCATGCCGTCCTCGAGCTGACGGGCCACCTCGTGGGCCTTGTCCAGGTCGGTGCTCCACACGGAGCTGGACAGGCCGTAGTCCGAGTTGTTGGCGATGCTCACAGCCTCTTCCACGCTGTCGGCCGGGTAGACGATGGCGACGGGGCCGAAAATCTCATTGCAGCCCACATCTGCGCTCGGGTCTACGTCGGTGAGCAGCGTCGGTTCCATGTAGGCGCCGTCCCGGTCCAGGGCCTTGCCGCCCACACGGACGGTGGCTTCCCCGGCTGCGGTGGCCTTTTCCAGGCGCTCGACGATGTCGTCCCGCGCGCCGATGGAGCTCAGCGGACCCACGTCCGCGCTCTCGTCATCGTAGGTGCCCACAGTCAGGGCGGAGATCTTCTGCTCCAATAGCTCGACGGTGCGGTCGTAGAAGCTGCGCTGAACGATCAGCCGCTTAGGGGCGTTGCAGGCCTGGCCGGTGTTGTACATCCGGATCTTGACGAATTGTTCCAAAACGCTGTCTAGGTTGGCGTCGTCAAGAATCAGGAAAGGATCATTACCGCCGAGCTCGAGTAGGGACTTCTTGTAGTGCTCACCGGCGGTCGATGCGACGGCGGACCCGGCACCCTCCGAACCGGTGAGGGAAACCCCGGCCACCCGCTTGTCGGCAATGAAAGCATCCATCTGGGAACCGGATGCGTAGATGTTCTGGAAGACACCCTTGGGCAGACCCGCCTCCTCCAGCAGATCCTGGCAGGCCTGGGAGGACAGCGGGCAAATGGAGGCGTGCTTAAGCACGAGGGTGTTGCCCAGCAGCAGGTTGGGGGCGGCCCAGCGAGCCACCTGGTAGTAGGGGAAGTTCCACGGCATCACGCCAAGGAGAACGCCGATCGGTTCCTTCTCAACGTAGCTGCGGATGGCACCCTGGGCGGGCAGCTCCTCCGGGGCCAGCAGTTCGTAGGCGTGCTCGGCGTAGTAGCGGTAGATGCCGGAGACGATCTGCAGCTCCGCCTTGCCCCAGCGCAGCAGCTTGCCCATCTCGCGGCCGATGTGGTCGGCCAGCTCGTCGGCGCGCTCGTCGTAGAGATCCGCAACCTTCCGCAGGACCTCGGCGCGGGTGGCGATGTCCGTGGTGCGCCAGGGCTGGTAGGCCTCGGTGGCGCGGTCCAGGATGGCATCGCGATCGGAATCGTCGATGCGGTCAAACGTCTTTTCCGTTTGCCCGGTGTTTGGGTTTTCGAGTGCAAAGGTAGCCATGGCCACCGTTATACACGTCACAATTTCAGGCCGTGAGAAGGTTTTGCGTTGGGGACAGTTCCCTAGAACTAAAGCTCCGGGGGCCGAAGCCTGCCTAGGTTCGCGGTATGACCGAACACAATGCCTCCGTGCCCACTTCCGCCGCTTCCACACTGCCGCGGCCGCGCTGCCAACCCGCGATCGTCATCTTCGGCACCGCATTGAGCCTGGGAACCCTCAGCTTCGGTCTGATCGCGTGCAACGGTGACGACACCCCAGGCGAAGCGAGCACCGCCGCGTTCTCCAACCAAAGCAGCGCGGTCTCGTCCTCGTCTGCCTCAGCCGGCGCGGGGGCATCGGCGTCCGCAATGGAATCAACCAACCCCTCCCCCGGCGGGAACCAGGGTGGCTCGCCGCAATCGGACGCGGGCTCGGCGGCAACGGCGACGCTGCAGGCGGTCTCCCCGGAATCGTTTCGGCGGGGCAGCTCCCTATACGAGTTCAAGGCCGCTTGGGGCGGCAACAAGGTGGTGGTTTGCGGAGCTAACGACAGCGGAACTACCTGCAGCGGCAAGGCTGACCCCTCAGTACCTGGGGTGAGCGGGGAAGCCTTTCATGAGAGCCGTCCCAATGGCATCACCCTGAATTCGCAGGGCCTGCGGTATACCGTCTTCGAGGTGCTCTCTCCCTCCCAGCCAGCATTGGAAACCGGCCAGCAGGTCACTATCGGCGCAGTCACCTGTGCCAAACCTGCCGATCAAGTATTGCGCTGCTCATCCGGGTCCAACAGCTTCACGATCTCCGGGCCAGAGAGAACCATCAACACCATCGGCCTGGTCAGCAGGGCGTAGAAGCCTAGCCCACCCTCGATCGAAATCAGGTCTGCTGTTGCGCGCCCAGGGGGCCTGTGCAAATCTCAGTTCTTATGGACGCCAGGACCCCAGCGCACATCGCACCCATCGCTCAGGACCCACGCCAGCCCGCCCTCGCCCTGCGGGGCCTCGCCAAGGCCTTCGAGGGCTCACCGGCGGTGCACAACCTCTCCCTGGACATCCCGCGGGGTAGTTTCTACGGTCTGGTGGGCCCCAACGGGGCGGGCAAAACCACCACAATCATGATGGCCACCGGCCTGCTGCGACCGGACGCGGGCACCGCCGTTGTCTGCGGCCACGACATCTGGGCCGCCGGCACGGGCCAGCACCCAGAACCCGATGGCGCCGAGGTCCTCGCCGCCAAGGCGGCCTATGGCCTGCTGGCCGACGGCCTACCCGTGTTCGACAGGCTCTCCGGACGGGAGTACCTCGAGTACCTGGGGCTGCTGCGGGGGATGGACGCCAGCGTGGTGGACAAGCGCAGCAAGGACCTGCTCGGCGCGCTGGACCTGGCGGAGGCGCAGGACAAATACATCGTCGATTACTCCGCCGGCATGACCAAGAAGATTCTGCTGGCTGGCGCGCTGCTGCACCGTCCGGAAATCCTCATCCTGGACGAACCCTTCGAGGCGGTGGACCCCGTTTCCGGACAGGTCATCCGCCAGATCCTGCACAACTACGTGGCTGCCGGGGGCACGGTGGTGATGAGCTCCCACGTGATGGAGCTTGTGCAGGGGATCTGCGATCACGTGGCCGTCATTGCCCGGGGGCAGGTGCTGGCCAGCGGCCAGATCGACGAGGTGCGGGGACAGCAATCCCTCTCGGACCTGTTCGTGCAGCTCGTGGGTGGCCGATCCCTGGATGCCGACTCCCTCGGCTGGCTCGGGGAGGCCCGCCGATGAGCGCCCCCATCCAGCAACCCGCCCCCGCTCGGCAAGCCCCTGCCACCGGGGCCACCACCGGCACACTGCTGCGCCTGCATCGGGTCCTGTGGCGGCGTAGTTTCCGCAAGAATCCCAGCCAAGTCTTCTTCGCCATCTTCGTGGTGATCTACGGCCTGCTCGGATGCCTGGGCCTGGGCGGCTTCATCATCGACGCTGCAAGCCGGGCCGATTTCCGGGCCATGGGGTTGACCCTCACCGCCGGCACGCTGATGTACTGGCTCATCACAGTCATGTACCCCAGCGGGGAAAACCAGTTGGAGCCCGGCCGAATCGTCACGCTGCCGCTATCCATACGCAGCATCACTCCCGGGTTGATGTGGGCCGCTGTGTTGCAGACCCGCGGCATCCTGGCGGTGGTGAACTCGCTGATCACCTTCGCTTTCGGCACGGCAGCACTCATTTCCGCCGCCGACCGAGGCGCCCTCCCCGCCCCCTTGGCCGTTGCGATCGCCGGGTGGGCCGTGGCCGTGGTCCTGGCACTTCTTGTCACGATTGTCGGCGGTGAGGCGATAGCCAGCCTCGGATCCTCCGTTGGCACCCGGACGCTCAAAGAACGCTTGGCCCTCGTCGGATCTTTTGCGTTCATCGTCCTCATTCTGGGATTCAACGTCCTGATCAATATGGGTGTGGACGCCAATTCCCTCGCGCGGCTCGGCACCGTCCTCGGCTGGACCCCACTGGGCGCAGCCGGGGGTATGGGAGTGTCCCTCGCCTACGGGCAGTGGCTGTATGGCGCCGCCCAGCTAGTTATTGCCGCCGGAACTATCTGGGTGGGGTGGGTGACGTGGCGCTCGGGCTTGGCGTCCGCAATGAAAAAAGTGGCCGAGACAAGCGAGAGCAACCGAACTACCCGGGGCACTGGAAAGCTGCTGGTGCCGTGGACGCAGAATACCGTCGGCGGGGCGCTGTACTCCCGGGCGCTTCGCTACTGGCGGCGGGACACGCGGTTCCTCTACACGATCTTCACCATGCCACTGCTGGCCGTGTTTTTCCTGCTCACGGGGGTCTTCCAGGGCGGCGGCGAGAGTGCCGGCGGCGGGATTGTCGGCAACCAAATGTTCGGGGCATTCCTGCTGGCAACCACCGGGGCGCTGAACATGTGCAACGACTACGGCTACGACGGGCCGGGGAACTGGGTACACATCGCCGCTGGAGTGCGCGGGCGAACGATGGTGACCGCAAGAATGGCAGTATCCGCGACGGTCAGCGCCCCCTTCCTCATGGCATACCTTGCCGTGCTCGGAGCGATGGCGGGCTTTGACGGCACCTGGATGCTGCTGGCCGTGACGTGCGTGGCGGGCCTGCTTGGGGGGCTAGGTTTGGGGGCCTATCTCAGCGTGGCGAATCCATTCCCCACGGCTCGGCCGGGCACAAACCCCATGAAGGACCGCAGCGGTTACTCCAGCGGCGCATTCGTGACGATGCTGCTGGTACTTGTCGGCGTGTGGGTGCCGATGATCCCAGGGATCGTCATGATGAACGCCGGTGGCGGGCTGTTCTGGGCCGGGGCGGTGCTCAACCTGGGGTTGGGTATCGGCGGGTTTTTCTTGGGCAGGCAGCTTGCCGGGAAGCGCCTAGAACGGCGGTGGCCGGAGGTTTTTGCGAAGGTCCGCAACTGGACGTAAAGCCGTTTGGTCAGCGGAGGAGGTTGGCCCCGGATAAAGTCTAAATCCGCACGTGGCGGTTCATCCTCGCCAGAGGGCGGCGGGACGTGGGGCGCCACCTGCTACCGGACAGACACGGCGCAGAAAGGATGAACCCCCATGATTGTGACAACCACCCCCGAAGTCCAGGGACTGCAAATCGACCAGTACATCCGCGTGGTAGCGGGCGAAACCGTCGCGGGTATCAATGCCCTGAAGGATATCGGAGCGGGCTTCCGCAACATCGTCGGCGGACGCTCCGGCTCCTACGAAAGCGAAATCCTGCAGGCTCGAGAAACCGCGCTGGGAGAAATGGTGGAGCGGGCCATGCAGCTCGGTGCTCAGGGGATTGTGGGGGTGGACATCGACTACCTCACCCTGGGCCAGGGAAACATGGTGATGGTCTCCGCCAGCGGCACCGCAGTGACGTTTAAGCCGGCCGAAGCGGAGTAGGGGGTAGGGGGTAGGGGCCGGGAACGGTGGACGGGGGCTAACCCGACCTGCCGCCCCGGGGACGGCCCTGGGACGCTGCCGGTGCACGGCTCTTCCGAGTTTCGGAGCCGATCACAGAAACACTTTGATGGATCATTGGGTGCAAGAAGGTTGATTAAGCGACGTCGCCCGGCGACCTCGCCGCTAATACTGGCTTACTTCGTAGCCTCTTTAACCGGCGCCATGACAACGGTGGCGGTTTCCGTGTTTGCGGCTCGTCACGGCCATGGCGCTGCAGCGGTGTCGAGTATCTTGCTGTGTAACGCGATTGCAAACATCGCGCTAGTCCCATTAACGGTACCCATCCTTGACGGATGGTCGCCACGCCGAGTTGCGCTATTTGCATCCGTTGTGGATCTCGCCTCACTAGCGCTGATCCTTATTCTGCCTAGTTTTCCTGTGTTGCTGGTTTGTACTGTAATTGGTTCGATCACTGCGGGGATCATGTGCCCGTCGATTTATCACCTCGTCAGTCTGATCGGTCCCGATTCAGGAGAGCATGCGGAGGCAAAGGGCTATGTGCGTCTGGACACCGCCCGGTTACTAGGCGGCTTAATCGGACCGGGAATCGGCGGTGTTCTCTTCTAGATCGGCGGACTGAGGTTAGCCGTTTCCTCCGAGATGGCAGCGGCAGTGATAATGGGATGTTGTCTTGCCGTCTTTGCCCGGAGGGAAGGCCCGCGGCGTCCGAACATGGCGGACAGCAGAGCTTCGTCTCGAAGATAACCCAGGCGCCAAGGTTGCTTCTCCAAGATCCTGCATCGCGGCGCGCGTTCCAGATAATTTGGGCCGCGATCATTTTCACATCGATCTACAACGTGGCGCTGGTCTTCTTCGCACTAGACACCCTTCGGGCCGGAGGGATAACCTTCGCTATCCTGACCCAAGCGTTTCTGGTCGGTAGGCTACTCGGGGCTAGGGCGGCCTCTCGACTCGGCCGCCAGCACGCTGCGAGGGTTCTCACCACTGGCGGTATTGTCATGGGGTTGGCTCTGCTGGCCGTGGGCTTCGGGCGGAACCTGCCGACATACATCGCCCTTCTGTTCGTTGCTGGCGTATGCAACTCGGGGCAAGTCAGTGCCCTGCGGTTGATCGTGTCCTCAGCGGTACCGGCAGATGTCCGGCGAAAGGCATTCTCCACAATGGGTTCGACGAACTCAGCTGCGATGCTCATCGGATACGCTCTCGGTGGACCCGTTGTGGACTGCCTGGGGGCGGCGAACGCGTTTGTGCCGTCGGGATGTGGCACCGCAGCGTTAACCGCGGTCTTCTCGCCTCGCTATCTAACTACTAATAGGAGCAGCCTTCGATTTCCCGGGCATCCTTGCTCACACGTATAGCTCGGGTTCTCGACGGAGCCCTGCGGGGTTTCGGGTCCTCCGGGTCCTCAAACTCGAGGGATAGCATATAGGCCATCTTTTCGATGTGCTTTTCTTTTCGGTACTGGTTCAGCGCCGGAATGTTGATGACAGCCATAAAGCAAAAGCTTCCGTATGCACCCTTATCATCCCAGCTCACATTCTCATTTGTGTCGACAATGAGCGAAAACATCTCATCGAAGAAGGGCTGATTGTGCCCTTGGTGGAGAGCCTGCTCAGAGCAGAAGACAATCTCAGAAAGCTCAGAACGGTTGTCGGCGTCTTCGGTAAAGAACAGGTGCCGAATGCCGTCTACGGACATTCTATGCCGAAGCTTCGCATCTTGCAGTTCGTTATAGGAACACACGAATTCGGTGATGAAACACCACGGTTCGGTCTCGATATACATGACTTATATACTCCATCGGTCGGACATCAGTATCTCAGGCACACGCAGGGGTATACGTCGACTTGGCCTGGCTATTTTCGATGGGAAGTGTACAATGGAGAGTTATCACGGGAGTCTGCGCGGTGCCAGGGGCGGGAAAACAACCGTTGACCCCGGTTCGTCTCCCACACGTTCAGTAAGAGCTTGGCTGAACGGAAGGTCAAAAGGAACTCGGCTACCATCGCCCGGACCAGCCTGGGCTCGTTCAAGTCCTTAACAACAGTGACATCGACTCCTCATGGGCGTCTCGTTCCGGGCTCAGATGGACGGCGCGAAAACGATGGCTCCCTTGCGGGATTGAGTTGCCGGTCGGGAGGGAAATTCTCGGTTGGACCGTTGGCCTCACCGGGCGCGGTCACACCTCAGACTACTGGTAGGAGCAGCCTGGGATTTCCCGGGCATCCTTGCTGACACGAATAGCTCGGGTTTTCGACGGAAATCTGACCGGTTTCGGGTCCTCCGGGTCCTCAAACTCGAGGGCTAGCATACTGGCCAGCTTTTCGATGTGCTTTTCTTTCCGGTACTGGTTCAGCGCCGGTATATTGATGACAGCCATAAAGCAGAAGTTTGCATATGCGCCCTTGTCATCCCAGCTCACATCCTCATTCGTGTCAACTATGCGAGAAAACATCTCGTCGAAAAAGGGCTGATTATGGCCTTGATGAAGAGCCTGCTCCGAACAGAGAACAATCTCAGAAAACTCGGTGCGGTTGTCGGCGTCTTCGGTGAAGTAAAGGTGCCGAACCCCGTCTATAGCCCCCATGTGCCGCACCTTCGCTTGCTGTAGATCATTGTAGGCACACACAAAATCGGTGAAGAAACACCACGGTTCTGTCCCGATGTACATAACTCATCTACTCCTTCGGTCGGCCATCGACGTTGTAGGCACCCAGAGGTGTGTATCGCAGTTGGGTCTCACAGTGCCGTTTTGTATAATCCGGGCCGAAAAGACTCACGAAATCACCCGAGCTCTGCTCGGCGTCTTCACCGCTCTTAGAACTGTTTCCGTAAACAAATCCAACGACCGGATCTCCTGCGGATTTCTGATGGACCTCGCATTTCACAGTATAGGTTCCCAGTTCATCTTTGACCCGTTGGTCATCCTGTCCGAGCGCCCCGGCCTGCGGCGTGAAGACAGCCGTCGTCACCGCCGCCGTGAGCAGCCCCATGGAGACCCTTCTACGAACGCTGTTCATGGCTTGACTCCTTTACTAATACAAGCGAAGAGCATCGATGGGCTGGAGGGGAGGCACAATCGTTCCGATACTAGTCCTGGTCCCCGCCGCAGCCGACTTACACTCTCCATCATCCCCGCAAGGGATCCCAACCCTTACTTGGGTGGGTTCAAAACTACGGGCCTTGATGTAGTCCTGGACCATCAGCTCTTCCTGTTTGGCCTCAATACAGTTAGAAGTAAGGCGCCTAGCTTTTGATCGAAAGTCATTCTGAGACTGACCGAGTACAACCGCCACCCCGGCGCCTTTTCCTTTTTTGGGAGGACTGCGGCTTGTCCAGGGGTCAATTCAGGCTCCTTGACCCCTATGGACGACAACCTGATTGGGTCTTCTTCGGCCTAGGCAGCAGGGCAGTAATCTACTGCCGTGAGCGCCAAGGCGGCGACAGATGCAAAACGCTTCATGCGACCTCTCTTTAGACTTGGTGCGAGCTGGAGGGAAGGTGTGCAATGGGAAGCTTACACAGCCCGCGGGTGGGCGCTGGGGGTGGAAGGAAACTTGCTACCCCCGCTCACCCTCCGCCCGTTCGCCTACTGCGTTGCAGACCGATGCGCCTGCCAAGAACACCGTGACGATCGCCCGGTCCAGCTCGGCGCAGATCTGCCTCCCGCTCTCGAGATCGGTAATGCTTGCACCCACGGGGTTCGGGTGCGCGTCGGAGAAGCCATACCGGGGCTGAGCCTCGGGATTTGTTGGCCTAGAGAAAATCACCGCAGCGCTCTTGGCGCGGCCCCTCCACGGGGGTTCTTCGGTATCGGCACCAACTAAGCCCTCCTCCGTTGCCAGCACCGGAGCATGGGAGTGCCGGTCGATATCGGAGCGTGATCGGTGTGGCTAGGGGTCAATTGGCCGGTAGTCGGACCTGTGACTCCTCCCACTGACTCCGAGGTGCAGCCGGTCGGCGACGCGACGGATGCGGACTGATCCTGTGCAAGGGGCTGAGTTGCTAGTCGCGGCCCCAATTCCGCACATGTCACGAGAAGCAGTAGCTTAAGTGGTCTTCGAGCCACGGGCGTTTCGGACACGAACTCAAAGCATTTTTCCCCAAAGGGGTTTTTATCACGTACGGACGAAGGTGAGCCTAGAGTCGGATCATTCGAGATACGTCATTGGGCCCTCCATGCTTTCCAGGAAATCCCTTGCGACCCAACGCTCGCGACCACCCCGTCCAGATGTACCACTACGATCTATCCATGCGAATTCACTAGAGGCATCGGTTCGAAGGATGTTCCTGGCCCCCTGTTCTGTAATGCCAAGTGCTTTAGCAACCGACCTCACAGTCACGATTGGGTTGATGGAGATAATGTCTATCAGCCTAGGGAGGTTTGACCGGGCGCTTGCCGCCTGTGCGCGATAAGCCTCGATTAGTTCTACCATTTTTATCGGCCGGAAAACAGCGTCGTCTGCCTGTTCCGAAACAGCACGGCAGAAGAATTTGAGCCAGTTCTCGATGTCCCCCTTCTCTCTCACGCCCTGTAAAGCGTTGTAGTACTCTGCCCGATGCGTTTCAAAGTAGTGAAAGAGGTATAGAAGTGGGTGTTCCAGTTCATTTCTCTCCCTAAGAAGTAGATTGATCAAGAGACGCCCTATGCGGCCATTGCCGTCAAGAAATGGGTGAATCGTCTCGAATTGATAATGCATCAGCGCCGCCTGGATGACCGTCGGTAATCTTTGGCCGTCGTCGTTAACGAATTTCTCCCAGTCGGTTAAGAGATCTCCGAGATACTGCGGTAATGGGGGAACAAAGGGTGCTGTCGAGGGCGTATCACCGGATGCGCCGATCCACACGGGACTGGTTCTGAGCTTCCCGGGCTGCCTCTCCTCTCCACGGACTCCTTCCATCAGGACTCTATGGACCTTGAGCAAGAGCCGTTGCGTCATTGGTAACTTTTCGCGCAGTTCAAACGCTAACTTACTTGCATCGAGATAGCGTTGTACCTCCTTAATATCATCGGACACTTCGTCCTCCGACACTTCGGACTCAAACACGTCTGACAGTGAAGCTTGGGTTCCCTCGATACGCGAGCTAGCAAGCGCTTCCCTTTTGATATATGGTCCAATGAGGACCCTGGGGTCAGAAATTAGAACATTTAACCCTTTCAAATGCCCCAAAGCGGAAGAAGCTCGCGTAAGTTCTCTTACCAATTCGCTGGAGTACTCAAGCTCCCTGGGCAACGGCTTGGGCAGCTAGAGGTGAAACGGGTTTTTAACTCCAGCTTCGATGCAGACTTCTCCAAAATCGGTGCTTTCGTAGTCTTCTGGTTTCACGTTCTTCCGATCAACATCCGTAGTCAGATAGATTGCTTGCTATCACTAAACAGATGCTGGGATCCGCCCGCTGGTGCTTCTCCGCGGTCGTTGCCGGTCTAGCGCCCCAGTCACCATCACGGTAGCCGTAGAACCTACTTGGCAAATCTGCGTCCTAAGCTATGCCTACCGACGACCCGCTGGTGGCACGCTAAGCCAGACCCCGGACAGAACTAGGCCGGAGTGTGCCACCGGCGGCGCCACGGCAGCCACCCACCAAACGTTAGTACGGACCCACTACGCAGCAACGTTATCCGACTCTCGTTGGCACGTCGCTCTCGAACTCCTACAAACGTTTGGGTGAGCCCACCACGCACCAACTTTCGCGGCCTTTCTTTGCAGCGTCGCCTCAGCCCGCTGGTCCAGGCAGATTTGCAAGTGCACCCCCCACCCCACCGTGCGAACCGAACCTTCAGCCCACCTATCACCTATATAGTCAACTGCGCTGGTCAAGACGATGAGCCGACCCGGCTGAAGCACCGCTTCTAGTCGATCAGTGGGCAGCCGCGCCCATCTACAGCAGGTTCAAGGCTCCGCTGCGTTGCTGCAGGCCAGCGCCCTCGCGGCCCAAATCTAATTGCTCGCGCAACGACCACCTTGGGAAACAGAAAGACCGGAGGCCGCGAACTCTTATTGAGTCCGTGACCTCCGGTCCCGCAGTTTGGAAAATTCCGCTTGGTGGGCGAAGGGGGACTTGAACCCCCACGTCCTAAAAGGACACTGGCACCTGAAGCCAGCGCGTCTGCCATTCCGCCACTCGCCCGTGGCTCCAACATCTCTACTGTTGTAGTCACACTTGCGGGCACTGCTGCCACCCGGGTGCGACGAGCCAAAACGTTAGCACGGCACGCGCGGTACCTCCAAAAGGGCAGATCGTCGCTGCTTCAGCCACCCCGCTCCAGGGTCGTCATTTCGACCGGCCGAGCCACTCGACGATAACCCCAACGAACTATCACCCCTCGTCCCGGCCCACGGGTCTTCAATGCTTCCGCCGTTGCGCCCCCGGCCCTGGGCGTAACTCTGTAGAGCCACGGGGACCGCGCCTCAGGAGGTAACTGCCGGCATTCCCCGCGGCCCTATACTGGAGCAGAAAATGCGCCACGGCGCTCCTTCGTTCCCGAGGCTTTGATTTGGTGGTTTATGGACCTGTTCGGCAAGTTCCGAAAGTTGGACAGCTCGCTGCAACGTGGGCTGGACAACGGCTTCGCGCGCGTTTTCGGGGGCGAAGTGGTCCCAGCGGAGATTGACGATCTGCTCAAGCAGCAGGCCGAAAGCTCCGTTATGGTGAACTCCGACGGGGAAGCGCTGGCACCCAGTTTTTACGGTGTATTCGTCTCGGAGCACGATCACCTCAGTTTGATAGAAAAGCGTCCGGACCTCGCGGAGTTCCTGGCCGACAAGCTGACGCGGTTTATCCGCAACCAGGGTTGGCGTACCAACGGGCCCATTGCGATCGAGATCATCGCGGAACGCTCGCTGCACTCCGGCCAGTTGAAAAGCGATTGCCACTTCGACCGCCCCCAGCGCCCGCCGCAGGACCCGCGTTCGCAGCCGGGCGCCCAGCCCACACCCCAATCAGATGCCCAGAATGCCCAATGGGGTTACCCGGCGGAGAACTATCCCGTGAATCACAACCCGGGTGATACCGGTGCCTCCTACGCACCCTCGGCGCAGGACTTCCGCCACTCCCCGGGCGGCACCCAAAATCCCGGCGCACCCAACCCTTACAGCTGGTCTGCGAACCAGCACCGGCCAGATGGCCCAGAAGAAAATTCTGCCTCCTCCGATCCCGGCCAGTCGGTCTCCTCACCCTCGGTGGCCGCCGTCCCGGCATCGTCTCAGGACGCCAACAACCCATCGCTCGCTGCACTCGTCAATCCCGGACCTCAACGCGACCGCCACCCCGGTGAAGACGCTTATGGCAGCTCGGCAGCACCCAATGCGGCTGAACCAAACCCCGAGCCACCAGAGCGCGGCGCACCGAACTCCGAACCATCAAACTCCGAATCACCCAACCCCGAGCCGCCTAACCCCGCAAGGCAAGACCCCGCAGTACCGGATAGCGCCCCGGTGGACTCCCCGCAACCCACGGTTACCCTGTTGTTGCGGGACGGCAGCAACCGCACCTACCGGCTCCAGCGAGGCATGAACCTTATCGGCCGGGGCAGCGGGGTGGACCTCCGCATCCCAGATACCGGGGTGTCCCGACAACACGCCGAAATTCAGTGGGACGGTTACGACGCCGTCCTCACCGACCTGCAATCCACCAACGGAACCACCGTCAACGACATGCCCATCGAAAACTGGCTCCTGGCCGACGGAGATGTGATTTCCCTCGGTCACTCCGAGATCGAGGTGCAGTTCCTCTAGGAGTCTCGACACCGTTACACTAGGCTGTTCACGTCCGCTAAAATGCCGCCGCTTCCCTCCCCCACGCACTGCCAACGGTTGCGCCCGGAGTGCAGAAAAGGCCAGGTAGCGGCCCTATCAGAACCCCAGGTGAACACACCTTCGGTGCCCAAAACCCCAAGGAGTTGAGGACTGTGCAAACCACGCTGCTGCTGGTGGCCAAGGTGGGCCTGCTGGTCGTCCTGTGGTTCTTCATCTGGATGGCAATTCGCGGCCTCAACAAGGACGCCCGGCGCGCCTCCGCCGGTATGGCCGCGGCCGGTATGAGTCCATACGCATCCGGTGCTGCCCTCGGCCCCACCGCCGCAGCGGCGGGGGGCTCCCGGGGCCTGCGCCGCAGCCGCGCGCCCCAAGCCCTCACCGTCATCTCCGGGCCGCTGGCCGGAACTCAACTCGACTTTGAAGGATATTCCGAAATCCTCATCGGCCGCTCCCCCAACTGCACCCTCGTCGTTGACGACGACTTCGCCTCCGGAACCCACGCCCGCCTCATCCGGCGCGGCCCGGAGTGGTACGTGGAGGACCTCGACTCCCGCAACGGGACCTGGATCGGCAATCAACGCCTGGACCAGCCGGAGCAGCTGGCAGCCGGGTCCGAGATTCGGATCGGCCAAACCCACCTGAGGATGGACGCATGAGCGGGACCTACCTGGCGCTAAACTTCGCTGCCTGCTCGGACCGGGGCCTGGTGCGGGGAAATAACGAGGACTCCGCCTACGCCGGCCCGCGCCTGCTTGCCCTTGCCGATGGGATGGGTGGACACGCGGCCGGTGAGGTGGCGTCCCAATTCCTTATCGACGCGTTTCGACCCCTTGACTCGCCCCTGCTGGACGACCCCCAACAGACCGACCGCCCCGTCACCCTCCTGGCCGCCGCAGCGGACCAGGGAAACCGGGACATCGCAGCTCACGTCGACGAGAACCCCCAGCTAGAGGGCATGGGCTGCACTCTCACTGCCCTGTTGTTCCGGGGAAGCGAAGCAGCCGTGTGCCACGTCGGGGACTCCCGGGCCTACCGGGTCCGCGGCGGCACGCTGAAGCAGGTCACGAAGGACGACACATTCGTCCAGTCCCTCGTCGACGAGGGTCGGCTGGACGCCGCCGACGTCAGCTCCCACCCCCAACGCTCCCTCATCCTTAAGGCCCTCACCGGGCGGCCGGTGACGCCGACGCTCACCACCGTGCGGATCAAGGCCGGGGACCGCTTCATGCTGTGCTCCGATGGCCTCTCGGACCCGGTGAGCTTCTCGACGATCGAGGAAGTGCTCGCCGAAGGCACCCCGGAGCACGTCTCCCGGCGCCTCGTGGAGATGGCCCTGCGCAGCGGCGGACCGGATAATGTCACGGTGATTGTCGCCGACGTGGTGGCCACCGACGAGCGCGGGATTCCCCTGGATAAGAACGTGCAGTTACCCGCTGCCGCTGTTCTCGCCGGAGCCGTGGCCCCGGACGCCGCCGAGTTCCCCCGCCCGAACTCCGCGGCCTCCCGTGCGGCGGCGCTGGGCTCCTCCCTGCGACACACACAGGACCCACGGCCCGTCTCGCCGATTGTGGGCCAGGAGGAAGACGAAGGCGAGGATGAGCAGGGGGTCTCCGAGCCCAGTCAGGGTGAGGACGCCACCTCTACCCCTAGCGCTTCCGCGGCGGGCCCCGCGATGGCCAGCCCCTCGCGCCCGGAAGGCGCACCGCAGCGCGGCTCCGGCCGGGTGGACCCGGATGCCACCACCGATGGCTTCGACGTGGTCCAGGCCCCCGGGCACGACTCCGGCACAGGCAGCGATGAGCGGGCAACAGGGGCGAACGCCGCCGCCGCGACCGCCGGCAGAGTTGCCGGAACTGCCGAGGCTGCCGGAGCTGCAGGCGGCTCCGCAACGGGCCGTGCCCGCAAAAGCCGCCCCGCCGGACCGGGGCGGAATTCCGCAACGGGGGAACCGCCGGCCGATGAGGACCTAGAGGGCGGCTCGACGGGGCGGTCCAAGCGGAAGTCCCGCGGCCGGTTGCTGCTTGGCGGCTTCGCGCTGCTCGTTATCCTGGCCCTTATTATCGGGGGTTTCCTGGGGTACCAGCGCTACCAATCCAGCTACTTCCTTGCCCGCAACAGCGAGCAGATCGCTATCCGCAAGGGCTTCGACACCTCCGTACTGGGCCTGGCACTCAACCGACCGGACCACGAAGTCTGCCTGGATAAGAACGCGAAGCTGCAACTGATCGACCCACAATCCTCTGACAATTGCCACCGGTTTAGCACCACAGACCTCAAGCCCTCCGCCCGCTCCCTGCTGGAATCCATGCCGGAGGCCTCCTTCGAGGATGTGGTGGGGCAACTCCACCGGCTGGCCGCACAGACTTTGCCCGTATGCGTGACCCGGGAACCAGCGGCCGACAAGCCGGGGAGCACCCCCGGTGGCGGGCAACCCGCCAATCCCTCCGCCGCACCGAGTACACCCGGCGCCCCTGCACCGGAGAACAACGCACCCTCTGCCGCCGCAGAACCCGCCGACGCGAAGACCCCCGAGGCTTCCGCGCCGGAAGATCTGACCACCCCGGGAGTGTCCTGCCGGGAGGTGAGCAACCGATGAAGCTGTTTAGCCGACGCACCGAGGCGGGCCTGCTGCTCATCGCGGCCCTGTTGCTCCTCGTGGCCATCGTGGCCCTGGAGCTCGCCCAAGGCCACGAGATCAAGACCAGCATCTTCTACCTCGTGGGTGGGTTTGCGGTCATCTTCCTCGTCGCCCACCTCGTGCTGTGCTGGGTGGCCCCGCACGCCGATCAAGTCATCCTGCCCATCGCTGCGATACTCAACGGCATCGGGTTAGTCATGATCTACCGGTTGGACCTGTCCACGGGGGCTTCCCTAGCCAACTCGCAGATCATGTGGACAGTCATCGGCGTGGGCCTCATGGTTGCAGTCCTCGTGATCGTCCGCGACCACCGCCGACTGCAGAACTACTCCTACCTGCTGGGATTCGTGGGGCTTGTGCTGTCCGCGCTGCCCATCGTGTGGCCCACCAGCTTGAACGCGGACGCCAACGTCTGGATCTCCATCGGGCCGTTCTCCATCCAGCCGGGGGAGTTCGCGAAGATCCTCCTACTGCTGTTCTTCGCCACCCTGCTGGTCAACAAGCGCCGCCTCTTCACCGTGGCGGGCAAGCGCGTGCTCGGGCTGCAATTCCCCCGACTGCGGGATCTCGGGCCGCTGCTACTGGTTTGGGGCCTGGCGCTGTTTATCTCCGCCGCCCAGAACGACTTCGGCCCCGCCCTACTGCTGTTCGCCACCGTGCTGGGGATGCTCTACATCGCCACCGGCCGGGCAAGCTGGCTTCTCATCGGCTTCGGTTTGGCCGCGATCGGGGCAATTGGCGTCTATAACATCTCCGCCAAGATCCAAGACCGCGTCTCCAATTTCCTAGACCCCGTGGCCCACTACGACGGCAATGGCTATCAACTCTCGCAGGCCCTGTTCGGTATGAGCTTCGGGGGAGTTACCGGCCGCGGCCTGGGCAAAGGATATCCCCAGCAGGTGCCCGTCGCTCACTCGGACTTCATCCTCGCGGCCATCGGCGAGGAGCTTGGCCTCATCGGCCTGGCCGCCATCCTCGTGCTCTACGCCATCCTCGTCTCGCGCGGCTTCACCGCCGCGATGCTGGCCCGGGACTCCTACGGCAAGCTCGTCTGCGCCGGCCTGGCCCTCACCATCGCGGTTCAGGTGTTCGTGGTCACCGGTGGCGTGTCCCGGCTGCTGCCCATGACCGGTCTAACCACGCCCTTCCTCGCGCACGGCGGGTCTTCCCTGCTGGCGAACTATATCCTGCTTGCGCTGATCCTGCGGATCTCCAACTCGGCCCGATCACCGCTGGTCAGCCCCCCTGACCCCTCCGCCGCATCGGCTGCCGCAGCGGAGGCCCCAGCCGCCGGACCGGGTGCGGGGGACGCGGCCCAAGCAGACCCCGCCGCGGCCGCCCACGTATCCCGAAAGACGCGACGAAAGGAGAAGCAACGATGAACAAGTCCATCCGTGCCGTCACCCTGTTCAGCTTCCTCCTCATCGTCGCGCTCATCGCCAACCTCACCTACATCCAGGCCTTTCAAACAAAGTCCCTGGCCGAAAACCCCCTGAACAACCGCCAATTCCTCGAGATGAAGCACCGGCCGCGCGGGCAAATTTCCGCCGGGGGCCAGGTGCTGGCCGAATCCGTCGCGGATGCGGAAGGCATGTACGACCGGCGCTACCCCTACAACCCGCAGGCCTTCGGTTCCGTCGTGGGCTATGCCTCCGACCGCTTCGGCGCGGCGGGCATCGAGCAATCCCAGAACTCCATCCTCACAGGCGAGGATGACTCGCTATTCGCGAAGCGGACCTGGGACAACCTCACCGGCAAGCCCACCCAGGGGGCCAATGTTGAGCTCACCCTCCTGCCCGCGGTGCAGGAGACGGCATTCAACGAGCTGAGCAGCAAAGGTTACTCCGGCTCGGTTGTAGCGATCCGGCCCTCCACCGGCGATGTTCTAGCTATGGCCTCCACGCCCTCTTTCGACCCCTCGGCCATCGCCTCCCCGGACCCGGATGCCTCCGCCGCGGCCTTCAACGCCCTGTCCCAAGACAGCAATGCCCCCCTCCTGGACCGGGCCACGCAGCAAACCCAGCCCCCGGGCTCCACGTTCAAGGTCATCACCACCGCCGCCGCGCTGCAGAGCGGCGATAACAAGAACACCCCGGTCACCGCAGCCAACAAGATCACTCTGCCGGACACGGCGACCACCCTGGAGAACTACAACGGCGAAACCTGCGGCTCCGGCTCCCAAACCACCCTCTACGAGGCCTTCCGCCGCTCCTGCAACGCCCCCTTCGTTCAACTCGCCACGAAGAACGGCGCGGACGTGTTCCGCAAGACGGCGAACGCTTTCGGCATCGGCGGGGACTATCCCCAGCTCGGGCTGCCGGTGGAAACCTCCCGCCTCGGGGACCTGCCCGACGGCGCGGCGCTGGGTCAGTCCGCGATTGGGCAGCGCGACGTCGCCCTCACCCCGCTGCAAAACGCCATCAATGCGGCGACAATTGCCAACGGCGGCGTGCGGATGCAGCCCCACCTCATCCACCAGATCACCGGCGCGGATCTCAAGCCCTTGCGCACCTACACCCCGAAGGTCGCGGACCGGGCGATTTCCAAGGAGGTCGCCGACCAGGAAAAGGAGCTCATGCTCGCTGCCGAAAAGTGGGCCAACGGGCAGAGCAACATCGCCAGCAAGACGGGCACCGCGGAGCACGGCGAGGACAGCCGCAGCTCCAAGCCGCACACCTGGTACATCGCCTTCTCCACGGAGGCCGACGTAGCCGTGGCTGTGCTCGTGGAAAACGGTGGCGACCTGGGCCAGGAGGCCACGGGTAACTCCGTGGCCGGCCCCATCGGCCGCGCCGTCATCAACTCCGCCGTCGGCGCAATCGCCGCCACGGGATCGGGACGGTGAGCATGATGGAACCCAAGCACCCAGAACCCATCGTGGACCCGGACCAGCCGGACCGGACGGACATCGACCGCACCCAGCACCTGCTGGGCCCCCGCTACGAGCTCAGTTGGATCATCGGCCGGGGCGGCATGTCCACCGTCTGGTTGGCCTTCGACCACGAGGCCGACCGCGACGTGGCGGTGAAGATCCTCAAGCCGGAGTACACGGAAAACCCGGAGTTTCGGGCCAGGTTCCGCAACGAGTCCGAGGCCGCGGAGGCGCTGCGTTCCGAAAACGTGGTGACCACGTACGACTACGGCGAGGTCCGCGAAAACGGCGCGGTGTTCTGCTTCATCGTCATGGAATACGTCCGCGGCGAGACGCTGGCGGACGTTCTGCGCCGGGAACAGGTACTACCGGAGGCCCTTTCGCTCGACGTGATGGCGCAGACCGCCAAGGGGCTGCACGCGATTCACGAGGCCGGGATGGTCCACCGTGACATCAAGCCCGCGAATCTGCTCATTACCCCCCAGGGCGTGGTGAAGGTGACGGACTTTGGCATTGCCAAGGCCGCCGAGGCCGTGCCGTTGACGCGCACGGGCATGGTGGTGGGAACCGCCCAGTATGTTTCCCCCGAGCAAGCCCAGGGCCTGCGGGTGGGCCCAGCCTCCGACATCTACTCGCTGGGCGTGGTGGGTTACGAGATCCTCGCGGGACACCGCCCCTTCAGTGGGGATTCCTCCGTATCCGTAGCCATCAAGCACATCAGCGAAGCACCGCAACCCCTGCCGCAGAGCGTGTCCGGACCGATGCGGGAACTGATCGGTATCTGCCTGCGCAAGGATCCCTCCCGCCGGTTCGCCGATGGGGAGGAACTGGCCCAGGCCACCGTCTTCGTCTCCCGCGGCCAACGCCCACCGCGGCCCCACTTGGTGCCGGCGATCGATATCGGGGATCAACCCCACACGGAGGAGTTGGCGCAGGTGGCTACGGGCCAGGGCACCGCTGTTCCGCCGCGTCAGGGACCCGCCGTTCCGGTCGTGCCGCCGCAGTTGGGCATGCCCCCCAATTCTTCTGGACGCCAACCCACCCCAGCGCCAGATCCACGCGCCGCGCAATTTGCCCATTGCCCGCCGGGCCGGGCGGTCCAGCACCCGCAACCGGGCCGACCGCCGGTTGCTGCGGCGGCCCAGGCAGCAGCCCCCACACTGCCGCGCCGGTCGGGCTCCTCCTCGGCCTTGTGGATCGTGCTCGTCCTGGTCTCCCTATTTGCGGTGGCCCTCGTGGCCTACCTTTCCTTTGGGGGGTCCACCAAGCCCTCCCCGGACGGGCAGACCACCACCGTGACGAGCGAAGTACCCACCACCCCGCAGGAAACGGGCGGTAATGGCGCTGGGTCGGGCAGTGGCTCGGGGTCGGGTGGTTGGCGTCCCCAGCTACCCGGCGGCGCGGACCAAGGCGGCGCCGGGAATGACAACGGCCAGGACAACCCGAACACCCCCAATGGCGCTACCACCGCGCCCGACCGGCCCCGCCTGCCGGAGATCCCCGGCCTACCGGGGCTGGGCGGCAATGGGAACTCCAACGGCAACGGCGGCGGCGGAGGCAACGGCGCCGGCAACGGCGGAAATGGCACTGGCGGCGCGGGCAACAACTCTACGCAAGGCCAGGGCGGTCGGCCGGGAACCGGTGCCGGTGGCACTGGCGGCGGCCAGGGCGGCGCGGGCACGGGCCAGGGCGACCGGCCTGGAACCGGTGCCGGTGGCACTGGCGGCGGCCAGGGCGGCGCGGGCACGGGCCGGGGTTCAGGCACCGGGAATACCGCCAACGGGGCTGGTGGAGGTGCGCCCGGTGCCTCCGCGATAGCCGGGGGTGGCGGTACTACCCCGGCGACGCAGGGCGGCCGGGCTTAGCACCCTGCCTTGTCTAGCTCGTGACTATTGTGGCTTAATGGGTCACTTGCTCTGCGTAGGCCGCAGAAGTATTTTCCCGAGATTGCAGAAAGGGGCCAGACGTGGACCGTGACGGTACCACCCTGGGCGGACGCTACCGCCTGGGGGCCAAGATCGGCACCGGTGGCATGTCTGATGTCTACGCAGCGACAGACGAGCTCCTCGGCCGCGATGTGGCAGTGAAGATGATGCGCCCCGATCTGGCGCGGGACACCTCCTTCCTCGAACGGTTCCGGCGCGAGGCGCAGAACGCCGCGAAACTCAACCACCCCGCGATAGTCGCCGTGTACGACACGGGACAGACCGACCCTGCCGAAGGCAGCGTGCCCTACATCGTCATGGAACGCGTCCGCGGGGAGACCCTGCGGGACATCGTCCAGGACTACGGGAAGATGAACCTCGCCGATGCGGCCTCGGTGATCTCCCGGGTGGCAGACGCCCTGCACTTCTCGCACGAAGCGGGGATCATTCACCGCGATATCAAACCCGCGAACATCATGATCACCAATACCGGCGCGGTGAAGGTGATGGACTTCGGCATTGCGCGGGCGCTGTCGGATTCGTCTGCGGCCATGACCCAGACGGCAGCGGTGATCGGGACTGCCCAATACCTCTCCCCCGAGCAGGCACGCGGCAAGTCCGCGGATTCCCGCTCGGATATCTACGCCACCGGCTGCGTGTTTTACGAGCTGGTAACAGGTCGGCCGCCATTCGAAGGGGAATCCCCGTTTTCCGTGGCCTTCCAACATGTTCAAGACGAGCCGCCGCGCCCCTCGCAGATACCCGGCATGCACCTAGCGGATCGAGAGGCGCTCTCCCTCGACTCCATCATCATGCACGCGATGGCCAAGAACCCGGCCGATCGCTACGACGACGCGGCGCAACTATCCACGGACCTCCGCCGTCTAGCGGACGCTCAGCTCCCCCTCGTGGCGCAGGCGTATACCGAACCGCGCACCGAAGTGTTCGAGTCCAGTCCTCGCCGAGGAGCTGGGGATGGTGCACCCGGGCCCTACGCCCCGGCAGCCGCGGCTATCCCCAACCCGGCCGGGCAGCGGGCCCCGCACGGGCGGGGCCACTACGCCGAGCCATCCGATGAGGGCGAGCGTAAACCCCAAGGCGGGTACGTGGCCACGCCGCCAGAGCAGGGTGAGGCGCAGAACAATCGCCCCGCCCAGCGCGGCGACCACCGCGCTGCCCCCCGGCCCCGGCGTAGCAGGTTGGCTAGCATTTTGTGGTCCCTCGTTGCCCTTCTTCTGCTAGGCGGGGTGGCTTTTGGCGCCTATGAAGTGTTCGGCAACGGCCAAGACGCAACCCCCAACCAGCAGGTCAGTATTCCCAACGTAGAGAACCTGCCCCGTGCTGAAGCCGAGAAGCGGATGCGCAACGCAGGCTTGGAGTTCGACGTTACAGAGCGCGCTCACGAGTCCATCCCCCGGGGCAACTCCATCGGCACGGAACCGGCCGTTGGTTCCTCCGTCCCCTCTAATACTCGGGTGACGCTCCTAATCTCCTCCGGCAAGGAGATCACGGAAGTACCCGATCTCAGCGGCATGACCACGGAGCAGGCTGCCAATGCCCTTCAAGCTGCTGGTCTGGGGCTTAACCAGCGCGTACAGGAGGAACCCAACTCCACCATTCCCGCCGGGCAGGTCATCACCCAGGCCCCGGCACAAGGGTCGCAGGTCTCCCGCGGCACACAGGTCATGATCACCGTGTCCACCGGCCCGGAGAATATTCGGGTGCCCGTGGTCACGGGGCAGACCCTAGATAACGCTCGGTCCAACCTGGAAGCCGCGGGCTTTAGTGTCAACGTCGTACAAGTGGATTCTGCCGAACCAGAGGGGCGCGTCCTCCAAGCCGCGCAGCAGGGCACCCAGCAGCCGAGGGGCACGGAGATTCGCCTCGAGGTCTCCCGCGGGAACATGTTCACCATGCCCAACCTTGTGGGCAAGAACTACAACGACGTGTACGGGGAACTGCAGCGCGCGGGATGGCGCGGATCCCCGGGCCAATTGACCCGCACGAATGCAAACACCCCTGACCTAGGCCAGCTGGACCGCGTTGTGGCGCAGACCCCGCGGGCCGGGGAGTCCATCCGCCGGGATGCCTCCATCGAGGTCAAAGCAAACGTCTTCTCGCTTCTGCCCTAGCTAGCTGGAATCCACCGTGGCCTGCAGGCTACCGGTCAGCTCGAGCTGGGCCCGCTCCACCTCGGCCAGCACGGCCTCCGGAACGGCGTACCCCGCCTCCGCCAGCCAATTGGCCAGCATCCGGTGGCCGTACTGCGTCATCACCGACTCCGGGTGGAACTGCACGCTGTGTATCGGCAAATCCCGGTGCCGCATGGACATGATCATCCCGGACTCGACCCGGCCGGTGACCACCAACTCCTCCGGCAACGTTGCCGGATCCACCGTCAGGGAGTGGTAGCGGGTGACGACACAGGGGCTGGGAATGCCCCGCATGACCCCGGAGCCATCGTGTGCCACCGGCGATGTCTTGCCGTGGAACAGTTCCTGGGCGCGAACCACGCTGCCCCCAAAATGGTGGCCGATCGCCTGGTGCCCAAGGCACACGCCAAACAGCGGGATCCGCCGGGCCGCGCATGCTCGCACGATCTCCATCGTGCACCCGGCGTGCGCGGGCTCCCCGGGCCCCGGGGACAGCAGTACCGCGTCGAACTCCCCCACCGCCCGCTCAACTTCTTCCGGGTTCTCCCCCAGCTCTGGCGCATTGTTGCGCCAGACCACGCAGTTCTCCCCCGCCAAACCCAACTGACCGACATACTGGACCAGGTTATATACAAAGCTGTCGAAGTTATCGACCACGAGGATGCGCATAGCCACCGAGTGTACCGGCCACCAGCGACGGTCCATAGCGCCCGGAGCTGCTAGAATCCTCCCCACAGCACATCCGCCGCCGGGGCACTCAGCGCACTCGGGCGAACAGCGCAGGAGGTAAACGTAGTGCCAAAGGCAAAGGTCAACACCGGGGCCACCGCTGCTAGCAGCAAGCCCAGCTCCACCCCAACAAACCGTACCCCGGTGAAACTCAATGCCACCGGCACCCCCCGGTGGTACATCGCCCTCATGATCGCCTTCTGGATCGTGGGCCTGGCCTGGCTGGTCGTGAACTACATCGCGGGCCCCTCGATCCCCTTCATGGTTGCCCTCGGTCCCTGGAACTACCTCATCGGGTTTGGCCTGTTCATCATTGGCCTGCTCATGACAATGGGATGGAAGTAGCCCCCAAGCCGAACACCCCATAGGCCCCGGCCGCGAGCACGCTCACCACCCCGAGAGCTAAACAGCGGCGCGCGGCTTGGTGTCGTCGATTCCCAGCGGATCGAACCACGGCAAACACCGCCAGACCAGCAACAAATCCGCCCACGTGGCCCCACAGGGAAATACCGGGCGTGGTCAGCGTGAAACCGAAATTGAGGACGACCAGAACGAGCGTTGCCCCCAACTGGTCCCGGTGGGTCCACTGCAACCCCAGCAGCAGAGCCATCATGCCGTAGGCGATCGTTGATGCCCCGCCCATCGGCGCCTCCGGGTGCATGAGCAAGCTGGCCCCCGCACCCCCAGCGGCAGACGTCAGCGCCAGCCCGGCCATCACGGCGCTGCCGAGGTTTCGCTCCAGCGGACGGCCGAAGAGCGCCAGGAAAATGCAGTTGAGCACCAGGTGGGTGAGGTTGAGGTGCACAACGGCGGCCGTGAGTACCCGCCACCCCTCGTCGTAGGCCTTGATGTACCCGCCCATGAGCATGAGCTTCCAGCCCAGGTTCTGCGGGTCTTGCAGGGGGTCTGTGATGGCGGCGGACAGGCCCTCGCGCTGCGCGGCCTGAACGGCCATGAGGAGGTAGACGCCGCAGCTCACAGCAATCACGCCACCCGTCAGCGGGGCATCGCTCCACTTGAGGCGGCGTGGGAAGGGCTGGTAAGCAGACATGCTCACCACGCTATACCGGTGCGGTACGGCGGTAGGTGGCGCGGCTGGAGGCCTACTCCTGGATCTCGATGGAGTTGATCACCACGTCCTCCACCGGCCGGTCCATCCGCCCGGTGCGCACGCGGGAGATCTTCGCGACCACCTTCTGAGACTCCGGGTCCGTGACCTCCCCGAAGATGGTGTGGCGGTTGTTCAGGTGCGGGGTTGCGGTGGTGGTGATGAAGAACTGGGAACCATTCGTGCCCGGGCCGGCGTTGGCCATAGCCAGCAGGAAGGGGCGGTCAAACTGAAGCTCCGGGTGGAACTCGTCGGCGAATTGGTAGCCCGGGCCCCCTCGGCCGGTACCCGTCGGGTCCCCGCCCTGGATCATGAAGCCGTCGATGATGCGGTGAAAGATGGCACCGTCGTAGAAGGGTCCTTCATTGGTGCCGGACGCGTTCGCCTGGCTGTACTCTTTGGTGCCCTTGGCCAGGCCGACGAAGTTGTCCACCGTTGCCGGGGCGTGGTTGCCGAACAGGTCGATGGCGATATCGCCGTGGTTGGTGTGCAGAATTGCGGTTGCCGTTTTGTTACTCACGCGGCCAAGTGTACGCAATCACCCCCATCTGCCCGTGCGGGCGAACACTTTTCGCAGCCGCATGTTCCCTGCTTTGCCTAGTATGGATGCGTGTCCTGGACGATTCGCGCCGGAGAAGATCCGCCCCGCCTCCCAGGAGCTGACACCACGACTAAAGGAGCCGGAGTAACCCATGAATCCCACCACCATCAGGATGGTGCTGTCTGCCGCTAAGCAGGCGAAATCCATGTTGAAGAACCGCCAGGAGGAAAAGGCGCAGCGGGATTTCGACGCGCTATCCACCCTGCGCAAGTCCGTTGCCACCGACGAAGAACGCCGGGAGATGTTCGCAAACTCGCCCGCGCACGTGGCAGCCGTTGCGGAGTTGATGGTGAAGGAAGACGGAGCCGCTAAGGCACTGAAGAAGGCACGGGGCGCCCATGCGGCCTACGGCGAAACGAAGTCTTACGAAACCGGGGAAACTCCCGCCACCCAGTACGCTTTCGGTAAGGACACGTGGCAGGACCTCGATGCCCCCGGTGAGCGCAAGGATCACAGCGAAGACACCGCCCGTGGTGTGAAGCGCGGGTTGAAGGCCGGCGCTGTGGCTGGATTGGCCGCCAAGGCGGGTTCAAAGATCGGCGATCAGGCCGGAGATGCCCTCAACGATAGGAAGGAACAGGCAGCAGACATGCTGGACGATTTCGACGTGGACAAGGCCAAGAAGGACCTGCGCAAGCGCGCGGCCAAGGCCAGCCGCAAGACAGACAAGCGCACCTCCAAGATGCAGAAGAAGGCCAAGAAGCTGGTCAAGCAGAACCGGAAGTTCGCCAAGAAGCACGGCTTCGATGCCGATAGCGCACGCAAGATTGGCGCAGAACTGCAGGCCCAGGCCAAGGAGCGCTTCGAAACCGGTGCGGACCAAGCCAAGGACGTCGCCTCCGCAGCTTCCGATAAGAGCTCTGCTCTGGTGGGCACCGTCGCGGGGGCACTGACCACCGCAGCGGCCGCTAACAAGGCCGGCCTGGAAGCCGCAAAGAGCTCCCTGGAGTCCAATGCAAAGGACGCCAAGAAGGCAGCGCGCAAGAATGCAGCGTCGCTGAAGAAGGACGCGAAGGCCAATGCCAAGAGCCTGAAGAAGGATGCGCGCAAGAAGAACAAGCAGCTTTCTAAGGCCGCGAAGAGGCGTGCGAAGGCCACGGCGAAGAACCGCCAGGTACTGCAGAAGCGGGCCGAGAAGGCCGCTAACAAGAAGCTCAAGCGCCAGCAGAAGTCCGGCGGCTGGGGTTGGGCCTCCATCCTGCTGGCCTTGCTCGCCGCAGGTGGTGCTGCCTACGCCATCTTGGGCAAGAAGAAGAGCGCCTCGCAGCAGTCCCCGCGGGTGGAGGACTACTCCAAGCAGAACACCACGGGCAATGCTGCCAAGGCTAAGGCCCAGGAAGTCAAGGAAGCCGCGAAGAACGTAGCTGCCGAGGCCGAGCTAAAGGCCAAGGAGACTGCGGACCAGGTCAAGGGTGCCGCCGCCGAGGCCAAGGATCAGGCTGAGGACAAGGCCGCCGAAGCCAAGGACAAAGCCGAGGACAAAGCCGTCGAAGCCAAGCAGGCCGCTGACAAGAAGACCGCCGAGGCCGAGGCCGCCGCGAAGGAAGAGGCCAAGCTTTCCAAGCAGGCCGGCCCCTCCGCAGGTGTCCCCGCCCCGGACAAGCCCGCCGCGGCTAACGGTGCACCGAAGGCCCCCCAGGCCAGCGGGGCCACGGCGCAGGAGCCGACCGCCGGTGCCACCAAGCCGGTGAAGACCCCGGCCCCCTCCGCACCCGCCGCACCCTCCGCCGGTGCCCCCAAGAAGCCGCAGGGCAACGCTGCGCCGAAGGCCCCGGGTGCTCCGAAGCCCCAGGCCCCGAAGGCCGGCGAAACCGACGAGGGCGGCCGCCACCGCCTGTAGTCCTTCCGGGACACCCCACTCCGGCCGCTGGTCCCACCCCCCCCCGGTCGGACCCCCCCAAAATCCCCCCACCTCCCCTGCGCACTCCAACTTCCCAGGGAAAGGTGGGGGGACCCTTTTCGGGAGTTGAAAGACACACACCCTGTGACCCCCCACCCGCCCACCGCTTTTCCCGCCCCAGCCACAGACACGCTGCAGCCAGTTCCCCCCTGCGGCGCAGACCGCCTCCGCCTAGAATGGCGCCGCCTTCCCGCCGAACCCCCCGCCGAGGCAATCTTCGGTGCCCTCTTCGCCAACTCCCCCACGGCCTTCTGGCTGGATACCTCCATCCGCCCACCAGCCCAGGCTGCCCGGTATTCCGTTCTTGGGGATACCTCCGGCCCGCTGGCCCAAGTGATCGAGCACGACGTCTGGCAACCCTCAGCTACCGCCGCAGAGACGATCCGTCAGTTCCTCGCCCAGCCCGTAGATATCCCCGAAGACCTCCCCTGCGAATTCAGCCTGGGAGTGATCTGCGCCCTCGGATACGAGTTAAAGCACGAGGCGACCGGCGTCCCCCGCGGCCCGAATCACCGCAGTAGAAAAAGCCCCCACCCCGATGCGCTCGTCATCCTCGCCGATCGCGCTGTCGTTGTTGACCACGCACGCGGCGAGACCATCCTGCTGGCCCTCTGCCCCGCAGCAGAGTCGGACTCTCGCCGCCGCGAGCAGCACAAATGGTTCGCCCACACGGAACAGGCGCTGCAGATTATCGCAGGTGCGCCTCACCCCACCGACTCACCCGCCCTTTCTCCTACCCCTACCCCCACCACCCCCTACCGCTTCGACAAGCCCAAGGCCCACTACATGGCCGCCGTTCGGAAATGCCAGGCCTTCATCGCCGCCGGCGAGAGCTACGAGATCTGCCTGACCAACACCGCCACCGGCCCCGCCCTTCCGGATCCCTGGCAGACGTACCGTCGCCTGCGCGCGATAAGCCCCGTCCCCTACGGCGCCTACATCCGACACGCCCAGGGGACCCACGCCCACGGTCCGCTCGCCATCCTCAGCGCCTCCCCGGAGCGATTCCTACAGGTCAGCGCCACAGGCGAGGTGGAGGCCAAACCGATCAAAGGCACCCGCCCGCGCGGGGTGGAGGTGGCGTCCGATAGAAAAATCCGCCGCGAGCTGCACAACAGCCCGAAGGACAGGGCGGAAAACCTCATGATCGTGGACCTGCTGCGCAATGATCTGAGTCGGGTGTGCGAAATCGGCAGCGTGCACGTGCCTGTGCTGTTTGGGATAGAGAGCTTCAGCCACGTCCATCAAATGGTGAGCACAATCCGGGGGCGGCTGCGGGAGGGCCGCTCTGCCGTGGATTGCCTCTCGGCCTGCTTCCCGGGCGGCTCGATGACGGGGGCGCCGAAAGTGCGCACGATGGAGATCATCGAGGAGCTCGAGGACCGCGCCCGCGGGTTCTATAGCGGAGCAATTGGGTGGTTTGGGTTCGATGGCGCCGCGGATCTTTCCATCACCATCCGGACCATTGTTTCGGACGCCACCAGCACCTCGTTCGGCGTCGGTGGCGCCGTCGTGGCGGACTCGAATCCGGGCGAGGAATGGGAGGAAACGCTGGTCAAAGCCCGCCCCCTACTCGAGGCCCTCCAGGCAACAGTCGATTGACAGGCGGGAGTGGACATACCGACCCAGGGCCCACACTTGTAGCCCTGCCCCTGTCCCCCGCCGGGTATAGGGTGTGTGGCATGAAGCCTCTACTGCTCTTGCTGAACATCGCCTGGCTCCTCACCGCCGGACTTTGGCTCTTCCTGGCTTATGTCGTCTTTGGCGCCGTGGCCTGCATCTTTATCGTGACCATCCCCTTCGGTTTGGCCAGCTTCCGCATCGCCAACTTCGTGCTCTGGCCTTTCGGCCGGGAGGTCGTCCGCGTGGAGGACCCGACTGGCCTGAGCGCCGTGGGCAACGTGATCTGGTTCCTCGTCGCCGGTCTGTGGCTGGCCATCGGGCATGTCGTGACCGCGTTCGGGCAGGCCGTGACGGTGATTGGCCTGCCGCTGGCGTGGGCGAATATCAAGCTCATTCCCGTGACCTGCTTCCCCTTCGGCAAGCGGATTGTTGACAACGCGGATGTCCGGGCACTGATGGTGCGGAGTTGAGCTTCGCCACACTAGCCCGCTGGGAAGATTACGATTGATCTGCAATGAGGGAGCACAGGGCGCCCCCCCCCCGCTTGCATTCGAAGGTGTAGTCACCCATGAGACTTGTCACAACCGCCGCCGCTGCTGCCGCTGCGGCAGCCGCGGGCCTCGCCGCCCGGGATCTCACCCAAAAACGCCACGCCATCCTGCGCAACTACCCCGTCGCCGGCCACCTGCGCTTTCTTGCTGAAACGATCCGACCCGAGGTTCAGCAGTACTTCATCGAGCGCGACGACGACGGTCGGCCCTTCGACCGCAGCACCCGCTCCATGATTTACCGGCGGGCGAAGAAGGACAGTTCGGAGGCTGCGTTCGGTACGGAACGGGATATCGAAGGCTTCGGGTATGAATCCCTGGTCCACTCGGCCCACCCCCTCAATGAACTCTCCCTGCCCTTCCGTGCCCACATCGGCGGCCCGGACTGCACCCAGCCCTACGACATCTCTCGCTTCAATATCAGCGCCATGAGCTTCGGCGCCCTTTCGGCCAACGCCGTGCGGGCCATGAACAAGGGAGCGGCCATGGGGGGCTTTGCGCAGGACACGGGCGAGGGCGGCCTGACCAAATACCACCTCGAATACGAGGCGGACCTCATCTGGGAGCTCGGTTCCGGTTACTTCTCCTCCCGCACCAAGGACGGCCGCTTAGACCGGGGGTTGTTTAAAGAAAAGGCCCAGCTGGACAACGTGAAGATGGTGGCCATCAAGCTGTCCCAAGGGGCCAAGCCGGGTATCGGCGGCGTACTGCCCGCAGCGAAGATCACCGCCGAGATCGCGGACATCCGCGGGGTCCCCCGCGGCGAGGACTGCGTATCCCCCGCTGCTCATAAGGAGTTCTCTACCCCCATCGAGTTCATTGAGTTCCTCGCGGAGCTCCGGGAGCTATCCGGCGGGAAACCGGTGGGCTTCAAGTTGTGTGTCGGTGCTAGGACGGACATCCTGTCCATCTGCAAAGCCATCCTGGAAGTGGGCACCGCGCCGGATTTCATCACCGTGGACGGCGCTGAGGGCGGCACGGGCGCGGCCCCCGTGGAGTTCGAGGATCACGTGGGCATGCGGCTGACCGATGGCCTCATGACCGTTCACAACGCCCTGGTGGGCTCGGGCTTGCGCGATGACATCGCCATCGGTGCGGCCGGCAAGATCGCCGGGGGCAACGACATCGTGCGCCGCATGATTCAGGGCGCCGACATGACCTTCGCAGCGCGTCCCATGATGATGGCCGCCGGGTGTATCCAGGCCCAGAAATGCAACACGGGGAAGTGCCCGGTGGGCGTGGCGACGCAGAGCGGGTGGCGGCAGCGGGCCATCGATGTCGACGAAAAAGCAGAGCGGGTCCGCAACTACCACGCGGGCACCGTGAAGGAGGCCGAGCGCCTCATGGCCTCCATGGGCGTGGAGCACCCTTCCGACTTGTCCCCCCACCTGCTGCGCAAGGTCATCAGCGCAACGGAGACGAAGACCTACGCGGAGCTCTACCCCTGGCTCAGGGAGGGAGAACTATTGGACAACCCCACCGGTACCTGGGGTGACTACTGGAATCACGCCAGCGCGCAAACCTTCCGGCCTGGCACCCCGGATGCACGGCCCCGCCGCTAGCCTCGGCCACCCACCGGGCCACTGCGGCCCAAACCCACTGCAGGCAACACCCAAAAGCACCCACACCAACACGAACACCGAGGAGTGTCACCATGAGTAAAAACGTAGGCGAATTGATCGTCGAGGCCCTGGCCAACAATGGCGTGAAAAGCATCTGGGGCGTGGTCGGCGATGCCCTCAACCCCATCGTGGACGCCATCCGCCGCGAAGACCGCGTGCAGTGGTACGGCGTGCGGCACGAAGAGGCCGGGGCCTTCGCCGCCTCCGCCCAGGCCCAACTTACCGGGGAGCTCGCCGTGTGCATGGGCACCGTCGGCCCCGGCGCGATTCACCTGCTTAACGGGTTGTACGACGCGAAGAAGTCCCACGCCCCGGTGCTCGCCATCGTCGGTCAGGTGCCCTCCGCCTCCATCGGCACGGAGTTCTTCCAGGAGGTCAACAACGACGTGGTCTTTAGCGACGTCGCCGAATTCACCGCGACCGTGAACACGCCGGACCAGATGCCACACCTCTTCGAGCAGGCCGTCAACACCGCCATCGCCCGCCGAGGTGTGGCAGTGCTGTCCGTGCCCGCCGACATCAGCGGCGAAAAGCTGCCGGATGAGGTGCGTCCCCCGCGCTTTGCCCCCGCCCCCGGCGATTCCATTCCCGGCCCCTCTTCTATCGACGCCGCCACCACAGCGCTCAGCGGCGAAAGCAAAGTGACACTGCTCGTCGGCTGCGGGGCCCGGGAAGCCCGCGCGGAGGTCATGGAACTCTCCGAGCGACTTGGGGCACCCCAGGTCCTCACCCTCAAGGGCAAGACGGGGATGGAGGACACTAACCCCTGGCAGGTGGGGCAAAGCGGGCTGATTGGTAACCCCGCCGCCGTGAAGGCCATGAACGAGTGCGACGTGCTCTTCCTCATCGGCACGGACTTCCCCTACCGGGAGTGGATCCCCGAGGGCAAGACGGTCATTCAGTTGGATGCCAACGCAGAACACATCGGCCGACGCACCCAGGTCAACGTGGCGCTGGTGGGCCACAGTAAGCCGACACTGCGGGCACTGCTGGACAGCCTGCCCAAAAAGGACAAGCTGAAGAAGAACACCAAGTGGGCCGAAGAGCTCAAGGAGAAGTACGAGAAATGGCTCGAGGGCCAGGGCCAGCTAGCCCAGCCGGACTTCAACCGGTCCCTACTGGGCAAGCTGCGCTCCCTCGGGGACAACCCGGACCACAAGATCCGCCCGGAGGCCGTGGCCCGCGCCCTGGACAAGGTGTGCGCGCAGGACACGATCTTCACCAGCGACACCGGTATGTCCACCGTGTGGCCGGCCCGCCTGCTGCCGATGACCGGGCAGCGCCACCTCATTGGTTCCTACAACCTGGGCTCCATGGCCAACGCCATGCCCATGGCCCTGGGCGCCCAGGCGCTGGACCCGAAGCGCCAGGTCGTGGCCTTCGCCGGCGATGGTGGCCTGATGATGCTCGTTGGGGACCTGCGTACCGCCGTGACCTATGACCTTCCCATCACGGTGGTGGTGTTCAACAACTCCAAGCTCGGCATGGTCAAGCTGGAGCAGGAGCAGGTCGGCCTACCGGAGTACGGTACGGACCTGGATAACCCCAACTTCGCCGAGCTGGGCACCGCGATGGGCTACGAGTCCGTCCGCGTGGAGGACGCCCGGGAGCTAGAGGATGCCCTGCGCCGCGCGGTGAACTCCCCCAAGCCCGCCCTGGTGGAGGTCATTACGAACCCGAACGAGGTCTCCGTGCCCGGGGAGATCGAACCCTCCCAGGTCTTCGGCTTCGCCAAGGCCAAGACGATGGAGCTGCTCCCGGAAGCGCTGACCAAGTAACCGAACCCCGCAATAGAGCTAGGAGGCGCGAGCCGTGTCCACCAGGACAACCAGCACCCAGCGATCGAACGGAAAATTGAATGTCGAGCCCCGGGGGTTGCAGGGCACGCTGGGGTTGGCGGTGGCCATGGGCATCGGGCGGTTCTTCTACACGCCCGTGCTGCCCCTCATGATCGCGGCCCTGCACTGGACCTCCTCAGATTCCGCCTGGACCGCGACGGCGAATTACGTCGGTTATCTGCTGGGATCTGCAGTTATGGCGCGCGGATGGCTGCGGCCCCACCCCGTGACCTACCGCATCAGCTTGGTCGCCTCCACCGCGTTGTTGGCCGCTGTCGTCGTCTCGCCCGCCGTGCCGTGGCAAATGCTCGTGCGCACGGCGGCGGGTTTTGCCTCCGCCCTCATCTTCGTGTGTATCACCCAGGTGTTGGGCGGTGTGCTCAAGCGGCCGGCCTCAGCGGGCCTGGTGTACGGGGGTGTGGGTACCGGCATCACCGTATCCGGCCTTGCTGTGTGGCTGCTGGGCAACGCCGTCGGTTGGCAAGGATTGTGGCTGGTCGCTGCGGCCATCAGCGCGGTATTCAGCATTGCGGCGTGGAGCTGGCCAGCCCGCGCGGAAGGTCCTGAGCGCGCCGCGGAAAAGGCGTCCACAAGCAACGCGGACGCCAGCACAGATAACGACGCAGATAAGAGCGCAGACGGCGCACCAACCCCACCGCCGGCCAACCGCAGCCGCCTGCTCAGCACCGGGTACTTCTTCGAGGGGTTCGGCTACATCATCATCGGTACCTACCTGGTGGTGCTGGCTGGCCCGGTGTTTGGGCCGACGGCGGCGGCACTGACGTGGATCATTGCCGGGGTGGCGGCCATTCCGTCACCGGTTCTGTGGTCCCGGATCGCGGATCGTTTTGGGCGACGCCACGCCCTTCTCGCCTGCTACCTCCTGCAATTCATCGGTGCCGTGGCGGCAGTGTTTGGGCACTCCATCCCGGGCCTAGTGATCGCGGCGTTCCTCTTTGGCGGGACCTTCATGGGGGTGACCATGCTAAGCATCGCCACCGGCGCCAATAGCGGCATGCCCGGGGCGGCGGCACGGCTGACCACGTGGTACTCCCTGGGCCAGGTGGCTGGACCCGCGCTGGTGGCTGTGGTGATCGGGCAGTCCGTGGGCACCGCGTTCACCCTCGCGGCCGTGGCCGTGGGCCTCGGCGCGGGGTTGACGGCGGCGTCGCGCTTGTAGCCGGGCGCTGTTTCCTACCTGTTCCTACTTGGCCTGCGGGTCCAGGACTACCTTGATGCAGCCGTCTGTCTTCTTCTGGAACATCTCGTAGGCCTCCGGTGCCTGGGCCAGGGGAACCCGGTGGGTCACCAAGTCCTCTACCCCTAGCGGGTCGGCGGGATCCTCCACCAACGGCAATAGATCGTCGATCCACCGCTTCACGTTGCACTGTCCCATCCGGAACTGCAACTGCTTGTCAAACATCGTCATCAGCGGCATGGGGCTAGCCTCTCCGCCGTACACCCCGCTGATAGAGATCGTCCCGCCCCGGCGCACCAAATCCACTGCGCCGTGAAGGGCTGCGAGTCGGTCCACCCCGGTGGTCTTCATCATCTTCGCCGCGAGGGGATCCGGCAGGAGCCCCACGGCCTGGTGGGCAGCATGGCCCAGCGGGGAGCCGTGGGCCTCCATCCCAACTGCGTCCACGGCCCCATCCGGGCCGCGGCCCTGGGTGGCATCCTTGATCTCCTGGATCGTGTCGTCCCCGTCGGTGAACACCTCCACGCCGTGTCGGGCGGCCATGGCGCGGCGTTCGGGAACCGGGTCGATGCCGAACACTCGCATGCCCAAGTGCACCCCGATACGGGCCGCGAATTGCCCGACCGGGCCCAGTCCGAAGACGGCGAGGCTATCGCCCTTCCCCAGTTGGGTGAACTGCACGCCCTGCCAGGCTGTGGGCAGGATGTCGCTGAGAAAGAGGTAGCGGTGATCGGGCAGCTCCTCCCCGATGCGGATCGGTCCGAAGTTGGCATAGGGAACGCGCAGGTACTCAGCCTGTCCGCCCGGGACGGAGCCGTACAGTTTGGAGTAGCCGAATAGCTTGGCGCCGGAGCCCTGCTCCGTCACCTGCGTGGCCTCGCACTGGCTGTAAAGCTGGCGCCGGCACATCCAGCAGGACCCGCAGCAGATGGTGAAGGGGATGACAACGCGATCCCCCTCCTTGAGGTTGGTGGCGCTTCCCGCTTCCACGACGCGGCCCATCGGCTCATGGCCAATGATGTCCCCCGGGCTCATGAAGGGCCCCAGGAGTTCGTAGAGGTGCAGGTCAGAGCCGCAGACAGCGGTGGAAGTGACCTCGATGATCGCGTCCGTGTCCTGCTGGAGTGTGGGGTCCGGCACGGTTTCCACGCTGACCTTGCGCTTGCCTTGCCATGTGAGAGCCTTCATGGGGCGGTTTTCTCGTTTCTACGTTGGTGGGGAAGCGGTGCTTCGGAGATCTTGAGGGTTCAGACGGGCATAGCTCCGCAGGGCCTAGCGCCGACGGAGCACCGGGGACTGGGCCCCGCGCCCGGCGATCATGCCATCCACGAGTTCCCGCAGTGTGCCCAGAGCTTCGTGTTGAGGGGACCAGCCCAGCTCCATTTTGGCTTTGGCGTTGCTCATCATCGGGGCCCCCAGTGCCATGTCCAACCAACCGGGATCTGTGGGGTTGAGATGGCCCCGGTAGGCCAGAGCCACCAGGGCCCTCACGGCCTTGGCCGGTACCCGGAAAAAGCGCCCGTAACTCAGCGTTTTCGCCAAATCGCGCGGGGTGAGGATGGCGTCCGCACAAATATTGAAAGCACCCCCGGCCCGATGCGCGACGGCGGCGGCGTAGGCGCGGCCCACATCGTTGCTGTGCACGGTCTGGACATGGAGGTTCGCGGGCAGCGGCAAGATGGGCAGGCGTACCGCCCGCAGGGCCTGCACGGGGAAAAGGCTGCCCAGGAAGTAGCGTTGAATTTCCGCCCCCGCGTCCGATTGGAAGATGAGAGCGGGGCGGATGCGGGTGACAATGATGCCCGGATGCGCGGCCTCGAAGGCGTCCAGGAAGCTCTCCACGTCGGCCTTGTCGGTGCTGTAGTGGGAGGAGCGGATGCCCCGGGTGGGCCATGTTTCGTCGCGCAGGGGGAAGGGTTGAGCGTTGGGCCCGATGCCATGATCGGTGTCCGACGGGGGGTTTGTGTGCGAGGCGTTTGTGTTCGGCAGTTTCGTGCTGGGGGATTCCGCATCCGGGGAGTAAGCCCCCACCGAACTGGCGACGACGAGCTGTTTCACGCCCGCCGCTGCAGCGGCCTGGGCGACGGTTTTCGCGCCCTCCACGTTGACGCGCCGCAGTAGATCCCGGTCCCGGTTGGGTTGAATCAACCAGGCCAGGTGAATGACCGCGTCAGCACCGGAAAAGGCCTGTTCCAGTGCGGTACGTGCGGCTGTCGGGCTGTTCTGGGCGCCGATATCGACGCTGGCCCATTCACAGGTGGAGTAGGGATGGACGGTGGGATCCGGCAGGCGGCGGGCGATACCCAGGACCGAGGTAACTCCCGGGGTCTCGGCCAGTGCTCGGAGCACTCCCGTGCCCGCGTTGCCGGATGCGCCTGTGACGACGACGCGCATGAATTCTCGCTTTCAACTGGGACGGTCCCCCGCGAGGGGAACTTTCCCTAGAGTCTAGCGAGAATCGCACCACTGGTTACGCTTCAACTGCAGGATTTAGCGCGGCGTTGAGACGGCGCTCGGTGCTTTTGGCGTCCGGAATAGACAGAACGATACGGTCGAATCGCTCTTCCCTGAGCTGCAGGACAAGGGTCTGCTCGCCGCGGTGAACATTCCAGTACATTTTCTCGCCATCGCGGTGGAAAGTCCCGACGTATTTCCCGGGGATCGACAATCCCGGGGCCCGCAGGCCACGTTTGTCGGCGGCGATGGAATCGTCGGCTGTGGCGCCGCGGATGTGGCGAAGAGGAATGCTCAGCGCGGTGCGGAAACCCCACAGTTTGTTCATGCCGCGGGGAGTGATGACGAGGTTGTCCCCGTCGATGTGTAGAGTGTTGGCTTTTCCTTGGCAAATGGTGGTGGTCGGATGAGGCATGGCGGTGCAGCCTTTCTCGCACCCGGAAGGGGGGTGCGGCGAGGTTGACGGTGGTTAGCGACGTTGACGGTGGTCAGCGGGGCCGACGGTGGTCAACGCAGCCCGGACCGCAGCAACAACTGACGGCCCAATACCTGGACAAGATCTTCAGCATCCGCGAGGGCATCCCGGCAGACGGAGCGCACTTCGGGATCCTCCGCCGCGAGATCCATGAGAGCCACCAGGAGAAGGTCCATCGTTGGTTCCGCTTTCAGCGCGGCGAGAAATACGCCCCGTTTGCTACCAAAGGCCTGATAAAGGCTGGCGCGTTGAATTCCCGTGGCCGAAAGAAGGTCGCCAATAGAGGTTCCGTGGTACCCCGAGCGCTCGAAGGCGACCCGAGCGGATGCAAGGACCTCGGCGGTGTCGAAAGTGCGGTTCCTGCCCATGACTTGAATACTAGACCGTTTGGTCAAATATGGTCAACCGAGTTGCTCTGCCCCGGCCGCCGCGCGGTTGGCCTCCCCGGCCGCACGATCCGCAGCGACTGCAACCCAGATGATGCCCAGGATCAGCCACACATAGGAGGCCACGCCCACCACCACGTTGAGGGCCGTGAGGTTCCGCGCCACAAATGCTAGGACCACCATAAGAATTCCCAGGACCACACCGACGAAACCAACCCGTCGCTGAATCGGTGCGGCCTTTTTGTGCCCGGCTGCCCACCCCGAATCGCTGAGCTTGGTCTGCTTGGTGCGGATGCCGATCGCGTTGTTGCGGGAAAACTTCCCGTTCTCCAACTGACCCGCTATCCCATAGAGCAGACCGCCGACCAGAATCAGATCGATTCCTCCAATAAGCGCACCGACGGCCACCATGACAACGACGCCTTTCTGCACGTGAAAGGGAACGGGGGGTCGCTTCGTCCCCGTGGGAACACACAGCCAGCCTATTCTCCGGGGGCCGGCCCTGCAGGGCAACCGGGCTCTGCGTACGTTTACCGGTCGAACTATGGCTTTCATCACCTTTTATCGACGGGGGCAGCCCATACCCGCTATTTTCAGCGCCAACCAGCAAGGTCTGCACAGTTGCAGCCCCATTGCCGGGTAGCACTCGTTGTCGACCTTCACGCCTATCAGAAAGGAAATCCGTCGATGAGAAAACGCACTGCCGCAGCGGCAGTTGGCCTCGCCGCGCTGGCAGTAATCAGCACCACCCCGACCGCAGCGGCTGGAACCAGCGTGGTCTCGGCAGGGGCACAACTGGCCAACGTCTGCATGCTGGGCCCCGGTGGGACCTACCAGCGTAAAACCGCCTTCGTGACCTCCGGCCACTGCTTCGACCCCAAGGAACCACAGGCCCTCGACCTCAAGAAACCCATCCTGCTGGGCGATTCGGACTCGAACCTCTACGGCACTTTCCTCACCGGGAAATGGCCCTCCGATGGCTCCGGGCAGGACTGGGCAATTGTCACCGTCCCACCGCGCAACGATAAGGGGGCACAACCGGGAATTGGCCTCTACTCCGTATGGAACAATCGCGAATACCGCATCGAGAACCTACCGGTGCGCGGGACCGCAGCCCCGAAGGAAGCGTTGGAGGTTTGCGCCCAAAACCGCAGCGGCCGATCCTGCGGGAAGATCACCAAGGTCCACCATCAAACTAGCGCCAAGATCCCCGTGTTCGTGACCAACATGAGCACGGCCCGCGGAGATTCCGGCGGAGCCATGATCACCCCTGACGGACGGGTTGTGGGAATCGTCCAAGGCGGACCGTCCGGCGACAATTCCACGACCTATGGAGTCGCTATAGGCGACGTCCCAGGCTTCAACGTCGCCCGCGGATAGGCCCCCGGAGGCATCGCGATCAGAAGCACGGTGTTGCAGTGAGCTTATCGTGATAAGCCAACGCAAAACCCCCGACCACTGGGCCGGGGGGTTTGTGCTGTGGAGCATAGGAGAATCGAACTCCTGACCTTCTGCTTGCAAAGCAGATGCTCTACCAATTGAGCTAATGCCCCAAGAAGATCATTCGAGGTCTTCGAATGGTGGGCCTAGGAGGACTTGAACCTCCGACCTCTTCGTTATCAGCGAAGCGCTCTAACCGCCTGAGCTATAGGCCCGTGGAACAGGAATGAAGCTTACCCAGTGGCCCTGCCATTCACCAAATCGTCCCCCAGCACCCGTAAACCGCCAGGTGAAGGCCGTGTTTTGGGCCCACCGGCGACTAGGGCCGGCTCACCGGTCGAAGGTGACCCGCAACCCACCGACCAGGGAGGCACAGGCGTTGTAAACGGCAGCCATCACCGGAGCCAATAGGGTAACCACCACAATTTCCAGTAGCCCCCATCCCACGACAACGCCGAAGTACATCCCCGTCCCGATCACGCTGCCCCCAGAGATGTCCCCCAGCATTCCATTGGCCTTGCCCCAGATCCCGGTGATCACCAGCAAGAACCACACGATGAGCATGGCCACTAGCCACACCAGGAACAGAGCCACACTGAACATCGCCGCCAGCTTGAAAGCGCTCTTCGGATCGATCCTCGTCAGGGTGCGAGTGGTCCCGTTTTCCCCGACCTCGCCAATGATGTTCCACCCGGGGATGATGCGGGACATCGCCCGCATGCTGCGGGAATCCTCGGCCTGCGCCTCGTACACCGCCGATTCCTCTCCGTAGCCCTCCTCGTAGTCCACCGACCCAGCAGCGTTCCCCGCCGAGGTCTCTACCGGTTCCCCCGTCGGCTGCGCAGCGCTATATTCCGAACCGCTGTGCTCCGAACCGCTGTTCCCCACAGCACAATGCTCCGAGCTGACATGTTCCGCGCTGCCTACCTCCGACGCAGGCGTGGCGGACTGTTGAGCAAACGCGTCAAACCCTGCAGCTCCGGCGGCGTACTGCGCCGGCTGCTCACCTGGACCCCGCAGATTGCCCTGCGCGTCCGGGATACGGGCCTCGCTCATGCCCTGCTCGCTAAACCCTCCGGGGGAATTAGCCATGGTCTTTCACCTAACTCGTGTCGCGGGATCTGGTTCGCGGCTCGCTTGTGAGAGGAGCATACCCCGGCGCGCGGGCCTAACTCTCCTCCAAGGCCGCGGCGGTTTCTTCGGCTTCCTCCTCCAAATTCTTGTCCACGGCAAGCAGCTCCACGCCCTTGGCGAGGTCCACCAGGCGCACCCCCATCGTCGCGCGAGAGGTCTGGCGCACCTGCCGGACCTGCGTGCGGATCACGCCGCCAGCGGAAGTGATGGCCAGGATCTCGTCGTCCTCGCTGACGGTCAACGCGCCGATGAGCTTGCCGCGCTTCTTGTCGTACTTGAAGGTGACCACGCCCAGGCCGCCGCGGCCCTTAGCCGGGTACTCCTCCATTGGAGTGCGCTTGCCATAACCGCCGCTGGTTGCCACGAACAGGCAGGAACCCTCCTTCACCACGGTGAGCGCCAGCAACTGGTCCTCCTGGCGGAAGCGCATGCCCTTCACCCCGGCCGTTGCCCGGCCCATGGGGCGCAGGGTCTCGTCGTTGGCGGTGAAGCGCATCGCCTGGCCCTCTTCAGAGACGAGCAGCAGATCGTCATCGCCCTTACACAGCTGCGCGCCGATCAGCCGGTCCCCCTCGTTGAGATTGATGGCGATAAGCCCGCCGGAACGGGCCGTGTCGTAGTCCGTCAGGTAGGACTTCTTCACCCTGCCGTGCGCTGTGGCCAGCACCAGGTAGGGGGCGTCCTCAAAGGACTGGATCTGGATGACCTGCGCAATCTGTTCCCCTGGCTGGAACTCCAGCAGGTTGGCAACATGCTGGCCCCGGGCGGTACGGGTGGCCTCCGGCAGCTCGAAGGCCCGCAGGCGATACACCCGACCGAAATTTGTGAAGAACATGATGATGTCGTGCGTCGAGCAGACGAAGAAGTGCCGGACAACATCGTCCTGCTTCAGCTCGGCGCCCCGCACGCCCTTGCCGCCGCGGCGTTGTGAACGGTAGGCATCCACTTTGGTGCGCTTGGCGTAACCCGTGGAGGTGATGGTGATGACCACGTTCTCCCGGGCAATGAGGTCTTCCTCGTTGACGTCCCCGCTGGCCGCGACGATCTGAGTGCGGCGCTCATCGCCGTACTTCTTAACGATCTCCGCGAGCTCTTCCTTGATGATCTCGCGCTGCCGCTGCGGGCTGTCGAGGATCTCCTTAAGGTCGGCGATGATCTCCTCCAGCTCGGCCAGCTCATCGACGATCTTCTGGCGCTCAAGCGCAGCGAGGCGACGAAGTTGCATCGCCAGGATCGCATCCGCCTGGATCTCGTCGATGTCCAGCAGCTCGATCAACCCCTCCCGGGCCACGTCCACCGTCGCAGAACGGCGAATGAGCGCGATGACCTCGTCCAACGCGTCCAGTGCCTTCACCAGGCCACGGAGGATGTGGGCGCGCTTTTCCGCCTCGTCCAGCCGGAACTGGGTACGCCGGACGATGACATCCATCTGGTGCGTGACGTAGTAGCTAAGAATCTGGTCTAGCCGCAGGGTGCGGGGCACGCCCTCCACAATGGAGAGCATGTTCGCACCGAAGCTCGTCTGAAGCTGCGAGTGCTTGTAGAGATTGTTGAGCACCACGCGCGGCACGGCATCGCGCTTCAGCGTGACAACAATGCGCATGCCCACGCGGTCGGAGGATTCATCTTCGATCTTGGAGATGCCGCTTATCTTCCCGTCACGCACCTGCTCGGCGATGCTCGCCACCAGGTTGTCCGGGTTGACCTGGTAGGGAACCTCGGTGATGACGATGGTCTGTCGCCCAGCCGTTTCCTCAATGGTGGTGACCCCCCGCATGCGGATGGAGCCACGGCCCGTGCGGTACGTGTCCTGAATCCCCTTGTCCCCGACGATAAGCCCGGCGGTGGGGAAATCCGGCCCCTTTACCCGAGCCATGCAGGCTTCGAGGGCCTCATCCTCCTCAGCCTCGGGGTGATCCAGCAGCCAGTAGATCGCCTCTGCCAGCTCGTTCAAGTTGTGCGGCGGGATGTTCGTCGCCATGCCCACGGCGATACCGCCGGACCCGTTCATCAGCAGGTTCGGCACACGCGAGGGCAAAACAACGGGCTCGCGGGTTTTCCCGTCGTAGTTCGGCTGGAACTCCACGGTGTTTTCCCGGATGTCCCGGACCATCTCCATGGCCAGGGGGGTCAACCGGCACTCCGTGTAGCGCATGGCCGCTGCGCCGTCGTTGCCGCGGGAGCCGAAGTTGCCCTGCCCGTCCACCAGCGGGTAGCGCATGGACCAGGGCTGGGCCATGCGCACGAGGGTGTCGTAGATCGCCGAGTCCCCGTGCGGGTGGTAGTTACCCATGGTCTCCGCCACGGGGCGGGAGGACTTTACGTAGGACCGCTCCGGGCGGAAGCCATTGTCGAACATGGCGTAGAGGATGCGCCGGTGCACGGGCTTGAGCCCGTCCCGGACTTCGGGGAGCGCTCGCCCGACGATCACGCTCATCGCGTAGTCGATGTAGCTCGACTGCATCTCTTCTTGCAGATCGATGGGCTTTACCCGGTCGTAGGAGGTATCTCCGCCGTTGGTATCGTCGCTCACAGCAGTCCGTTGGCCTTTCTGTTCAGGTTGACTGAGCTATTTTAGCACCGCTGCGGGCTTTGCCCGGGATCCGAAATTCCCAGCTCCTGGGCCAAAAAGCGGCGAGGTCTCACCATTCCCCCCGCCCTGCACGCCGAGTGCAGTTACCCCCGTGGTGCATTTGGGTAAAGTCGCCGGTATGGACAACAAGCGCATCGATAACCTCGACGGCCTCGAGGGCCGCACCATCAAGCTGATCCTGCAGGGCGAGCCCGTCACCGGCGTGTTCCGTGGTTATGCCAACAAGGAGCCCTCCACCTGCTCCATCATCCTGGAGGAGGATGGCCAGGAGAAGACGTACGAGGACATTAACGTGGACTCCGACGTTCTCCTGCAGGACTAACGAGCTCCTCAAAGACTTGCCAGGGACTACGTCGCGTCCCGCAGGCACTCCCCCTCGAACTGGGCACAGCGAGTGGCGACGACATCTGGTTCCCGCGCCCAGCGGTTGTGCCCCAGGGGCTCGGCAATCTCCTCTACCTCCACTGCCGCATTGGGCAGCGCCTGGGCGAGGTTCCGCGCGGACTCCAAGGGGCAATCATCGTCGTTGCTGCAACGGGTGAGCAGCACGGGTATGCGCACCTCTCGCTGGGCCGCCACGTAGTCCCGATCGCTGTGGCGCAAAACCGAGAGATCATTGTTGTGCACATAATGGGTCCACTCAATCACGTGGTCACCCGATTGTCTCCCGTATCCGGCCACGTCCAGAGGGCCGTTCGGTTGATATCCGACGCCAACAGCCACAGCGCGCATGAGGTAGGACCCGATGAATAACCTCCACCGGGCCCAGCCCGTAAAACCCCGGTAGCACGGGGTGCCAGAGCCGACACCCATCAACCCGATGACGCCCAGCTCTGCCGCCTCCGGCCGGGAGAGAAAGAGAAAGCCGATTTGCCCGCCCATGGAGTGGCACAGCAGGATCGTGGGGTAATCCACGGGCAAACCCAGTTCCCGCTTCGCTGCCCGGATGCTCAGAGGGTAGTCCTCGCTGGCCATGTGGTGATAGCCCCAACGATGCGTGCGGCTCGGTACAGCCGTGCTACCGCCCTGGCCCCGCAGCTCCCCGATGGCGACCGGAGATCCCCGGCCCGCCAGCTCGGTGGCGATGGGATCGTAGTAGCGCGCGCCCATGCCCCAGCCCGGCCAGATCATGATCAGCGGCCGCGACGGGGGCGCGGCTGGCTCCCCGGGCGCAGGTTCAGCGGGCGCTGTGGTGGTGGCGTCCCAAAGCCGAATGGGTGAGCGGGAACTATCCGGCATGGGCACGGGCACGAGCTGGGGCATTACGGTCCTCGGATTTCATGGGAACCAGCAGGGCGGATATCGCGCGCTGAGACAGGTGTGCAGGACAGTAGGATAACCCCGCCGCGCACCCCATCGCGGCCGGTTCGCCGCTTTCCGCTGCAAAACTCGCGGGCTTCTCGCACTGAGCTAGCGGCTCGGGGTTTCACTGGGCTAGCGGCTCAGGGGGGCGATGGATCGGCCGTGATAGACCAGCGGTTGGGGGTGGGGCTTGTGGTGGGCCTGCTCCACTTCCACGATGGCGACGTTATGATCGCCGGCGGAAAACTCGCTGACCAGGCGGCCGACGAGCCCGGTGGTGGCGCCGTCCAGCACGATGGCGTCCCCCTCAGTGCGGTAATTCACCCCGGCGAAGCGGTGCTCGGCGGGGCCAGCGAGTTGGCGTACCTGATGGCTGTGGTCGGAGGTCAGAATGGAGATACCCAGCCGCTCTGCGGCCCGGAGCTGCGGCCACGTCGTGGAGGTTTTCTGCAGGCTGAAGCTCACCAGGCCCGGATCCAGGCTAAGCCCCACAAAGGAACCCACGATCATGCCCACCGGGGCACCATCCACCTCGGCGGCGACGGCGGCGATGGGCGTGGGTACGGCCGCCAAGGCTTTGCGTAAATCGGTTCCGAGTGCGGTTGTCATAGAGAAATCACCATCCAAAGTGTTGTGGGTAAGGGTGTTTCGGGTAGTGGCGCGGCCCCTCAGCGCGTGGTGTGGTGGCGAACGTCGATGCCGGCCCGCTGCAACTGGGGCACCAGGCCCTCCCCGACGTGCCAGGTCTCCTCCAGGTGGGGATAACCGGAGAGGATGACGTGGCGGATGCCGATGGCCCGGTACTCGGCCAGGCGCTGAGCGACCTGCTCGTAGCTACCGATGAGGGATGTGCCTGCTCCTCCGCGGACCAGGCCGATACCCGCCCAGAGGTTGGGGGCGACCTCCAAGTCCCGGGCCGGGGTTCCGGTGTGGAAGCCGGCCCCCCGTCCGTGGAGTTCCGATTGCAGGCGCTGGCCTTCAGATTGCGATGTGGCCAAGCGGGCCTGGACCCTGGCCACCTTTGCCGGGTCAATGCCATCCAGCAGGCGCTGGGCCTCCCCCCACGCTTCCTCCTCCGTGGGCCGAGCAATGACGTGCAGACGAATGCCGAAGTCAATGTCTTCCCGCCCAGCCTCCGCCGCCGCGTGGCGCACGCGGTCCAGCTTCGCCGCCACCTTATCCGGGGTTTCCCCCCAGGTCAGGTACACATCGGCCCGGCGTCCGGCGACCTCGATGCCTATCGGGGAGGAACCGCCGAAGAAGATCGGGGGCTGTACTGCGGGGCGCTGGGCCAACTGGGCCCCTTCCACCTGCACATAGTCGCCGGAGACCGTTAGCGGCTCATCGCTGCTCCACAGGTGCTGTGCCGCGGCGAGAACCTCGTCGGCCCGCTCGTACCGCTGTTGCTTCGTGGTGAAGTCCCCAAAGGTGCGCTGCTCCAAGTCCTCCCCGCCGATCACGACGTTCACCGCGACCCGCCCGCCGGACAGGTCCTGGAGGGTCTGTACCTGCTGGGCCAGCAGGGGTGCGGCGACGAGCCCGGGGCGCACGGCGACGAGGAACTTCACTCTGCTGGTCCGCGCCGCCATCGCCGACGCGACGACCCACCCCTCCTGGCACCACTGCCCCGTGGGGATGAGAACGGACTCGAACCCGTTGGCCTCCGCAGCCTGGCACAACTGGGCCATGTAGTCGAGCGTCGCCGGACGCTCGCCGTGGGATAGGCCAGATCCGTGCCCGCCGCTCATCACACCGCGGGAATCTCCATACGTCGGGAGGTACCAGTGCAAGACGAGGTCCCGCTGGTCCGAAGCTGAAGCCCCCGCAGTGGACGGGGAGGAGGTCGTGGAGAGTGCAGTGGTCATGGCGTTCAGTAGACCATTCTGTCTAGGTAGGTGCTAGTGTTCGATTCATGGTGAATCTTTGCAGCCTAAACCCGATGCACCCCACCGAGTTTTTACCAGGGGGCCGTTTCGCGTCGTGACCATAGCGTTTGCCCTGCCGACCGATCCCACAGCCCGCTGCTTCCAACTGATTCGGGCGGCGCGACCGGACCCCGCCGATGCCGCGATAGCACCGCCGACGGTCACCCGAGCGCTCCTACAAAGACAGCTCGGTCTATCTCAGCCGAGCGTCACGCGACTCGTCACCGCGCTCATCGAGGCCGGCCTGGTCGTCCAGGACAAGCACCTACCCCCATCCTTACCGTCCGCAACCACGCCCGGATCTCGGGGCGGCAGACGCACCGCCACCCTCATCCCGCACAACCCCGGCCTCGTCGCGCTCGGTGCGCATATCGGGGCTCGCTCCACCCTGCTGTTGGCCGTGGATCCCACCGGAACGGTCCTGGCCCAGCGGCAGGTGAACTTCGATGTCTCCAGTACCCCGGCCGCGGACACCCTGGAAGCTATCGGCCACTCCCTGCGATCCCTGGCGCCACCCGGCACGCGCATCGCTGGCGCGGGCGTCGCCTTCTCCGCCGCCGTGCGCCCCGATGGCACCGTCACCTCCAGCGCTTATGGCTGGGAGGAACAACCCGCCCTGCCGCTGTTGCGGTCCTACCTGCACAAGGATGTGGGCATCAGCGGCGGCGTGCAGGCCTTGGCCGGATGCGATCTGCTGACCTGCACGGATCCGATCACGGCGGCAGCGCCACCCTGTGCCTCGACCCTGTATTGCTACGCCCGGGAGCTCATCAGCCACGCCTGGATGATGGGGGGCACTGTCCACCGGCCGAAGACCGGATCCAGCCCCATCGTGTATGACACCCTGGGGCGGGGCAGCCTGTTCGCCGGAACCTGCCCAGTGGGGGCCCACCCGCTTAGCGCGAGCAGCATTCTCTCCGCGGCCCGCCATCGCGGGCTGTCCGCACAAAGTGTCGCTGACCTGGCCCGCTCTACCAAGCCCGCAGCGCGCGAACTGTTGGACGCCCGCGCCCGGTTGCTGGCCGAAGGGCTCTCCAGTGCCTTGGACACCCTGGACCCCCATCGGGTCGTGCTCGCCGGGGAAGCCTTCACCGCCGATCCCCTGGCCGCCACCCGCATTCGCGGGATCCTCGAAGCCGATCACCCGGAAGTGACCCTGGAGATCGCCCCTCGGGGCCCGGTGCACCGGGCCGCGACCGCGGTTGCCCTGCATCGACTGTGGCAGGATCCCCTAAGCGTGGCGCGGCGGGCGGAGGAAGTCTAGGCGTGCAGCCCTAGACGTCGAGGAAGCGCACGTCCCTGGCGTTGCGGGTGATAAAGCTCCGGCGGGCGACCACGTCATCGCCCATGAGGATGCTGAACAGCTCGTCGGCGGCGGCCGCGTCCTCCAGGGTCACCAGGCGCAGGGTTCGGGTCGCCGGATCCATCGTGGTCTCCCACAGCTCCTTGGCATTCATCTCACCCAACCCCTTGTAGCGCTGGATCCCGTCGTCCTTGTTGATCTTCCGGTTCTGCTCCAGCCCCTCCTTGAGCTGGGCATCCCGCTCGCGGTCCGTGAAGGCGAAGCCCGGCTCCCCCTTGGCCCACTTCAACTTGTACAGCGGCGGTTGGGCCAGGTAGACGTGGCCCTCCTCCACGAGGGGCCGCATGAACCGGAATAGCAGCGTGAGCAGCAGCGTCGCGATGTGCTGACCGTCTACGTCCGCGTCCGCCATGAGCACGATCTTGTGGTAGCGCAGCTTGGAGATATCGAACTCATCGTGGATACCGGTGCCAAGTGCCGTGATGATGGCCTGCACCTCAGCGTTCTTCAACACCTTGTCCATGCGGGCCTTCTCCACGTTGAGGATCTTGCCGCGCAGGGGCAGGATCGCCTGGAACATGGAGTCCCGCCCGGACTTCGCGGAGCCACCGGCGGAATCGCCCTCCACGATGTACAGCTCGGACTTCTTCGGATCCTTCGAGCGGCAGTCAGCCAGCTTTCCGGGCAGGCCACCCAGATCGGATGCGGACTTCCGGCGCACGAGGTCCCGGGCCCGCCGCGCCGCCGCCCGTGCCTGGGCACTGGACACGGCCTTGTTCACGATGGCCTTCGCCTCGGCGGGGTTGGCATCCAGCCAATCGGAAAGGTGCTCGTTGACCGCCCGCTGCACGAACCCCTTGATCTCGGTGTTGCCCAGCTTGGTCTTCGTCTGGCCCTCGAACTGGGGGTCCCCCACGCGCACGGAGATCACGGCGGCCAGGCCCTCTCGGACGTCCTCGCCGCTGAGCTTCGCATCCTTTTCCTTGAGCAGCTTGTGATCCCGTGCGTAGCGGTTCATCAGGGAGGTTAGGGCCGCACGGAATCCTTCTTCGTGGGTTCCACCCTCAATGGTGTTGATGGTGTTGGCGAAGGTGTGCACCGACTGGTTGTAGGAGTTGTTCCACTGGAGGGCGATCTCCACCTCGTGGTCGGTGCCCTTGGCCTCCAGGTCCACGATCGTGGGGTGGATTGGGGTCTTACGCCGGTTGATGTGGTTCACGTAGTCCTTCAACCCGTTGGGGTAGTGGTACGTGACCTCCTTCGGGCCCTTCTTCCGCTCCTGCTCGGCGGCCTTTTCCTCCGCAGACTTGGGGGTGGCGGCCTCCTCGTTGGCGCCGACTTCCTCCAGCTCGTCCTTTTCGAAGGCGTTCGGGCGCAGATCCGTTAGCGTGATGGTCAGCCCCTTGTTGAGGAAGGCCATCTCCTGCAGGCGGCGGGCCACCGTATCGAAGTCGTAGGTGGTTGTTTCGAAGATTTCGGGGTCTGCCCAGAAGCGCTGTTTCGTCCCGGTGCCGCGTGCCTTCTTGACGCGCTCGAGCTCTTCGGGGATGGACGCCACGAACACCTGGCGCCACAAGTACCCATCGCGCTTAATCTCCGTCTCCACCCGGGTGGACAGGGCGTTCACCACGGAGATACCCACCCCGTGCAGGCCGCCGGAAACCGCGTACGAGTCCGAATCGAACTTGCCACCGGCGTGGAGCTGGGTCATAACGACCTGCACGGTCGGCGGGCCAGAGGGGTGCTTCTCCACCGGAATGCCGCGGCCGTTGTCGACCACTTCCACCCCGCCGTCCTCCAGCAAGGTGACGTTGACCTCCGTGGCATAACCGGCCATGGCCTCGTCCACCGAGTTGTCCACAACCTCCCAGATGAGGTGGTGCAGGCCCCGTTCCCCCGTGGAGCCGATGTACATACCGGGGCGCTTACGTACGGCCTCCAGTCCCTCGAGGATGGTGATGGACTCTGCGCCGTAGTTGTTCTTGAGCTCTTGTGCACCCACTGTGGGTCATACTCCTTCGCGTCCCAGGTTGGCCGCCCGCATAGGTCGGCCGATGAACCCCACTAGTCTACCCTGCCCTGGGCCCCATCCGGGGTACCGAATCAGCCCCAGTCATCCCGCTTACCGCGGCCCTGCCACCGCAACCGGCCGGTGCTCTTCGGCCCGTAGTTGGGGTTGTTGATCTGCAGGTGTTCCACCACACCGGAACCCACGGTCTCCGCAATACTTGCCAGCACCATCGGCGCCATGTAGCGCAACTGGGTGGCCCACGGGGTCGAATCGCACTGCACGATGAGCTCCCGTTGCTCCTCGTGATAGGCGAGGACATGAGTATGTGCCGCGACCTCCGGGCCGACGATGCTGGACCAGTCCTGGACCAGCCGACCGGCGGCGATGTTGTGCTGCCAGCCGTGGCGGCGAATTTCCCGACTTAATACCGACCCGGCGGGGGCCGGGTCACGGTAACTGCGGTCCTCCCGGCCATCCAGTCGGGTACGCCGATACCGGCGTACGCCCGCCCGAGCCCGTAGGCGCCCAGGACTTCCACCAGCGGCGCGAGCACCGCGGGAAACTTCGGATGCCGGTAGCGCCCCTCCTCCCGTCTGGGCCGCGGGCGTTGGCTGTGGCGGGAGTGCTGGTCCCTTCCCGCCGGCAAAACGTAGGGCGCTGGCGGCGCGCAGTATTGGATCGCTGATATAGGTGGCGTCCCCAATCCCGCTACCCGCAGGTTCGACCGCATCGGTCACTGGACCTCACCTCTTCCCCCTGGTTTGTCATCGGCGGAATCCACCAACGATATGCGGCCATCCGGGGTCTCGCGGGCCTCGACGGTGTGAAGGGTGGCGACGTGGCGCAGTTCGGCGGGGATGTCCTCGTCGACCGCAGCGGTGATGAGCACCTGTTCGGCCTCCTGGACTAGCTCTACTAGCCGTTGCCGCCGGGAGCGGTCTAGCTCCGCGAAGACATCATCCAGGATAACGACAGGCTCCGTGCCGTCCCCGCGCTGCATGAAAAACGCTGCCAGGCGCAGGGACAAGGCGTAGGACCAAGATTCCCCGTGGCTGGCATAACCCTTCGCCGGCTGGGAGCCCAACCGCAGGATCACGTCATCCCGGTGGGGCCCGAGCAGCGTGGTTCCGCGCACGATCTCCTGGTCTCGGCGGGCGGAGAAGGCCTCCAGCAGGACGGCTTCCGCGATATCCGGGCTGAGCACGGCGGTCGGTTCCCCCGGGTGGCTGCGGCCCAGTTCGATCCCGAGCTGTGCGAGTTCCTCGTCCACCGTGGACGTGTAGGCCAGGTGCGCCGGGCGGGATTCCGGCGCGAGGCGCTGATACGTGGCCAGGACATGCGAGCTGAGGTCGTGCACGATCTGCACCCGGGCGCTCATGAGCTGCGCGCCGAGATAGGCGAGCTGCCCATCCCACACGTCGAGGGTCGCGATGGCGCTGGCACCCTCCGGGTCGATGCCGGACTCCGCGTGAAACCGCAGTTCAGCGGCATTGTTTCGCAGCAGGGCGTTGCGCTGTTTCAGGGCCTTATCGTAATCCGCGCGGATCCCGGCCAGGCGGGGATAGCGCGCCACCATGATCTGGTCCAGAAAGAGCCGCCGTTGTTCCGGCTCGCCTCGCACGAGGGCGAGGTCCTCCGGCGAGAACAGGGTGGTACGCACAATGCCTAAAACATCCCTGGCGCTCTTCAACGCGGTGCGGTTGATGTGAGCCCGATTGGCGCCGCGGGCCTTGATGGCGATGTGAGCGGTGAGTTCCCGGCCGTTGTTCACGGCGGTCGCGCTGACGGAGGCGACGTCCTGGCCTTCGCGCACGAGTGCGGCGTCCCTGTTGACGCGGTGGGAGCTTAGGGACGCCAGGTACCCGAGCGCCTCCACCACGTTCGTCTTCCCATGTCCGTTGGGCCCGGAGAACACGGTGACCCCCGGCGTGAGGTCCAGCTCCAGGTTTGGCCAGGAGCGAAAGTCCGTGAGCTGCAGGTGACGAACGTACACGGGAGACGTCGCAAGCTGTGTCGAGTCGAAACCCGGTTAACCCGGGAGACGGACGGGCATGAGTAGGTACGTGAACTCCGTAGCGGGAGTGGGGAAGTTTCCCTCCTCGTCGCTTTCCGGAAGGTCCGGCTGTTCCGGGATAAGGATGGCGGGCCGGGAAGGCTGGGTGAACCCGAACACCACTCGCTGGGAGTGGACCGCCGCGAGGCCTTCCTTGAGGTAGGTCGGGTTAAACGCGATGGTTAGGGGTTCCCCGGCGAAACCGCAGTCGAGCTGTTCTTCGGCGGATCCGACATCGCTGCCGCCCGCTGACAGGGTGAGAACGCCGGGCTCGAAGTTCATCCGGATCTGGGAATTGCGATCTGCCACGAGGGAGACGCGGCGGATGGCATCCTGCAGCGGTTCGATGGCAACGGAGGCCATAGAGGTATGGGTCTTAGGCAGTAGCGGACGGAACTTCGGGAAGTCCGCGTCCAGCAGGCGGGTGGTGGTGTGCCGGGATTCGGTGGAAATGCCAAGCAGGCCCTCCCGACCGATGTTGCCGCTGGCCCCCACGGCGATGGAGACCGGTTCGGAACCGTGAACGCCCATGGAGCGGGCTGTATCTGCCAGCGTGCGGGCCGGGATGAGCAGCTCAGCTTGGGCATCGGCGGTGGAGGGGTTCCATGTGAAGGTGCGCACGGCCAGACGGAAACGATCGGTGGCGGCGAGGACCACATTGTCCCCGTCGATTTCCATGCGGATGCCCGTAAGCATGGGCAGCGTGTCATCCTTACCCGCCGCGATGGCCACTTGGCCGATGGCCTCCTGGAACAGGTGGGGGTCGATGGTGCCGGTGACCTCCGGCAGGTCCGGCAGCGGCGGGTAATCCTCGATGGTCATCGGGGGAAGTTCGAACCGGGAGGAGCCGCAGGTCAGTAGGACCTTGGATCCCTGGTATTCCATGGTGATCGGCTTGTTGGGCAGGGATCCCACAATGTCGGAGGCCAACTTGCCGGCGACGAGGAGGCTGCCCGTCTCCATGACCTCCGCGTTGATCTTCACGCGCGTGGATACTTCCCGATCGAAGCCACTTAAGACCAGGCCGCTGTCGGTGGCGTCAATAAGAACACCCCGCAGGATCGGCTGGGTGGGCTTGGACGGCAGGGACCGAGCAACCCAGGCAAGGGCCGAGGCGAGGTCATCCTTCGGCACCGTGAAACTGACTGTCTGGTCCATGCGAGCGTTGTTCTCCTTGTCCGCGGCCGTGGGATGGGGTGAGCGATGTGCCTCGTAGACGATGATCCACCTTATCCCAAAGGCCCTAGTGCTGTTTATTTTTCTCCTAGGGGAAGAACAGTAGTGGTAGTAGGGGTTGTGCAAGCTGTGGAAAACCCGGCGTTCTGGCAGGTGCCGGGTGCCGCGGGGGATGTGGGCGGGCAGTGGAGGCGCTTGTGCATAAGTGGGCGGGGTTGGGGAGAAGGTTGCCGTGGATTGCGTTGTCCACATCGTATCCACCGGTTTGTCCGCTGATTTGGGTGGGTTTTCCCCAAACCTGGGCTTAAAGGTGAGGTTGAGGTGTAGTTTAGGTGGGCCCGGCGGGTGGGTCCCCCGGAAGAACACTTTTGTAATTACATCTGTGGAAAAGCCTGTGGAAATGTGGATAACTGTGCTCGTCGGTGCTCATGGACCGGCTAGTTGTCCACAGATGAGGTGAGTTATCCCCGGATCTCCTGTGGACAACGGTGGAAAGCTGGCGAACCCGGGGGTAGCGCACGCCCGCCGGATTTGCGCGCACAAGTTCCGAGTGGATGGGCCGGCGGCAGTTACGAGTGGGACTTGACCTTCTGCGTGAGGTGCTGGACGTCATCGAAAGTCTTGCGATCTTCGTTGAGGGACTCGCGGATGCGCCGTTCCGCGTAGAGGACGGTCGAGTGGTCGCGCCCGCCGAACTCTACCCCCAGCTTCGGCAGCGAAAGATCGGTTAGCTCCCGGCAAAGGTAAATCGCGACCTGTCGGGCATGGGCCACTTTTCGGCTTCGCCCCTTCCCCAGCAGCTCCTCGGTGGTGAGCGTGTAGTAATCCGCCACCGTCTCGATGATGTTCTGCGCGGAGATGACAACATCCCCGCCCGTGGGCATGTTGTTGCGCAGCGCCACCTCGGCAGCCTCCACGCTGACCGGTACGCGGCTCAGCGAGCAGTAGGCGGTCACGCGGATGAGAGCACCTTCCAGTTCCCGGATGGAGGTCTCGTAGCGGGTGGCGATAAAGGTGGCTACATCCTCTGGCAGGACCTTGTTCTCCAGATGAGCTTTCTTCGTCAGGATGGCGATTCGGGTATCCAAGTCCGGGGTTTGCACATCCGTGATGAGGCCCCCCTCGAAACGGGTGCGCAGCCGATCCTCCAAGGTGGTTAACTGGCGCGGGGGCCGATCCGAGCTCAGCACGATCTGCTTGTTGGCCTGGTGCAGGGCGTTGAAGGTGTGGAAGAACTCTTCCTGCGTGGATTCTTTGCCCTGGAGAAACTGGATGTCATCCACAATGAGCATGTCCAGATTGCGGTAGCGGCGCTTGAAGGCTTCGCGGGTGTTGGAGGCGATGGAGTTGATGAAGTTGTTCGTCAGCTCCTCGCTAGAGACGTACTGGACCCGCATGTTGGGCTGCAGCTCCCGGGCGTAGTGGCCGATCGCGTGGAGCAGGTGCGTCTTCCCCAAACCTGACTCGCCCCAGATGAACAGGGGGTTGTACGCACGTGCCGGGGCCTCGGCGACTGCGCAGCAGGCGGCATGGGCGAACTGGTTGGAACTGCCGATGACAAAAGAATCGAAGGTGTACTTCCGGTTCAGCATGGTCTCGTCGTCGCGGACCGGTTCCTGGGTACCGGGGGTACGGATGACACGGCGAGCCGGGGAATGTGTCGAATCAGTACCGGGCCTGCTGCTGGCCGTGGTGGGGTTCGCCAGGTGTTGCCAGGCTGGCGGGGTTGGGGAGGGTTCGACGTCATCCCCACGGCGCGCCTCGTAGTAGCTGGCGTGTTGGGCGGCAGCATCCGCATCTGGGGTTGGCTGCGAGAACTGCTCTGGGCCCGTGTGGGTACCGGGGCCGGAACCACGGAGATCACGAGAGTCGCGGGGGTCACGGGGGTTGCTGGAGTTCGCGTACTCGGAGGGATTGGAGCTACCGGAGGGGTTGGTGAAATCCTGCGCCGATCGCTGTGGCTCGGATGGGTTGGCCTGGACGGACACCGAGATGCTGATGGGCTGGCCCAGCTCCTGGTGAAGGACGTTCTGGATTGGCATGGCGAGGTGGTCCTCCACTTCGCTCTTAGCCCAAGGGGTAGGGACAGTGAACACCGCGATAGATCCCACCAGCGTAACCGGCCGAAGCTGCCGCACTACTCCCCTACGACCAGCGGATATCGCTGGGAAAGCCGGGTCGTTACCGGTGGTCCACCGAGTGACAATGTCGTACCAGAGGGAGGGAAACTCCGCGGCAGGGTCGGACGAAGCGTTCTCGTTCAT